>NZ_JBGDTY010000020.1:0-89849 GCF_046552515.1 Salmonella sp. SAL00653
GAGCGGTAGTTCAGTTGGTTAGAATACCTGCCTGTCACGCAGGGGGTCGCGGGTTCGAGTCCCGTCCGTTCCGCCACCCTAATTAGGGGCGTAGTTCAATTGGTAGAGCACCGGTCTCCAAAACCGGGTGTTGGGAGTTCGAGTCTCTCCGCCCCTGCCAGAAATAATCCTTAGCATCTGCTAAGGATTTTTTTTGCCTAAAATTACCTGATTATCTGATCAGGTAATCGTGAGTTCCCTTCCTTTTCTTTTCATCATTTTCATTGTTCATCCAGCACATCCGTTTTTAACAGATCGCAGATCAGCGAGTATTTATCGCTGTTTTGCAGCCAAATGGCGTATAGCGGCCGTGAAAGCGTTGCGCTGTCGGCAACGGTATGTAATCCGCCCTTTTCATTTGCCCAGTTTACAGGAAGCCAGCTACAGCCATTTAATGCGCTAAGCTGCTGTCGGGCGAGTTCGGCTGAGCTGGTTGTTAATACCGGCACTTCATCTGCTGCGATCAGCCCGGTTTCATGCTGTTGGAAGTCTGGGCCCCACTCCAGCCGCAGATAATTGAGTTCTGATTTCTTACGGGCAGGGCTGCTGCAATATAACGCCAAAGTGAAGTGCCCTAACAGCTGACTGCTGAACTCATCCATTTTGGGCGCTTCGGTAGTAATGAGGAGATCAAGCTGGCGTTCATGAAGTTGCTTCACAAGCGATTGCCGTTGAGCGATTCTGGCTTCGAATTGCAGGCCGCTTTGTGGCTCCTGTAGTTGGTACAGTCGCCCCAGCCAGGCGTTAAGCATACACTCCCATAAAGACGCGCTGGCGCCGATGGAAAACTCGTTATGGCGTGAGGTATGCGCCACCTCTTTACGTGCCGCCTGCCACGTATTCATCAGCGTTTCCGCATACGGTAAAAGTTTTTCGCCAGCCGTGGTTAAACGGATATTGTTTCTGTGCCGTGTAAAAAGGTTTACGCCCAGTTGATTCTCCAGTTGCCTGATACGAAAGCTCACCGCGGATTGCGTCAGGTAAAGTGCTTCTGCGGCCCGCCCGAAATGGCGTGTCCGGCTAACTTCCAGGAAAGTTTTTAACAATTCCGTATCCACTGTGCTCTCCACAAAATTATTTGTCGTTATGATTTAAATGTTTTGTTTTACACTCTGTCAAGCGTAACTAATACTCCGCGCCATAAATAGCTCAGACAAAGAATTAGGAGCGTGCAGGATGGCGGAAAGCTTTACGACGACTAATCGATATTTTGACAATAAACATTATCCACGTGGATTCTCTCGTCACGGTGATTTCACGATTAAAGAGGCACAACTGCTTGAGCGTCATGGTCATGCCTTTAATGATCTGGATCTTGGCAAGCGTGAGCCTGTGACTGAAGAAGAGAAGCTGTTTGTAGCGGTATGTCGCGGTGAACGCGAGCCGGTAACGGATGCAGAACGCGTCTGGTCCAAGTATATGACGCGTATCAAGCGTCCAAAACGCTTCCACACCTTGTCTGGCGGCAAGCCGCAAGTTGAAGGCGCAGAAGACTACACCGAAGCTGATGATTAATAAAAAGGGCGTAATGCCCTTTTTTTACGCCAACAGCTTTTGCAAATGAATTAACAACCTGTCTATCGCCCGATAGCTTACCGCCTCCTGCAAATGCTGACGCGAGATCTGGTCAGCCAGTTCTATGTCGGCAATGGTTCTGGCCACTTTTAGTAAACGCTGCCAGGCGCGAATGGATAACCCAAGATGCACCAGCGTGTCTTCAAGCCAGCGAGCGTCATCGTGATGCAAAACACAATATTTTTGGATTTCGCGACCCTCCAGACGCGCGTTTAACTTCTTCTGGCGTCGGTACTGCCGTTCATGGGCGGCGATGACCCGCTTTTTTACCGTAGCGCTGCTCTCACCCTTTGAGGCGTGTTGGCTAAGAATCCCGGGCGGTGGAAGCGGTACCTCAAGCGAAAGGTCAAAACGATCAAGAAACGGGCCTGACAACCGATTAAGGTAACGTAGTGTCTGTTCTGGCGTGCAGCGATTATGGTTTCCCTGATAATGTCCGGTCGGGCTGGGATTCATTGCGGCGATTAACTGGAACCTGGCAGGGTACGTTATTTTCGCTCTGGTACGGGATAAATGAATTTGACCGGATTCTATAGGTTCACGTAGCGCATCCAGTGTGCGTCGCTCAAATTCAGGCAATTCATCAAGGAACAAAATTCCGTTGTGCGCCAGCGATATCTCTCCCGGGGCGGGTATTGCGCCGCCGCCGACCATAGCAGTAAGCGAGGCGCTATGATGAGGTGAGCGAAAGGGACGTTGCTGCCATCGTTTTTGTACCGTATCGGCATTAACCAGACTGAGGATCGCGGCGCTTTCCAACGCCTCTTCATTGCTTAATGGTGGAAGAATCCCGCTCAGTCGACTGGCCAGCATGGTTTTACCCGTACCCGGCGGGCCGATCAATAGCAGATTATGTCCCCCTGCCGCTGTAATCTCCAGGCCGCGTTTACCCTGCTCCTGACCGATCACATCGCGAAGATCGGCAGTTGCGGTAGGCGATGCCATATCCTGAGCTAAAGGTCTTTCCAGGGCGTGTTTCCCTTCCAGAAAGGCGCAGACGGTTTGTAGATGATCGGCGATAAAACAACCTTCTTTGCTGATAAGCCCAACCTCCGCCGCGTTCTCTGTTGCGACGATAATATTTCTGCCGGCCCTGATGGCTTCCGTTGCACTTGATATTGCGCCAGGAACGCCGCGTAATGCGCCTGTAAGCGCTAACTCACCCACCAGCTCATATGCCTCAAGATTCGACGCTGTAAGCTGCTCAGACGCGGCCAGAAGCGCAACAGCAATAGGCAGGTCATACCTTCCACCCTCTTTCGGTAGATCGGCTGGAGCAAGGTTAATGGTTATTTTTTTAGCCGGAAATTCATATCCGCTATTAATAATCGCACTACGTACCCGGTCACGCGCCTCTTTTACCGTGGTTTCCGGTAGGCCAACCATGGTTAATCCCGGTAATCCATTACTGATATGCACCTCTATAGTGATAGGCGGCGCATTGACGCCAAGTGCGGCGCGAGTATGAACAATCGCCAGTGACATAATCCCTCCTGTTACGTGGATTATGCGGAATAGAAGAGAAAGTCGAATTACTGACTTTTTGTTTTTTAGCGGCTGATTCCTGAATTTTGGCGTCATTTTCAGGTAAGAAACATCAAACTGGAAGAACGCTCGCAGAAGCGAAAAGAAGGAAAACAGGGTGTAAAGCGCGCCAAAAGGGGGAGGAAAACGTGAAAATTTTTCAGTTGCTAATTTTTCTTATAAAAAACAAAGCACTTTTAGGCATTCACCTGCATTATCTGAAACGTGGTTAAAAAAATATCTTGTGCTATTGGCAAAACCTATGGTAACTCTTTAGGTATTCCTTCGAACAAGATGCAAGAATAGACAAAAATGACAGCCCTTCTACGAGTGATTAGCGTGGTGGTGATTATTATCCCACCGTGCGGGGCTGCACTTGGACGAGGAAAGGCTTAGAAATCAAGCCTTAACGAACTAAGACCCCCGCACCGAAAGGTCCGGGGGTTTTTTTTGGCCTGAAAAACTTAAGCGAGGAGCAGAGCGTGAATAACAGCATAAAATTCTGTTTCTCAAGATTTACGACGGGGATGTAACTATGAACGGGGCACAGTGGGTGGTACATGCTTTGCGAGCGCAGGGGGTGAAAACCGTATTTGGTTATCCTGGCGGCGCAATTATGCCGGTTTACGACGCGTTGTATGACGGTGGTGTGGAGCATTTGTTGTGCCGACACGAGCAGGGTGCCGCAATGGCGGCAATCGGTTATGCCCGTTCTACCGGCAAAACCGGTGTTTGTATCGCCACTTCCGGCCCTGGCGCCACTAACCTGATCACTGGCCTGGCGGATGCGTTGTTAGATTCGGTCCCCGTCGTCGCGATCACGGGTCAGGTTTCCGCCCCGTTCATCGGCACCGATGCGTTCCAGGAGGTAGATGTGTTAGGGCTGTCGTTGGCCTGTACCAAACACAGCTTCCTGGTGCAGTCGCTGGAAGAGTTGCCGCGCATCATGGCGGAGGCTTTTGAAGTCGCCAACGCTGGCCGTCCTGGCCCGGTTCTGGTGGATATCCCGAAAGATATCCAGTTGGCCAGCGGTGAGCTGGAACCCTGGTTTACTACCGTTGCTAACGAAGCGATCTTCCCGCAGGCTGATGTTGAACAGGCGCGCCAGATGCTGGAACAGGCGAAAAAACCCATGCTGTACGTCGGCGGTGGTGTTGGTATGGCGCAGGCGGTTCCGGCGCTGCGTAAATTTATCGCGGTAACGCAAATGCCAGTTACCTGCACGCTGAAAGGGCTGGGGGCTGTTGAAGCTGATTATCCGTACTATCTGGGCATGCTGGGAATGCACGGTACTAAAGCGGCTAATTTCGCGGTGCAAGAGTGTGATTTACTGATCGCAGTGGGTGCACGTTTTGATGACCGGGTGACCGGTAAGCTGAATACGTTTGCGCCGAACGCCAGCGTAATCCATATGGATATCGACCCGGCGGAAATGAACAAACTGCGTCAGGCACACGTCGCGTTGCAGGGCGATTTAAATTCGCTGTTGTCGGCATTACAGCAACCGCTGAAGATCGACGCATGGCGTCAGTCCTGTGCAGAGCTGCGCGCAGAACACGCCTGGCGCTATGACCATCCTGGCGAGACTATCTATGCGCCGTTGTTGTTGAAGCAATTGTCGGAACGCAAACCCGCAGACAGCGTGGTGACGACGGATGTGGGGCAGCATCAGATGTGGTCAGCCCAGCATATGACTTACACCCGCCCGGAGAACTTCATCACCTCCAGCGGTCTGGGGACGATGGGATTCGGCTTACCGGCGGCCGTTGGCGCGCAGGTAGCGCGACCGAATGATACCGTTATCTGTATCTCCGGTGACGGCTCCTTCATGATGAATGTTCAGGAGTTGGGCACCGTAAAACGCAAGCAGTTACCGTTGAAGATAGTCTTACTCGACAACCAGCGGTTAGGGATGGTTCGACAATGGCAGCAACTGTTTTTCCAGGAGCGATATAGCGAAACCACCCTGACCGATAACCCCGATTTCCTCATGCTGGCCAGCGCCTTCGGCATTCCAGGCCAGCACATTACTCGTAAAGACCAGGTTGAAGCGGCACTCGACACGATGTTGGCAAGCGAAGGGCCGTACCTGCTTCACGTCTCAATCGACGAACTTGAAAATGTCTGGCCGTTGGTGCCGCCTGGCGCCAGTAACTCTGAAATGCTGGAGAAATTATCATGATGCAACATCAGGTCAATGTATCGGCACGCTTTAATCCAGAAACCTTAGAACGTGTTTTACGCGTGGTGCGCCATCGTGGTTTTCAGGTGTGCTCCATGAATATGGAAGCCGCGACCGATGCGCAGAATATAAATATTGAATTGACCGTTGCCAGTCCCCGGTCGGTCGACTTACTGTTTAGTCAGTTAAGTAAACTGGTAGATGTTGCGCATGTCGCGATCTGCCAGAGCGCTGCCACATCACAACAAATCCGCGCCTGAGCGCAAAAGGAAGAAAAATGACGACGAAAAAAGCTGATTACATTTGGTTCAATGGCGAGATGGTGCGCTGGGAAGACGCGAAGGTTCACGTAATGTCCCACGCGCTGCACTACGGTACGTCGGTATTTGAAGGGATTCGGTGCTACGACTCTCACAAAGGCCCGGTAGTGTTTCGTCATCGTGAACATATGCAGCGTCTGCGCGACTCAGCAAAAATTTATCGTTTTCCGGTTTCCCAGAGTATTGATGAGCTGATGGAAGCCTGCCGCGAAGTGATCCGCAAAAACAACCTGACCAGCGCCTATATCCGTCCGTTGGTATTTGTCGGCGATGTCGGTATGGGCGTTAACCCGCCCCCGGGATACACCACTGACGTCATCATCGCCGCGTTCCCGTGGGGGGCATACCTGGGCGCCGAAGCGCTGGATCAGGGGATCGATGCGATGGTTTCTTCCTGGAATCGCGCTGCGCCGAACACCATTCCAACCGCTGCGAAAGCGGGCGGTAACTACCTCTCCTCACTGCTGGTGGGTAGCGAAGCGCGCCGCCACGGCTATCAGGAAGGCATCGCCCTGGATGTAAACGGCTATATCTCCGAAGGCGCAGGTGAAAACCTGTTTGAGGTAAAAGATGGCGTGCTGTTTACTCCGCCGTTTACCTCTTCCGCGCTGCCAGGCATTACTCGCGACGCGATCATCAAACTGGCGAAAGAGCTGGGTATTGAAGTGCGTGAGCAGGTGCTGTCCCGTGAATCGCTGTATCTGGCCGACGAAGTGTTTATGTCCGGAACCGCGGCAGAAATTACTCCGGTACGCAGCGTTGATGGTATCCAGGTAGGTGAAGGCCGTTGCGGCCCTGTTACCAAGTGTATTCAACAAGCCTTCTTTGGTCTCTTCACTGGAGAAACCGAGGATAAATGGGGCTGGTTGGATCCGGTAAATTCATAATAAATAAAATTAATATTTTCCCAAAATAATTTGCGTCACAGGAAGGCGGTAACGCAGCGAATCCCCAGGGCTTACTGTAGTAAGTGACTGGGGTGAGTGAGGCAGCCAACGCACCTGTGGCGTGAAGTATGAAGGGAAAAGATGGGGAGTAAATAAAGCATGCCTAAGTACCGTTCCGCCACCACCACCCATGGTCGTAATATGGCGGGTGCCCGCGCGCTGTGGCGCGCCACCGGAATGACCGACAGTGATTTTGGCAAACCGATTATCGCCGTGGTGAACTCATTCACTCAGTTTGTGCCGGGTCACGTTCATCTGCGCGATCTCGGTAAGCTGGTCGCCGAACAGATTGAAGCTTCCGGAGGGGTGGCGAAAGAGTTCAACACTATTGCCGTGGATGACGGGATTGCCATGGGGCACGGGGGTATGCTCTATTCACTGCCGTCGCGCGAGCTGATCGCCGACTCCGTTGAGTACATGGTGAACGCTCACTGCGCTGACGCGATGGTGTGTATCTCCAACTGCGACAAAATCACCCCAGGGATGCTCATGGCCTCGCTGCGCCTGAATATTCCGGTGATCTTTGTCTCCGGCGGACCGATGGAAGCCGGGAAAACCAAACTGTCCGATCAGATCATCAAGCTCGATCTGGTTGATGCCATGATTCAGGGAGCGGACCCGAAAGTCTCTGACGATCAAAGTAACCAGGTGGAGCGCTCCGCCTGCCCAACCTGCGGCTCCTGCTCCGGCATGTTTACCGCTAACTCCATGAACTGCCTGACCGAAGCGCTGGGTCTGTCGCAGCCGGGCAACGGTTCGCTGCTGGCGACCCATGCTGACCGGAAGCAGTTGTTCCTCAATGCCGGTAAGCGGATTGTTGAACTGACTAAACGCTATTACGAGCAAAACGACGAAAGTGCACTGCCACGAAACATTGCCAACAAGGCGGCGTTTGAGAATGCGATGACGCTGGATATCGCGATGGGCGGTTCGACCAACACCGTTCTTCACCTGCTGGCGGCGGCGCAGGAAGCGGAAATCGACTTCACCATGAGTGATATCGACAAGCTGTCCCGCAAGGTGCCGCAGCTGTGTAAAGTGGCGCCAAGTACCCAGAAATACCATATGGAAGACGTTCACCGTGCCGGCGGTGTGCTGGGTATTTTAGGCGAGCTGGATCGCGCTGGGCTGCTGAACCGCAACGTGAAAAACGTATTAGGCCTGACGTTGCCGCAAACGCTGGAACAGTACGACATCACGGTTACGCAGGACGAAGCGGTTAAAAAAATGTTCCGTGCTGGCCCTGCCGGTATCCGTACTACTCAGGCGTTCTCGCAGGATTGTCGCTGGGATTCGCTGGATGACGACCGCGCAGCGGGTTGCATCCGCTCGCTGGAATATGCCTATAGCAAAGACGGCGGTCTGGCGGTGCTGTATGGCAACTTCGCCGAAAACGGCTGCATTGTGAAAACCGCAGGCGTCGATGACAGCATCCTTAAATTCACCGGCCCGGCGAAAGTGTATGAAAGTCAGGATGAGGCGGTAGAGGCGATTCTCGGCGGCAAAGTAGTGGAAGGCGATGTAGTCGTGATCCGCTACGAAGGGCCGAAAGGCGGGCCGGGAATGCAGGAAATGCTCTATCCGACCAGTTTCCTGAAGTCGATGGGGCTGGGCAAAGCCTGCGCGCTCATCACCGATGGGCGTTTTTCCGGCGGGACTTCCGGTCTCTCTATTGGCCACGTTTCGCCGGAAGCGGCCAGCGGCGGCACTATTGCGTTGATTGAAGATGGCGACACTATTGCGATTGATATCCCGAACCGCAGCATTCAGTTGCAGTTGAGTGAGGCTGAAATCGCCGCACGCCGCGAGGCGCAGGAAGCTCGTGGCGACAAAGCCTGGACGCCGAAAAATCGTCAGCGTCAGGTTTCGTTTGCCCTGCGTGCCTACGCCAGCCTGGCGACCAGCGCCGATAAAGGCGCGGTGCGCGATAAATCGAAACTGGGAGGTTGATGATGGCGGAATCTCAACCACTGTCAGTCGCGCCGGAAGGGGCGGAGTATCTGCGCGCGGTGCTACGCGCGCCAGTATACGAAGCGGCGCAGGTGACGCCGCTGCAAAAAATGGAAAAGCTCTCGTCACGTCTGGATAACGTTATTCTCGTCAAACGCGAAGACCGGCAGCCGGTACATAGCTTTAAGCTGCGCGGCGCTTACGCGATGATGGCCGGATTGACCGAAGAACAAAAAGCCCACGGCGTGATTACCGCGTCGGCGGGCAATCATGCGCAGGGCGTGGCGTTCTCCTCCGCGCGGCTTGGCGTGAAGTCTCTGATCGTCATGCCAAAAGCTACGGCGGATATTAAAGTCGATGCGGTACGCGGTTTTGGCGGCGAAGTGCTGTTGCACGGCGCTAATTTTGATGAAGCGAAAGCGAAAGCTATTGAACTGGCGCAGCAGCAGGGTTTTACCTGGGTGCCGCCGTTTGATCACCCAATGGTGATCGCCGGGCAGGGCACGCTGGCGCTGGAACTGCTTCAGCAGGATTCGCATCTCGATCGTGTCTTTGTGCCGGTTGGCGGCGGCGGCCTGGCGGCGGGCGTAGCGGTACTGATCAAACAATTGATGCCGCAAATCAAAGTGATTGCCGTCGAAGCGGAGGATTCCGCCTGCCTGAAAGCGGCGTTGGAAGCCGGTCATCCAGTGGATCTCCCGCGTGTTGGGTTATTTGCTGAAGGCGTGGCGGTAAAACGCATCGGCGACGAAACCTTCCGCCTGTGTCAGGAATACCTTGATGATATTGTCACCGTGGATAGCGACGCTATCTGCGCGGCGATGAAAGATCTGTTTGAAGATGTGCGTGCGGTGGCGGAACCGTCCGGCGCGCTGGCGCTGGCGGGGATGAAAAAATATATCGCCCAGCACAATATTCGCGGCGAACGGCTGGCGCACGTCCTTTCCGGCGCCAACGTCAACTTCCACGGCTTGCGCTATGTGTCTGAACGCTGCGAGCTGGGGGAACAGCGCGAAGCGCTACTGGCGGTGACCATTCCGGAAGAAAAGGGGAGCTTCCTCAAATTCTGTCAGTTGCTTGGCGGGCGTATGGTCACCGAATTTAACTACCGTTTTGCCGACGCGAAAAATGCCTGTATTTTTGTCGGCGTACGCGTCAGTCAGGGGCTGGAGGAGCGAAAAGAGATTATCACCCAACTGTGCGACGGCGGTTATAGCGTAGTGGATCTCTCCGACGATGAAATGGCGAAGCTGCATGTGCGCTATATGGTCGGCGGACGCCCCTCCAAGCCATTACAGGAGCGTTTGTATAGTTTCGAATTTCCGGAGTCGCCCGGCGCGTTGCTCAAATTCCTGCATACGCTTGGCACGCACTGGAATATTTCGCTATTCCATTACCGCAGCCACGGTACCGATTATGGCCGCGTGCTGGCGGCGTTCGAGTTAGGCGATCATGAGCCGGATTTCGAAACCCGGCTGCATGAGCTGGGCTATGAATGCCATGATGAGAGCAATAACCCGGCGTTTCGGTTCTTTCTGGCGGGTTAATTCAGCGTCTAGTTTTTCAGGCCCACAAAGTAAAGTGGGCCTGATATCCAGATATGATCTTCCCTCAGTTATTGGGCTTTTCTGCCAGCCCGGAGCATCCACTCATTTAATTTTGCGAGACGTTTTCCAGAAGGCGCCCAATCTGCTTGTGGTGAAACTCGGCTCACCATATCGTTAGCACCGCCATCACTTGCACCTGTTAAAAACAATGTATAAAATTTTATACACAAGGATGTTATGTTACTCACCCGAGCTCTCTCCAATGAAAAAGAAATTCGATGGGTGGGATCTTCTCTGGAGGATCTCCTGGCTTTTCCCATAACGGTACGCAAAGCAGTCGGTTATCAGCTTCACAAAATTCAGTATGGAATTGAACCCGATGACTGGAAACCGTTTTCAGAAATTGGGGCTGGGGTAAATGAAATTCGGATTCGTGACAACAATGGTATCTATCGCGTTATGTATGTCGCTAAGTTTGAAGAAGCACTCTACGTTTTGCATAGTTTCCAAAAACAGATGCAACAAACCAGTCAGCACGATAAAAACATCGCCAGAGCGCGTTATAACCGGCTGGTGCAACAACGGAGAAACAGCTTGTGATTGCCAAAACTGATAGTGATATTCGCCATGTGACGCCATCTGGCGGTAATGTTTTTGCTGATTTGGGGTTTCATAAGCAGGACGCAGAAAAGTTTTACGCTGATTCCCTGAGTGAAATCGAAAACACGTTAGCCATTAAACAACAGCTCATGGAAGATATTACCCTCTGGATTACGCGAAACCAGATGAAGCAAGCCGAGGTTGCTACAGTTTTGCATATATCCCGACCGCGCGTTTCGGATATCGTCAACAAGAAATGCAGCAAATTCACCATTGATGCTCTGGTGAATATGCTTAGCCGTATTGGGAAGCCTGTTCGGGTAACGGTAGGGCCGTAAAACTAATTCGGTAAAATTTTCCAGAACGCATCAATTAGCGGCTCATGCAGCCGCTTTTTTTGCGCGCAGACGCCAAGCTCAAACGGCGTTTTTTCATCACTACGTTCTAAAATCATTACCCGGTTGCGCACCGGTTCCGGGCTGTTTTCCAGCACCACTTCCGGCAGCAGCGCCACGCCGCAGCCCAGCGCCACCATTGAGACCATCGCTTCGTGACCGCCGACGGTGGCGTAAATCTGCGGATTGCTGATTTTATGGCGGCGAAACCACAGCTCAATACGGCGGCGTACCGGCCCCTGATCGGCCATGATAAACGGCACCGTCGACCAGTCGGGCTTATCAACCGAAACCTGATTGCGCACCGGGCAGGGCAGCGCCGGGGCGATCAGCACCACCGCCAGATTTTCCAGCATCGAAAACGCCACTGCGCCCGGTAGCGTTTCTGGTTTGCCGGCGATTGCCAGGTCCGCTTCTCCCGTTACCACCTTTTCCATCGCATCGGCGGCGTCTCCGGTCGTCAATTTGATTTCAACAGAAGGGTGTTCGGCGCGAAAACGGTCTAGGATCGGCGGCAGATGACTGTATGCCGCGGTCACTGAACAGAAGATATGGAGTTCGCCGGAAAGGGACGGCCCCTGCTGATCGAGGGTATGGCGCAACTGCTGATATTGCAAAAGCGTCTGTTGGGCAAACACTCGCAGCTCTTCACCCGCTTCGGTCAGCGTGACCGTGCGGTTATCGCGCACAAACAGCGGCTGGCCGAGATCTTCTTCCAGCCGCTGAATCTGCCGGGAAAGCGTGGAGGGGCTGACGTGCATCGCTCGCGCGCTGCGGCCAAAGTGGCGGCTTTCCGCCAGATGCAGGAAGGTTTTTAGATCGCGTAAATCCACAGACAGACCTCCGGTTTTTGACGTTGCATAAACCGCAACATAACGTTGTGAATATATCAATTTCCGCAATAAATTTCCTGTTGTAATGTGGGTTCATTCGCACAGATAGCAATCTGTAAACCGAACAATAAGCGCGACAACACAACATCACGGAGTACACCATCATGGCTAACTACTTTAATACACTGAATCTGCGCCAGCAGCTGGCACAGCTGGGTAAATGCCGCTTTATGGGCCGCGACGAATTCGCCGACGGCGCGAGCTACCTTCAGGGTAAAAAAGTGGTCATCGTCGGCTGTGGCGCTCAGGGTCTGAACCAGGGCCTGAACATGCGTGACTCCGGTCTGGATATTTCCTACGCCCTGCGTAAAGAAGCCATTGCTGAGAAGCGTGCTTCCTGGCGTAAAGCGACCGAGAACGGCTTCAAAGTAGGCACCTACGAAGAGCTGATCCCGCAGGCTGACCTGGTAGTTAACCTGACGCCGGACAAACAGCACTCCGACGTGGTGCGCTCCGTACAGCCGCTGATGAAAGACGGCGCGGCGCTGGGCTACTCCCACGGCTTCAATATCGTGGAAGTGGGCGAGCAGATCCGTAAAGACATCACCGTGGTGATGGTGGCGCCGAAGTGTCCGGGCACCGAAGTGCGCGAAGAGTACAAACGTGGTTTCGGCGTGCCGACGCTGATCGCGGTACACCCGGAAAACGACCCGAAAGGCGAAGGTATGGCGATTGCTAAAGCCTGGGCGGCGGCCACCGGTGGTCACCGTGCGGGCGTACTGGAATCTTCTTTCGTGGCAGAAGTGAAATCTGACCTGATGGGCGAGCAGACCATCCTGTGCGGTATGCTGCAGGCCGGTTCTCTGCTGTGCTTCGACAAGCTGGTGGCAGAAGGCACCGACCCGGCATACGCCGAAAAACTGATTCAGTTTGGCTGGGAAACCATCACCGAAGCGCTGAAGCAGGGCGGCATCACCCTGATGATGGACCGTCTGTCTAACCCGGCGAAACTGCGTGCTTACGCGCTGTCCGAACAGCTGAAAGAGATCATGGCGCCGTTGTTCCAGAAACACATGGATGACATCATCTCCGGCGAATTCTCTTCCGGCATGATGGCTGACTGGGCCAACGACGATAAGAAACTGCTGACCTGGCGTGAAGAGACCGGTAAAACCGCGTTCGAAACCGCGCCGCAGTTTGAGGGTAAAATCGGCGAGCAGGAGTACTTCGATAAAGGCGTGCTGATGATTGCGATGGTGAAAGCGGGCGTTGAGCTGGCGTTCGAAACCATGGTCGATTCCGGCATCATCGAAGAATCCGCTTACTACGAATCACTGCACGAACTGCCGCTGATCGCCAACACCATCGCCCGTAAGCGTCTGTACGAAATGAACGTGGTTATTTCCGATACCGCAGAATACGGTAACTACCTGTTCTCTTACGCTTGCGTACCGCTGCTGAAACCGTTTATGGCGGAATTGCAACCGGGCGATCTGGGTAGTGCTATCCCGGAAGGCGCGGTAGACAACGCACAGCTTCGCGACGTGAACGACGCGATTCGTAGTCATGCGATTGAGCAGGTAGGTAAGAAACTGCGCGGCTATATGACGGATATGAAGCGTATTGCGGTAGCGGGTTGATATACCTTGTCGGGGGGCGCTAGCGCTTACCCGACCTACAAAATCAAGCAGACGATGTAGGCCGGGTAAGGCGTAGCCGCCAACCGGCTTTTTATTTGCGATACAATACCTTAATGATGTGATAACCGAACTGGGTGTGCAATGGGCCGGTTGGCTCCAGTACCGGGCAGGAAAAGACTACTTTATCGAATGCCGGAACCATCTGGCCCTGACGAAATTCGCCTAAATGACCGCCTTTTTTACCGGATGGGCAGATAGAATGCTTCTTCGCCAGCTTCTCAAAATCGCCGCCGTTTTTAATTTGCTCCAGAAGATCTAAAGCCAGTTTCTCTTCTTTTACAAGAATATGCAGTGCTGCTGCCATTTTTGCCATTATTGTGTTCTCACGTCGCAAAGATTGGCCGTCACTTTATCACTCCTTAGGCCGTCAGACATATACTCTTCGCCATTACAGGACAGATGTCCCGCCTGATTTAATGAACCGGGAGATAAGCAGCATTTTTAGCGGGCGTATTTCGGATGTGCGGGACGGCGGTCCTGTCCTTTCTGACAAGGGGCGAGATACCATGAACATAATGAAAAACGCAGAATTTCCAGACGACTGGCTTTTAGGGCTACGCCAGGTCGTACGCGACCCAGTGCTCTATGAATTACTCAAATACTGCCCGTTGGAAATCATGCAGTACAGGGCGTTTATGCGATGTCGCTTGAGTATGTTCTGCTGACGGCGATCGCGCTAATGGGTTCTTTCAGTTGGATCAAGAGCGCACAGCGTAATGGCTATATGCCGCTTGCCGCCAGAGCCTGCTGATTGACCTTTTCCAGGCTGCCTGAAAAAGCAGCCTGGTCTTCTCTGGGCCTCGCTTTCTGCTACAATCCATCCCCCGTTCGAAGATTGAGCACTATTCCCATGCGTTTAAATCCCGGCCAACAACACGCTGTCGAATTCGTCACCGGACCCTGCCTGGTGCTGGCAGGAGCGGGTTCTGGTAAAACTCGCGTAATTACCAATAAAATCGCCCACCTGATCCGCGGATGCGGCTATCAGGCCCGGCATATTGCGGCGGTGACGTTTACCAACAAGGCAGCGCGTGAGATGAAAGAACGGGTTGGGCAGACGCTCGGCCGTAAGGAAGCGCGCGGTTTGATGATCTCCACCTTTCATACGCTAGGGCTGGATATTATTAAGCGCGAGTACGCTGCGCTGGGGATGAAATCGAACTTTTCATTGTTTGACGATAGCGACCAGGTCGCCTTGCTCAAAGAGCTGACTGAAGGCCTGATCGAAGACGACAAGGTTCTGTTGCAACAGCTGATCTCCACGATCTCCAACTGGAAAAACGATCTCAAAACGCCTGCACAGGCAGCGGCGGGGGCGAAAGGTGAACGCGATCGTATTTTTGCCCACTGCTACGGGCTTTACGACGCCCATATGAAGGCATGCAACGTTCTCGATTTTGATGATTTGATTTTGCTGCCGACGCTGCTGCTGCAACGCAATGACGAGGTGCGCGAGCGCTGGCAGAATAAAATTCGTTATCTGCTGGTGGATGAATATCAGGATACTAACACCAGCCAGTATGAGTTGGTTAAGCTGCTGGTCGGGCAACGCGCGCGCTTTACGGTCGTAGGCGATGACGATCAGTCTATCTACTCCTGGCGCGGGGCGCGTCCGCAAAACCTGGTGTTACTGAGCCAGGATTTTCCGGCGCTGCAGGTGATTAAGCTGGAGCAAAACTATCGTTCTTCGGGCCGCATCCTGAAAGCGGCGAATATTCTCATCGCCAACAATCCGCACGTCTTTGAAAAGCGCCTCTTTTCCGAGCTCGGTTACGGCGCGGAACTCAAAGTGTTAAGCGCAAACAATGAAGAGCATGAAGCTGAGCGCGTTACCGGCGAACTGATTGCCCATCACTTTGTGAACAAGACCCAGTACAAGGATTACGCCATTCTGTATCGCGGGAATCATCAGTCGCGGGTATTTGAAAAATTCCTCATGCAGAACCGTATTCCGTACAAAATTTCCGGCGGCACCTCATTTTTCTCCCGTCCGGAGATTAAAGACCTGCTGGCCTACCTGCGGGTGTTGACCAACCCGGATGATGACAGCGCTTTCCTGCGCATCGTGAATACGCCAAAACGCGAAATCGGTCCGGCCACGCTGCAAAAGCTGGGTGAATGGGCAATGACGCGTAATAAAAGCTTGTTTACCGCCAGCTTTGATATGGGACTTAGCCAAAAGCTGACCGGACGTGGTTACGATTCATTGACGCGTTTTACCCACTGGCTGGGGGAAATCCAGCGTCTGGCCGAACGCGAGCCTGTCGCCGCCGTGCGCGATCTCATCCACGGTATTGACTATGAATCCTGGTTGTACGAAACCTCGCCGAGCCCCAAAGCGGCGGAAATGCGTATGAAAAACGTTAACCAGCTCTTTAGCTGGATGACTGAGATGCTGGAAGGCAACGAACTCGATGAGCCGATGACGCTGACCCAGGTGGTTACACGCTTTACGCTGCGCGATATGATGGAGCGTGGCGAGAGCGAAGAAGAGCTGGATCAGGTACAGTTGATGACGCTTCATGCATCGAAAGGACTGGAATTCCCGTATGTCTATATGGTGGGAATGGAAGAAGGATTTTTGCCGCATCAAAGCAGCATTGACGAAGATAATATTGAGGAAGAGCGTCGGCTGGCCTATGTTGGGATCACTCGCGCGCAGAAAGAGCTCACCTTTACATTATGTAAAGAGCGCCGTCAGTATGGGGAACTGGTGCGCCCGGAACCCAGCCGCTTCCTGTTAGAACTCCCGCAGGATGATTTAATCTGGGAGCAGGAGCGCAAAGTGGTAAGCGCTGAGGAGCGAATGCAAAAAGGGCAAAGTCACCTGGCTAATCTGAAAGCCATGATGGCGGCAAAGCGAGCGAAATCGTAGGCCGGATAAGCGAAGCGCCATCCGGCAATCAGACGATGGTTAGCGAACGTCCAGCGGCCAGTGTACATAGCTTTGCCACTGGCTTTCCTGATCAATCAACTCTTTACCCAGCGGGTGATGCGCCAGCCAGTCGCCAGGCAAGGTTAACGTCAGATTTTCATTTAGCGCCCGTAGCGTAATTTCTGGTACCAGATCGTCACGACGGCGACCAGCAAAAAGAATCGCCAGGCGCAGCAAACGGCATAGCTGTTCCGCAACACGGGGCGGTACCGCGTTTTGCTGATGAAGCGAAGAGAGATCGACCGGATTGGTCTGATTCAGTAAGAGGGTGGCGAGCAATTTTTTCTGCGCGGGCGTATAGCCAGGCAGATCCAAATGGCGTACTAAATAGGCGGCATGATAGGGCGCCTGTTTAAAATCAACGCTCAGACCGATCTCATGCAATTGGCAAGCGCTCAGCAACAGTTCACGACTAATAGGCTCAATATGCCAGGCATTTTCTACCTGTTTGAGGAAGTTATCTGCCAGCTTCGCCACGCGATTTGCCTGATCGGTATCGACGATAAACCGACGCTGAATGTTTCGCAGCGTGCGGCTGCGGATATCCTGATCTACCGCCAGATGCAACATCCCATACACCAGCCCTTCGCGTAACGCGCCGCCTGCCAGCGTCATGCTCTGGATGTTCAGCTCGGTAAATATCGCGATCAGAATAGCCAGCCCGCTTGGGAAAACCAGCGCGCGCTCCAGCGTCAGGCCTTCGATTTCCAGCTCTTCCAGACGCCCGCACTGTATCGCGCGTTGTTTTAGCTGCTGCAGTTTGGCGAGCGTAATGCGCTCGTCCATCCCCTGCGCCATCATGATTTCCTGCAATGCCTGTACGGTGCCGGAGGCACCCACGCAGACCTTCCAGCCATGAAAACGCAGTTCATCGGCGACCGGACGCAGTACATCGCGCGCGGCCTTCTCCGCATCATCAAAGTTTTCTTGCGCCAGATTACGATCGCTAAAATAGCGTTCAAGCCACGTTACGCAGCCCATCGACAGGCTAAATAGCGACGTGGTTTGCGCGCCAGTGCCGGTAACCAGTTCAGTGCTGGCGCCGCCGATATCCACCACCAGTCGCTGATCTGCGCCGCCGGTGGTATGAGCGACCCCCTGATAAATCAGCCGCGCCTCTTCTTCGCCGCTGATAACCTGCACCGGACAACCAAGGATAGTCTGCGCTTTCGCGATAAATTCACCCGCATTGACGGCGAGACGCAATGTTGCGGTGGCAACCACGCGGATTTGCGGCTGCGGAATATCCTGCAAACGTTCAGCAAACAGGCGCAGACATTGCCAGCCGCGTTCCATCGCTTCGGCTGAAAGGTGGTTGTCGTTGTTCAGACCCGCGGCCAGACGCACCTTGCGTTTTATTCGGGTCAGCGTCTGGATGCTTCCCGCCGCCTCGCGCACGACCAGCATATGAAAACTATTGGAACCGAGATCAATGGCGGCATACAACGAGGTGGAATTCATACACTTCATCCTTCAACCTGTATCCGTGTTGGCTGCGTACTCTTCCTAAGCTCATCGGGATTTGTTTTCTTGCCGCCTTGATACAGGCTAAATGATTTTGTGTATGGCATAACTTTTCTTAACCTGAACGACGACGATTACGCGGAGCGCCAGCGCGGCGCGGACCATTGCCAGGACGCGAACGCGTCAGGCGCAACGGCTTGGGCAGATCGTTCATGAGCGCTTCCGGATTGTATTTGCTGACCGGAATCGAGTGGCCGATATAGCTCTCAATGGCGGGCAGATTCAGCGCATACTCTTCGCAAGCCAGGCTGATGGAATGCCCGCTGGCGCCAGCGCGACCGGTACGACCGATACGGTGAACATAGTCTTCACAATCGTCTGGCAGATCGTAGTTAAAGACGTGCGTTACGGCGGGGATATGCAACCCGCGCGCCGCGACATCGGTCGCCACAAGAATATCCAGATCGCCGCGGGTGAACTCATCCAGAATCCGCAGGCGCTTTTTCTGCGCGACGTCGCCGGTCAGCAGACCAACACGATGGCCATCTGCCGCCAGGTGTCCCCAGATATCTTCGCAACGATGCTTGGTGTTGGCGAAAATAATGGCGCGATCCGGCCACTCTTCTTCGATCAGCGTTTGCAGTAAACGCATTTTCTCTTCATTAGAGGGATAGAAAAGCTCTTCTTTAATGCGGTGGCCGGTCTTTTGCTCCGGTTCCACTTCAACATATTCGGCGTTGTTCATCTGTTCAAACGCCAGCTCGCGAACCCGATAAGACAGGGTGGCGGAGAACAACATGTTCAGACGCTGCGCAGCCGGCGGCATACGACGGAACAGCCAGCGGATATCTTTAATAAAGCCCAAATCGTACATGCGATCGGCTTCATCGAGTACGACGACCTGAATGGTGCCGAGGTTAATGTGATTTTGTTTGGCGTAGTCGATCAGTCGGCCCGTTGTACCAATAAGAATATCAACGCCGCTTTCCAGCACTTTAAGCTGCTTGTCGTAACCATCGCCGCCGTAAGCCAGGCCTAATTTTAAGCCTGTCGCTTGCGCCAACGGCTCCGCGTCTGCGTGAATTTGTACGGCTAATTCACGCGTCGGCGCCATGATCAGCGCGCGCGGCTGGTTCACCTTGCGATCGTCGATCGCGGGATGAGAAAGTAAATAATGAAACGTTGACGTCAGAAACGCCATCGTTTTCCCGGTACCGGTTTGCGCCTGCCCTGCAACGTCACGACCCGCCAGCGTTAGCGGAAGGGCCAGTGCCTGAATGGGCGTACAATTATAAAACCCTTTTTTTTCAAGGGCTTCAACCACCTGTGGGTGCAGGGCGAAGTCGGAAAACTTCTGTTCTGTTAAATGTGTTTTGCTCATAGTGTGGTAGAATATCAGCTTACTATTGCTTTACGAAAGCGTATCCGGTGAAATAAAGTCAACCTTTGTTGGCGAAGTTAACATCAGCACCTCGTTGGTTAATGCTACACCAACACGCCAGGCTTATTCCTGTGGAGTTATATATGAGCGATAAAATTATTCACCTGACTGACGACAGTTTTGGCACGGATGTACTCAAAGCGGACGGGGCTATCCTCGTTGATTTCTGGGCAGAGTGGTGCGGGCCGTGTAAAATGATCGCTCCGATTCTGGATGAAATCGCTGACGAATATCAGGGCAAATTGACCGTTGCCAAACTGAACATTGACCAGAACCCAGGTACTGCGCCTAAATATGGCATCCGCGGTATTCCGACTCTGCTGCTGTTTAAAAACGGCGAAGTGGCGGCAACCAAAGTAGGCGCACTGTCTAAAGGTCAGTTGAAAGAGTTTCTCGACGCCAATCTGGCGTAATACCTTTTATACGTCGAATGACAAAGGCGCTGTATAGTCAGGCGTCTGTCATTCGACGAATGATTAAGGTATCAGGCAGTTTCGTGGCGTCTGTTGTCCTTACGTTATTCTTAAATTGTCAGGATCTCTGGACGCCCGGTCTGAGTCGTGCTAAGTTAGTATTGACTTCGAATTAAACATACCTTATTAAGTTTGAATCTGGTTTTATCCGTCACTTCCCGTTTTTTCTCGCACGAGAAGTGGAAAGATTCCTGGCTCTTCGCTCATTCCGTCTTGTCGTTTCAGTTCTGCGTACTTTCCTGTGACCAGACAGCGAACAGACATGAGTTGATAGCCGTAAACAGGCATGGATGACCCTGCCATACCATTCACAACATTAAGTTCGAGATTTACCCCAAGTTTAAGAACTCACACCATTATGAATCTTACCGAATTAAAGAATACGCCGGTTTCTGAGCTGATCACTCTCGGCGAAAGTATGGGGCTGGAAAACCTGGCCCGTATGCGCAAGCAGGACATTATTTTTGCCATCCTGAAGCAGCACGCAAAGAGTGGCGAAGATATCTTTGGCGACGGTGTGCTGGAGATATTGCAGGATGGATTTGGTTTCCTCCGTTCTGCAGACAGCTCCTACCTCGCCGGTCCTGATGATATCTACGTTTCCCCCAGCCAAATCCGCCGTTTCAACCTCCGCACTGGTGATACCATTTCTGGTAAGATTCGCCCGCCGAAAGAAGGTGAACGCTATTTTGCGCTGTTGAAAGTTAACGAAGTTAACTACGACAAACCGGAAAACGCCCGTAACAAAATCCTCTTTGAGAACTTAACCCCGCTGCACGCAAACTCTCGCCTGCGTATGGAGCGTGGTAACGGTTCTACCGAAGACTTAACGGCGCGCGTTCTGGATCTGGCTTCGCCGATCGGTCGCGGCCAGCGCGGTCTGATTGTCGCGCCGCCGAAGGCGGGTAAAACCATGCTGCTGCAGAACATCGCGCAGAGCATCGCGTATAACCACCCAGACTGCGTGCTGATGGTGCTGCTGATTGACGAACGTCCGGAAGAAGTGACCGAGATGCAGCGTCTGGTGAAAGGCGAAGTGGTTGCGTCTACCTTTGACGAACCGGCATCCCGCCACGTTCAGGTTGCCGAAATGGTTATCGAGAAGGCGAAACGTCTGGTTGAACACAAGAAAGACGTTATCATCCTGCTCGACTCCATCACCCGTCTGGCGCGTGCCTACAACACCGTGGTGCCGGCTTCCGGTAAAGTACTGACCGGTGGTGTGGACGCTAACGCCCTGCATCGTCCGAAGCGTTTCTTCGGCGCGGCGCGTAACGTGGAAGAGGGCGGTAGCCTGACTATCATCGCGACGGCGCTAATCGATACCGGTTCCAAGATGGACGAAGTTATCTACGAAGAGTTTAAAGGCACCGGTAACATGGAGCTGCATCTCTCGCGTAAGATCGCTGAAAAACGTGTCTTCCCGGCTATCGACTACAACCGTTCCGGTACCCGTAAAGAAGAGCTGCTCACCACTCAGGAAGAGCTGCAGAAAATGTGGATCCTGCGTAAAATCATCCATCCGATGGGTGAAATTGACGCGATGGAATTCCTCATTAACAAACTGGCGATGACCAAAACTAATGACGACTTTTTCGAGATGATGAAGCGCTCATAACCTGGTCTTTACCTGAAAACGCCACGTTTTTACGTGGCGTTTTTGTTTTATATCTGTAATCTTAACGACACATTTACAAAACGATGATAAACCGGGTCCGGGCTTCGCCATCCATTCGTTATCGGTATCGTGTGGTTGATATTTAAACAATTCTGCCTGATTCAGAGCAGGGTTTCCCTTCTGAATAAAGGTCTTCATGGTTATACTTCTGGTACTAATTTTATCTGAGAGCACGCATTGTGAATTTACTGACCGTGAGTACTGATCTCATCAGTATTTTTTTATTCACGACACTGTTCCTGTTTTTTGCGCGTAAAGTTGCAAAAAAAATCGGTTTAGTGGATAAACCCAACTTTCGTAAACGCCACCAGGGGCTGATACCGTTGGTTGGAGGGATTTCGGTTTACGCAGGGATTTGCTTCACATTCGGAATTGTTGATCACTATATTCCTCATGCGTCGCTTTATCTTTCTTGTGCGGGCGTACTGGTTTTTATCGGTGCGCTGGACGACCGTTTTGATATCAGCGTAAAGATCCGTGCGACCATACAGGCCGCGATCGGTATCATTATGATGGTATTCGGTAAGCTCTATCTTAGCAGCCTCGGCTATATCTTTGGCTCCTGGGAGATGGTGCTCGGTCCCTTCGGTTATTTCCTTACTCTGTTTGCCGTATGGGCGGCGATCAACGCTTTCAATATGGTGGACGGTATTGACGGCCTGTTGGGCGGGCTATCCAGCGTCTCATTCGCGGCGATGGGGCTGATTTTATGGTTTGACGGACAAACCAGCCTGGCAATATGGTGCTTCGCCATGATCGCCGCGATTCTGCCTTACATTATGCTTAATCTCGGTATTTTGGGGCGGCGTTATAAAGTCTTTATGGGCGATGCCGGTAGTACTCTGATTGGGTTTACCGTTATCTGGATCTTACTGGAAACGACGCAGGGGAAAACTCACCCTATCAGTCCGGTTACCGCGCTATGGATTATCGCTATCCCGCTGATGGATATGGTGGCGATTATGTATCGCCGTCTGCGTAAAGGAATGAGTCCCTTTTCCCCTGATCGTCAGCACATTCACCATCTTATCATGCGCGCCGGATTTACCTCTCGTCAGGCGTTTGTACTGATTACGCTTGCCGCCGCCATTCTGGCGGGAGTCGGCGTAGCGGCAGAATATTCTCATTTTGTTCCTGAATGGGTTATGTTGGTGCTCTTTTTGCTAGCATTCTTCCTCTATGGCTACTGCATTAAGCGGGCCTGGAAGGTGGCGAGATTTATTAAGCGTGTGAAGCGTCGCCTGCGCAGGCACCGTAAGAACCGGCCAAACTTAACCAAGTAAATGAGGATACGATGACACAACCATTACCGGGGGCACGCGCGGTGAGCGCTGAAAATGAACTGGATATTCGCGGGTTGTTTCGTACTTTATGGGCTGGCAAATTCTGGATTATCGGCATTGGCCTGCTATTTGCCCTTATCGCGTTAGCCTATACCTTTTTTGCTCGTCAGGAGTGGAGTGCGACGGCGATCACCGATCGCCCAACCGTAAATATGTTGGGCGGTTATTACTCCCAGCAGCAGTTTCTGCGCAACCTGGATATTAAGACCGATCCCTCTTCTTCCGATAAGCCCTCGGTGATGGATGAAGCGTATAAAGAGTTCATCATGCAACTTGCCTCCTGGGATACGCGTCGCGATTTCTGGTTACAGACGGACTATTACAAGCAGCGAATGGTCGGGAATAGCAAAGCTGATGCGGCAATGCTTGATGAACTGATCAATAACATACAGTTTACGCCCGGCGATTTTACACGCGCCATCAACGACAATGTGAAGCTGATTGCTGAAACTGCGCCGGACGCCAATAATCTGCTGCGTCAGTATGTCGCATTCGCCAGCCAGCGGGCGGCGAGCCATCTGAATGATGAATTAAAAGGTGCCTGGGCTGCGCGTACCGTGCAGATGAAAGCCCAGGTCAAACGGCAGGAAGAGGTTGCGAAAGCGATCTATTCACGTCGTGTAAACAGTATTGAGCAGGCGCTCAAAATTGCGGAACAACATAATATTTCTCGTAGCGCGACGGATGTCCCGGCAGATGAATTACCGGACTCAGAGCTTTTTTTACTCGGTCGCCCTATGTTGCAGGCGCGTCTTGAAAATCTGCAAGCGGTTGGCCCTGCGTTCGATTTGGACTACTTTCAAAATCGGGCAATGTTGAATACGCTTAATGTGGGGCCGACCCTGGACCCTCGTTTTCAGACCTATCGTTATTTGCGTACGCCGGAAGAACCGGTAAAACGTGATAGCCCACGCCGAGCCTTCCTGATGATTATGTGGGGTATCGTTGGGGCGCTAATCGGTGCGGGCGTTGCCTTAACCCGTCGCCGCACGATTTAGCAACACCTCTGCAGTAGGGGGCTGGGCCCATACTGTCTATTCGAAGAGAATCGATGTGAAAGTACTGACTGTATTTGGTACACGACCGGAGGCCATTAAGATGGCGCCTCTGGTCCATGCGCTGGAAAAAGATCCTCATTTCGAGGCCAAAGTATGCGTTACTGCGCAGCATCGGGAGATGCTTGATCAGGTATTAACTCTTTTTTCTATTGTGCCTGATTTCGATCTCAACATTATGCAGCCGGGACAGGGGTTGACGGAAATTACCTGCCGAATTCTGGAGGGATTAAAGCCGATCCTGGCAGATTTTAAACCTGATGTGGTGCTGGTTCATGGAGATACCACCACTACGATTGCTACCAGCCTGGCGGCTTTCTATCAACGAATTCCGGTAGGGCACGTAGAAGCCGGGTTGCGAACCGGCGATCTCTATTCCCCCTGGCCGGAAGAGGCAAACCGTACGCTGACCGGACATCTGGCGATGTACCACTTTGCGCCGACGGAAAACTCGCGGCAGAATCTGTTGCGGGAGAACATTCCGGATGAGCGCATTTTTGTCACTGGCAATACCGTTATCGACGCGCTGATCTGGGTACGCGATCGCGTTCTGACGAGCGATACATTACAGGCTGAACTGGCCGAGCAGTATCCTTTCCTCAACGCGAATAAGAAGATGATTTTGGTGACCGGTCATCGGCGTGAAAGCTTTGGTCAGGGCTTTGAGCATATCTGCCAGGCGCTGGCGGAAATCGCCGCCGCGAACCAGAATGTGCAAATTGTCTATCCGGTGCATCTCAATCCCAACGTCAGCGAACCTGTCAACCGTATCCTCGGCCATGTTGAAAACGTGGTACTGATTGAGCCGCAGGACTACTTACCTTTTGTCTGGCTGATGAATCACGCCTGGCTCATTCTGACCGATTCCGGCGGTATTCAGGAAGAAGCGCCGTCATTAGGTAAGCCGGTATTGGTCATGCGTGAAACCACAGAGCGTCCGGAAGCCATTACCGCTGGTACGGTAAGACTGATCGGCACGGACTCCCGGCGCATTGTGGCGGAAGTTATGCGTCTGCTGCACGACGAAAATGAATATCAAACCATGAGCCGCGCCCATAATCCTTATGGTGACGGGCAATCATGCGCGCGCATTTTACAGGCGTTAAAAAGTTATCGGGTATCGTTATGAGTTTTACGACCATTTCTGTTATTGGGCTGGGGTATATCGGATTACCGACTGCGGCCGCTTTTGCTTCCCGCCAGAAGCAGGTTATCGGCGTGGATATCAACCAACATGCGGTAGACACCATAAATCGCGGTGAAATTCACATCGTGGAGCCGGCGTTGGGCAATGTGGTGAAGATGGCGGTGGAAGGCGGCTTTCTGCGTGCGACGACGACACCTGTCGAGGCCGATGCGTACCTGATTGCCGTGCCGACGCCATTCAAAGGCGATCACGACCCTGACATGGCCTATGTGGAAGCCGCGGCGAAATCCATTGCGCCGGTATTAAAAAAAGGGGCACTGGTGATTCTGGAATCAACATCGCCGGTCGGCGCAACGGAGCAAATGGCTGGCTGGCTGGCCGGGATGCGCCCGGATCTGACCTTTCCCCAGCAGGCGGGCGAGCAGGCCGACGTGAATATCGCCTATTGTCCGGAGCGTGTGCTGCCGGGTCAGGTGATGGTGGAACTCATTAAAAATGACCGCGTGATTGGCGGTATGACGCCAGTATGTTCGGCTCGCGCCAGCGCGCTGTACAAAATTTTCCTTGAGGGCGAATGCGTTGTCACCAACTCGCGCACCGCAGAGATGTGCAAGCTGACGGAAAATAGCTTCCGTGATGTGAATATCGCCTTTGCGAATGAATTGTCGCTGATTTGCGCCGAACAGGGGATTAACGTCTGGGAATTGATCCGTCTGGCGAACCGCCATCCGCGCGTCAATATTTTGCAGCCGGGCCCAGGCGTTGGCGGGCACTGCATTGCGGTCGATCCGTGGTTTATTGTGGCGCAAAATCCGCAGCAGGCGAGACTGATTCGCACCGCGCGTGAAGTGAATGACGGCAAACCGCACTGGGTGGTCGATCAGGTAAAAGCCGCGGTCGCAGATTGCCTGGCGGCCACCGATAAACGCGCCAGCGAAGTGAAAATCGCCTGTTTTGGGCTGGCCTTTAAGCCGAATATCGACGATCTGCGCGAAAGCCCGGCGATGGGGATCGCCCAAAGTATCGCCCGCTGGCACAGCGGCGAAACCCTGGTCGTCGAACCGAATATCCGTCAGTTGCCGAAAAAATTGGACGGACTTTGCACGCTGGCGAAACTGGACGCGGCGCTGACCGCCGCCGATGTGCTGGTGATGCTGGTCGATCACGACGAATTTAAAGCGATTCCCGGCGATGCGGTTCATCAACGTTATGTGGTTGATACCAAAGGAGTCTGGCGCTGATGAAACGCATTCTGGTGACCGGCGGCGCAGGCTTTATCGGATCTGCGGTGGTGCGGCATATCATCCATGAAACGGCAGACGCGGTGGTGGTGGTGGATAAACTCACCTATGCGGGCAACCTGATGTCTCTGGCATCGGTGACGCAAAGCGACCGTTTCGCCTTTGAGAAGGTGGATATCTGCGATTGGGCATCACTGGAGCGAGTCTTCCAGCAGTATCAGCCCAATAGCGTGATGCACCTGGCGGCGGAAAGCCATGTAGACCGTTCCATCGACGGCCCGGCGGCGTTTATTGAAACGAATATCGTTGGTACTTACACCTTGCTGGAAGCCGCTCGCGCTTACTGGTCCGCGCTTGACGCGGACGCTAAAGCGGCGTTCCGCTTCCACCATATCTCCACCGATGAAGTGTATGGCGATCTGCATACTGCAGACGATTTCTTCACCGAAACCACGCCATATGCGCCAAGCAGTCCTTATTCCGCCTCCAAAGCCAGCAGCGACCATCTGGTACGCGCTTGGTTACGTACCTACGGTCTGCCTACGCTTGTCACCAACTGCTCTAATAACTACGGGCCCTACCATTTTCCGGAAAAACTGATCCCGCTGATGATTCTGAACGCGCTGGCGGGTAAACCATTGCCGGTCTATGGCAACGGTCAGCAAATTCGCGACTGGCTGTATGTAGAGGATCATGCCCGTGCGTTGTATCACGTGGTGACGAACGGTGCGGTGGGCGAAACGTATAATATCGGCGGTCATAACGAACGTAAAAATCTGGATGTGGTCAGGACGATCTGCGCTCTGTTGGAGGAACTGGCCCCGCAAAAACCGCAGGGTGTGGCGAATTATCACGATCTGATTACCTTCGTCGACGATCGACCCGGCCATGACTTACGCTATGCCATCGACGCGTCGAAAATCGCCCGCGAGCTGGGCTGGACGCCGCAGGAAACCTTCGAAAGTGGGATGCGAAAAACCGTTCAGTGGTATCTCGCCAATGAGGCCTGGTGGAAACCCGTGCAGGATGGCAGTTATCAGGGCGAACGCTTAGGACTGAAACGCTAAACGACAGGTTCTTACTCCTGGAGGAGAAACGAATGAAAGGCATCATTCTGGCGGGAGGTTCCGGTACCCGGTTGCATCCCATTACGCGCGGCGTATCAAAGCAGCTTCTGGCCGTCTACGACAAACCGATGATTTACTATCCGTTATCGGTGCTAATGCTGGCGGGCATTCGTGAGATCTTGATCATCACCACGCCGGAGGATAAACGCGACTTTCAGCGTTTGTTGGGCGACGGCGCAGCATTCGGTATCGATTTACATTATGCCGAGCAGCCCAGCCCGGATGGGCTGGCGCAGGCCTTTATCATTGGCGAAACGTTCCTCAACGGTGAACCCTCATGCCTGGTATTGGGCGACAATATCTTTTTTGGTCAGGGCTTTAGCCCCAAACTCCGTCAGGTCGCGGCGCGTACCGAAGGTGCCACAGTATTTGGCTATCAGGTCATGGACCCGGAACGCTTTGGCGTCGTGGAGTTTGACGATGATTTTCGCGCGCTCTCGCTGGAAGAAAAGCCGAAACAGCCTAAATCTAACTGGGCGGTCACCGGCCTCTATTTCTATGACAGCAAGGTCGTCGAGTATGCGAAGCGCGTGAAACCGTCCGGGCGTGGTGAGCTGGAGATCACTTCTATCAACCAGATGTATCTGGAGGAAGGTAAGCTGACCGTTGAACTGCTGGGCCGCGGCTTCGCCTGGCTGGATACGGGCACCCACGACAGTCTGATTGAGGCGAGCACTTTTGTGCAGACGGTGGAAAAGCGCCAGGGCTTCAAAATTGCCTGTCTGGAGGAGATTGCCTGGCGCAACGGCTGGCTGGATGATGATGGTTTGAAACGCGCCGCCAGTCAGCTTGAAAAAACCGGCTATGGCCAATATTTACTGGAGTTGCTCCGTGCCCGTCCGCGCCAGTATTGAACCGTTACTCTGGGAAAATACGTTTTTTGGCGTGAATAGCGGCATTGTGCGTATCGATGCCTCAGCGCCCGAATTAACGCCAGAAGCGCTGCAGGCGTGGCAACGCGTGCAGGTAAAAGTGCCGGCTGAAAACATCGCCTGGCTGTCGGCGTTGCAATCGCTGGGATTCTCTTTGGTTGAAGGCGAGGTGGATTTTGCGTTGCCGGTAAAAGGGCATCGCGACCAGCATGGCGCGGAAATTGCACACCTTACGGACATTCCTGCTTTGCGTCAGTTGGCCGGAGAGGCGTTTACGCAGAGTCGTTTTCGCGCGCCGTGGTATGCGCCCGACGCCAGCGCCCGTTTTTACGCCCAGTGGATTGAGAATGCGGTACGCGGCACGTTTGATCACCAATGCCTGGTGCTTCGCACGGAGACAGGCGCTATCCGCGGTTACGTCTCGCTGCGGGAATTGAATGATACCGACGCGCGCATTGGCCTGTTGGCCGGACGCGGCGCGGGAGCGGAACTTATGCAGGCGGCGATCTGTTGGGCGCAGAGTCGCGGCAAAGCAACATTGCGGGTGGCGACCCAGTTGGGCAACACCGCCGCGCTTAAACGTTACATACAAAGCGGTGCCAACATCGAAAGCACTGCGTATTGGTTATACAGGTGACAACATGATTCCTTTTAATGCGCCGCCGGTGGTGGGAACCGAACTCGAATACATGCAGTCTGCAATGAGCAGAGGCAAACTGTGCGGCGACGGCGGCTTTACGCGTCGTTGCCAGCAGTGGCTGGAGCAACATTTCGGCAGCGCGAAGGTGTTGCTAACGCCTTCCTGTACCGCATCGCTGGAGATGGCGGCTCTGTTGTTGGATATTCAGCCCGGCGATGAAGTGATCATGCCGAGCTTTACGTTTGTCTCCACTGCTAACGCTTTTGTCCTGCGCGGCGCGAAAATTGTGTTTGTCGATATTCGTCCGGATACGATGAATATTGACGAAACGCTGATTGAGGCGGCGATTACTGATAAAACCCGCGCTATCGTGCCGGTACACTACGCTGGCGTCGCTTGTGAAATGGACGTCATCATGGCGCTGGCGGATAAGTATAATCTGTTCGTTGTCGAGGATGCCGCCCAGGGTGTGATGTCCACGTACAAAGGGCGCGCATTAGGGACGATCGGTCACATCGGCTGTTTTAGCTTCCATGAAACCAAAAATTACACCGCTGGCGGCGAAGGCGGCGCGACGCTGATCAACGATCGTACGCTAATTGAACGCGCGGAGATCATCCGCGAAAAAGGCACCAACCGTAGCCAGTTCTTCCGTGGTCAGGTGGACAAATACACCTGGCGGGATATCGGCTCCAGTTATTTGATGTCCGATCTGCAGGCTGCCTATCTGTGGGCGCAACTGGAGGCCGCCGATCGTATCAATCAACAGCGTCTGTCGCTGTGGCAGACTTACTACGATGCGTTAACGCCGCTGGCGCGCGCCGGGCGTATCGAGCTGCCTTCTATTCCGGAAAACTGCGGGCATAATGCCCACATGTTTTACATCAAACTGCGAGATATCGCCGATCGCAGCGCGCTGATTAATTTTCTGAAAGAGGCGGAAATCATGGCGGTATTCCATTACATTCCGCTGCATGATTGTCCGGCGGGCGATAAATTCGGCGAGTTTATCGGGGACGATGTCTACACCACAAAAGAGAGCGAACGTTTGCTGCGTCTGCCGCTGTTTTATAACCTTGCGCCCGTCGATCAACGAACGGTGATTACTACCTTGCTAAATTATTTCTCCTGATATGTCGCTTGCTAAAGCCTCCCTGTGGACGGCGGTCAGTACGCTGGTAAAAATTGGCGCCGGACTGCTGGTGGTGAAACTACTGGCCGTCTCTTTTGGCCCGGCGGGCGTCGGACAAGCGGGTAACTTCCGCCAGATGATCACCGTGCTGGGCGTATTGGCTGGCGCGGGGATATTTAACGGCGTTACCAAACTCGTCGCACAACATCATGATGACCCGGCGCAGTTACGTACCGTGGTGGGAACCTCCTCCGCGATGGTATTGGGGTTCTCTACGCTGCTGGCGCTGGTCTTCCTGCTGGCGGCGGCGCCGATTAGCCAGGGATTGTTCGGTCACACGGACTATCAAGGGCTGGTGCGTCTGGTTGCACTGGTACAAATGGGGATCGCCTGGGCGAACCTGCTGCAGGCGCTAATGAAGGGCTTTCGTGACGCGTCGGGTAATGCCTTATCGTTAATTGTCGGCAGCTTTTTGGGCGTCGCCGCCTGGTATCTCTGCTACCGTGTCGGCGGCTATGAAGGCGCTCTGCTTGGCCTGGCGCTGGTGCCGGCGCTGGTAGTAGTACCTGCCGGTATAATACTGATTAAGCGCGGCACCGTCCCGCTACGCTATCTCAAGCCCTCCTGGGATAATGGTCTGGCAGGGCAGCTCAGTAAATTTACCCTGATGGCGCTGATTACCTCCGTTACGATGCCGGTCGCCTATGTGATGATGCGAAACCAACTGGCCGCGCACTATAGCTGGAGCGATGTCGGGATCTGGCAGGGCGTAAGCAGTATTTCTGACGCCTATCTGCAATTTATCACCGCCTCCTTCAGCGTTTACCTGTTACCCACGCTCTCACGCCTGACGGAAAAACAGGACATTACGCGTGAAGTGGTAAAAGCGCTGAAATTTGTTTTACCGGCGGTTGCGGCGGCGAGTTTTACCGTCTGGCTACTGCGCGATTTTGCTATCTGGCTGCTTTTTTCCGCCAAATTCACCGCGATGCGCGATCTGTTCGCCTGGCAGTTAGTGGGCGACGTGCTGAAAGTCGGAGCCTATGTTTTCGGTTATCTGGTGATTGCCAAAGCGTCGTTGCGATTTTACATTCTGGCCGAAATTAGTCAGTTCATTCTGTTAACGGCGTTCGCTCACTGGCTGATTCCCGCTCACGGCGCGCTGGGTGCGGCACAGGCTTATATGGCCACCTATATTGTCTATTTTTCACTTTGTTGCGGCGTATTTTTACTCTGGCGTAGGCGAGCATGACTGTACTGATTCACGTCCTGGGATCGGATATCCCTCACCATAACCACACCGTGCTGCGGTTTTTCAATGATACGCTGGCCGCCACAAGCGAGCACGCGCGCGAATTTATGGTTGCCGGCGAAGATAACGGTTTCACGGAAAGCTGTCCGGCGCTCTCGCTTCGTTTTTATGGCAGTAAGAAAGTGTTGGCGCAGGCGGTCATCGCCAAAGCGAAAGCAAATCGTCGACAGAGATTCTTCTTTCACGGTCAGTTCAACACCAGCCTGTGGCTGGCGCTGTTAAGCGGCGGTATTAAGCCAGCTCAGTTTTACTGGCATATCTGGGGCGCGGATCTCTACGAAGTGTCCCACGGGCTGAAATTCCGCCTTTTCTACCCGCTTCGTCGTATCGCGCAGGGGCGAGTAGGGGGCGTATTCGCGACGCGCGGCGATCTCAGCTATTTTGCGCGCCAGCACCCGGGCGTACGCGGCGAGTTGCTCTATTTCCCGACGCGCATGGACCCTTCCCTGAATGCTATGGCAAAAGAGCGCCAACGTGCGGGGAAATTGACCATTTTGGTAGGGAACTCCGGCGATCGCAGTAACCAACATATTGCGGCGTTACGGGCGGTGTATCAGCAGTTTGGCGACACGGTAAACGTGGTGGTGCCGATGGGCTATCCGGCCAATAACCAGGCCTATATTGATGAGGTTCGTCAGGCCGGTCTGGCGCTATTTAGCGCCGAAAATTTACAAATTCTTAGCGAAAAAATGGAATTTGATGCCTATCTTGCGCTGTTGCGCCAGTGCGACCTCGGTTATTTTATTTTTGCCCGCCAACAGGGGATCGGGACGTTATGTCTGCTAATTCAGGCCGATATCCCGTGCGTACTGAATCGCGACAATCCTTTCTGGCAGGATATGGCGGAACAGCATCTGCCCGTCCTGTTTACCACGGACGATCTTAATGAGCAGGTCGTGCGCGAGGCGCAGCGTCAGCTCGCATCGGTAGATAAAAGCGGCATCACCTTCTTTAGCCCCAACTACCTGCAACCGTGGCATAATGCGTTGAGAATCGCCGCAGGAGAAGCCGAATGAGTGTAATGCAATTCAGCGGGCTGCTGGTGGTCTGGCTGCTCTCTACGCTGTTTATCGCCACGCTGACCTGGTTTGAATTCCGCCGCGTGCGTTTTAACTTCAACGTTTTCTTTTCGTTGCTGTTTTTGTTGACCTTCTTTTTTGGTTTTCCGCTAACCAGCGTGCTGGTATTTCGTTTCGACGTTGGCGTCGCGCCGCCGGAAATCTTATTGCAGGCTCTATTATCCGCCGCCTGTTTCTACGGCGTGTATTACGTGACCTATAAAACGCGTTTACGCAAACGCGTTGTGGATGTACCACGCAAGCCGCTATTTACCATGAACCGGGTGGAAACCCACCTTACCTGGGTGATCCTGATGGGCATCGCGCTGGTGAGCGTGGCGATTTTCTTTATGCATAACGGCTTTTTGCTGTTCCGGCTGCACTCCTACAGCCAGATCTTTTCCAGCGAAGTCTCCGGCGTGGCGTTAAAACGGTTCTTCTATTTCTTCATTCCGGCGATGCTGGTGGTCTATTTCCTGCGCCAGGACAGCAAAGCGTGGCTGTTCTTTCTGGTGAGCACCGTCGCGTTTGGTCTGTTGACCTACATGATTGTCGGCGGCACGCGCGCTAACATCATTATTGCGTTTGCTATCTTCCTGTTTATCGGCATTATTCGGGGCTGGATCAGCCTGTGGATGCTGGCGGCGGCGGGCGTGCTGGGGATTGTCGGTATGTTCTGGCTGGCGCTCAAACGCTACGGATTAAATGTGAGCGGCGATGAGGCGTTCTATACGTTTCTTTATCTGACGCGCGATACCTTTTCGCCGTGGGAGAATCTGGCGCTGCTGTTGCAAAATTACCACAATATCGAGTTTCAGGGGCTGGCCCCTATCGTGCGTGATTTCTACGTCTTTATTCCCACCTGGTTATGGCCGGGACGACCCAGCATCGTGCTGAATTCTGCGAATTACTTCACCTGGGAAGTCCTGAACAACCATTCTGGCCTGGCGATATCGCCAACGCTTATCGGATCGCTGGTGGTCATGGGCGGGGCGCTGTTTATTCCGCTCGGCGCGATCGTTGTCGGGTTGATTATCAAATGGTTCGACTGGCTGTATGAACTGGGTAACCGGGAGCCCAATCGCTATAAGGCGGCGATTCTGCACAGTTTCTGCTTTGGCGCCATCTTTAATATGATTGTGCTGGCGCGAGAAGGGCTGGATTCGTTTGTTTCGCGCGTGGTTTTCTTCCTGGTGGTTTTTGGCGCCAGCCTGCTGGTCGCTAAGCTTCTGTTCTGGTTATTTGATAGCGCCGGACTGATTCATAAACGTACAACTTCGCTCCCTCAGGCACAGGTGGAAGGAAAACTATGACCAATAATGCCGCTGCGCCCCTTTACTCGCTGCGCGGGTTACCTCTGATTGGCTGGCGCGACATGTCACACGCGCTGAATTATCTGTTTGCCGATGGTCAACTGAAGCAAGGCACGTTGGTGGCGATCAACGCCGAAAAGCTGCTGACGGCGGAAGATAATCCGGAAGTCCGCGCGTTGATAGCGGCGGCGGAATTTAAATATGCCGATGGCATCAGCGTGGTGCGTTCAATACGTAAAAAATTTCCGCAGGCGCAGGTTTCTCGTGTGGCTGGCGCCGACCTTTGGGAAGCGTTAATGGCGCGCGCGGGGAAAGAAGGCACGCCGGTATTTCTTGTCGGCGGCAAGCCTGAGGTGCTGGCGCAGACGGAAGCAAAACTGCGGACGCAGTGGAACGTCAATATTGTGGGTAGCCAGGATGGTTACTTTACGCCGGAGCAGCGTCAGGCGCTATTTGCGCGTATCCATGCCAGCGGCGCGAAAATTGTCACCGTCGCGATGGGATCGCCAAAACAGGAATTACTCATGCGCGATTGTCGGGAAGTGCATCCCCATGCGTTATATATGGGGGTGGGCGGTACCTATGATGTGTTTACCGGTCACGTCAAACGCGCCCCAAAAATATGGCAGAACCTGGGGCTGGAGTGGTTGTATCGTCTGCTTTCTCAACCGAAGCGTATTACCCGCCAGATGCGTCTGCTGCGCTATCTTCGCTGGCACTATACTGGCGATCTCTAATTCTCCCTTCTGATGACTTGAGCAGCGGATTGTGCTTATGGTGCTGCTCATTTACAACATAATCGATGATTTCTTACACAATAAGTGCATTTTTTTAATGCTCCATTTGCCATTTGTCCAAATTTAAGAAAATATTCGCAACAATCGATGTACCCATAACAATAACCGGTACTACCGGAACCGTTGCAAACACGACATGAGGATTTATGGCAGAGAAAAAACCGGAGCTACAGCGTGGGCTGGAAGCTCGTCATATTGAATTGATTGCCCTCGGGGGCACCATCGGCGTCGGACTCTTTATGGGCGCCGCCAGTACGCTTAAATGGGCGGGCCCGTCAGTGCTGCTGGCGTATATCATCGCCGGATTGTTCGTCTTTTTCATCATGCGTTCGATGGGGGAGATGCTCTTTCTGGAACCTGTTACCGGCTCCTTTGCCGTGTACGCCCACCGGTATATGAGTCCTTTTTTTGGCTATCTTACCGCCTGGTCATACTGGTTTATGTGGATGGCGGTCGGGATCTCGGAAATTACCGCCATTGGGGTCTACGTCCAGTTCTGGTTTCCGGAGATGGCGCAGTGGATACCGGCGCTGATTGCCGTCGGACTGGTTGCGTTGGCGAATTTGGCCGCGGTGCGCCTGTATGGTGAAATCGAGTTCTGGTTTGCGATGATCAAAGTCACCACGATTATTGTGATGATCATCATCGGCTTGGGGGTGATTTTCTTCGGCTTTGGTAACGGCGGCCAGGCGATTGGCTTTGGTAATCTGACCGAGCATGGCGGCTTTTTTGCCGGCGGCTGGAAAGGCTTTCTGACCGCATTATGTATCGTGGTGGCCTCTTATCAGGGGGTTGAGTTGATCGGTATTACCGCCGGTGAAGCGAAGAATCCGCAGGTGACGTTGCGTAGCGCGGTGGGTAAAGTGCTGTGGCGTATCCTGATTTTTTATGTTGGCGCGATTTTCGTGATCGTCACCATTTTCCCGTGGAATGAGATTGGCAGCAACGGCAGCCCCTTTGTGCTCACCTTCGCGAAAATCGGCATCACCGCCGCGGCAGGCATTATCAATTTTGTCGTGCTGACGGCGGCGCTCTCCGGCTGTAACAGCGGAATGTATAGCTGTGGGCGTATGCTTTACGCGCTGGCGAAAAACCGTCAACTGCCGGCGGCAGTCGCGAAAGTCTCTCGCCACGGCGTGCCGGTCGCGGGCGTGGCGCTCTCTATTTTGATTTTGCTGGTAGGTTCTTGCCTGAACTACATCATCCCCAATCCGCAGCGCGTCTTTGTTTACGTTTATAGCGCCAGCGTACTGCCGGGGATGGTGCCGTGGTTTGTCATTCTGATTAGCCAACTGCGCTTTCGTCGGGCGCATAAAGAAGCGATTGCGGATCATCCTTTTCGTTCCATTATGTTTCCGTGGGCGAACTATTTGACGATGGCGTTTCTGGTTTGCGTTTTAATCGGCATGTACTTTAATGAAGATACGCGCATGTCGCTGTTTGTCGGCGTCATCTTCCTGCTGGCCGTCACGCTGGTCTACAAAGTTTTCGGTCTGAATCGTCACGGAACCGCCCACAAGGTGGGGGAATAAGCGCCAAAATGCGCAAAGCATAACCAAACGCGCATTTTATTTAAAAAGGCACTGGACAGCGGGGTGTGAAGTCCGTATTATCCACCCCCGCAACGGCGCTAAGCGCCCGTAGCTCAGCTGGATAGAGCGCTGCCCTCCGGAGGCAGAGGTCTCAGGTTCGAATCCTGTCGGGCGTACCATTTATTTAGGTGCTTGAGCTGCGGTGGTTTAATACCGCGTAAAAAGTTTCAGTGGTGGCTATAGCTCAGTTGGTAGAGCCCTGGATTGTGATTCCAGTTGTCGTGGGTTCGAATCCCATTAGCCACCCCATTAATATAGAGTTGTGAAACGCGAAGGTGGCGGAATTGGTAGACGCGCTAGCTTCAGGTGTTAGTGTCCTTACGGACGTGGGGGTTCAAGTCCCCCCCCTCGCACCACGACTCAATGAATTGAACTAAAAATTCAAAAAAGCAGTATATCGGCGAGTAGCGCAGCTTGGTAGCGCAACTGGTTTGGGACCAGTGGGTCGGAGGTTCGAATCCTCTCTCGCCGACCAATTTTGAACCCCGCTTCGGCGGGGTTTTTTGTTTTCTGTTCCTTTTCAACCCCTTATCCCGCACGTGTTGCCATTATGATTTGTTGGCGATATCCCAGGCTTCATTTGTCGCTATTCGGTGACGAGTAATCTATTGATTTATAATCACTTTGTAAAAAGCATCCTGTTCTGTCTCCGCCGGGCGACACGCTAAAACCTCGCCAGCGGCGGGGGGATGACAATCGCGTGAATTGTCTACGTTTTTTTAATGCCTGCGCCTGTTTTTTAGCGGTGCAAAGATGGCACGTTATGTGCAATAATGTACGGGTAGATGCTCATTCCATCTCTTATGTTCGCCTTCTGGCCTCATAAACTCAGGAATGATGCAGAGCCGTTTACGGTGCTTATCGTCCACTGACAGATGTCGCTTACGCCTCATCAAACACCCTGGACACAACGTTGAGTGAAGCACCCCTTTATGTTGTCATACAGACCTGTTTTGACGCCTGCCCCTTAACCGGGCAGGCGTTTTTTTATGCATCTCGAATGATTTTGTGTAGGCGGTAGGCCCGGTAAGCGAAGCGCCACCGGGCAAGAGGGAATTACTGCGGGGGATTGTTCTGTAATGTCAGCATCAGGCCGTCGCGCCGCATGGCGGCAGCCTCTTCCGGTTGATGCAGTCGATCAAGCGCATCGGCAAGCCAGGCATAATCATACGCGTCCGGGCGTTGTTTCAGCGCGGCGCGGAAAGCCAGGGTCGCCTCCTGCCATTCACCGTGTTTCATTAGCGACTGGCCGAGCGTGCTCCATAACAGCGGGCGATCGCCTACCGTCTTGATTTGCTGGCGCAGCACTTTCTCCAGTTGTTCCGGATTATTGGTTCTGAGGCGAGGAATGGGCAGCACCAGCCGATCGTCATACTGGCGTTTCAGACCGTCAATGATAATCTGCTGCGCCATATCATGATCGTCACATTCGATCAGATGCTCGGCCATTGCGACCTGCAGCGCCACCTGATGGCGGGTTTTACGGCTTTGGTTTTTCCACCAGGTGCGTAATCCTTCGCTGCCCTGCTCGGCGCGCGCCTGATCCATGAGTCCTATCCACGCCTGTTGTTCGAGCATGGCGCGATGCGCTTCATCGCCGACGTGCGCTTTCGCCATGGATGGGATGATATCCAGTAACGAACTCCATGCGCTGGTGCGAATATAGGCCTGCTCCGCCAGACGCAGAACTTCCGGGTGACGCGGCGTGACCTCCAGCAGTTTGTCCACGCCGTGACGCGCTGCGTGATTTTCATTGCGCGCCAGCTGTAAGCGCACGCGCGTGATCTCGACCGGGATGGTGTCGTTCCCCGCCAGCTCTGCCGCACGTTCAAGGTGCTGATTAGCGCGTGCTTCATCGCCGCGCTGCTGCGCCGCTTCTGCCGCCAGCAGATAATTTACCACCGGTTGTTCAGCATGGTCGGCATTTTTTGACATCAGCTTTTCAACCTGCTGATAGTCGCCCTCCGCCAGCTTCAGCAGCGCCTGTTCGGTCTGCTTGCGAGCGCGACGGCGTTTACGACCGGCAAACCAACCGCGGGTGTGCGCGCCGGTACGAAACAGACGGCGTAGTAACCACTCAATGGCGAATAGCACCACCATAGCGACGATGAGAATGATCGCCAGGCCGGTGACGCTGGTTTCAATGTTGTAGTTATCGGTCTGGATTAACACATAGCCCTGGTGACCGGCTATCATCGGGCCGACCACGATACCCGCGAGCAACAACACAAAGAGCAATAATACTTTTAGCATCATTATTCTCCTTGCGGCGCGGCTGCCGGAGCGTCTGTCTGCGTGGCAGGCGCTGCCGTAGAGACTGTCGGTTGCGCCAGCAGATTACGCACGCGGGTTTGCATCAGTTTTTCAAGAATCGCCTGGCTTCCCAGGGTTTCCGGCAGATCCATCGTGATATTTTGCTGGCTTAATTTATCGATCTCCTCCAGGAAGGCTTTTGTCGCGGCGTCGTCAGTATCGTAATAAGCGCGAACCCAGGTCGAAACGTTATCCAGCGCCTGACGGTATGTTTCTTCCTGATGGCGTGGCACGGCCTGCGCGGCGACTAACAGGCGGGAGCGAATATTTTCGCGTAAATAGACGTCCTGGTTGGGCGCCAACAGCGGTACGGCGGTATCATCGCGGCGGCGAATGGTAATAAAGCTGTCCATAAAGTTCTGCCAGCTTTTTTGCAGGTTAACACGCCATTCGCTTAACGAGCTGGACAGCTCGCTGCTGTCTGAATCCATCGGCGAACCATCGGTATCGTTATCCGCCAGACGCAGGTTATCGATTTGGTTAGAGAGCTGATTGAGCTTGAGAATAATGCCGTCGTAGTCGATCTGCGCAACGGATGACAGGCTGGCGATATCGTCAGTAATCGCGCGTCGTGCGGTAATCAGGCTGGGGTCATTCATGTCCGCCAGACTGGCGTCAGCGCTTTTGAGCAGCGCAGCGGCGGTAGTGACGTCCTGATCGCTCCACAGCTTGCGTCCGGCGAGTTTCACCAGGAAATCAGCCTGCGCCAGCAGCCAGGTTTTGGCATCGCTGCCGGAAATAGTGGCGACTTTTTGTTGTACTTCATCAAGCTGTTTCGCCAGCGCCGCCTGTTGGCGATTCGCGTCATCTAACTGCGCCGCTTGTTTTTTGATAATCCCTTCCAGCTCCGCTTTTTGGCTCTCCTGCGCCTTTTGCAAGGCGGTCAGTTGCGTCGCCAGCGCATCGCTGGTTTCCGTTTGCGCGGTTGCTTGCTGTTTCCCCCAGCCATAAAGCCCAATACCTGCCGCCAGGGCAATCGCAATCGCCACCGCGCTTAATACCAGCGCGGCGCCGTTCTTACTTTTTTTCTCGGTATTAACTGGCTGTGGCGTGGTTTCCACGCTCTCCCTGGTCTCATCAACCACGGCGGAGGATTTTTCTTGTTCCGTCATTATGGCATCCCATTATGAGAGTTATTGTAATGCGCGCAACAGCGCATCGTTGTCGGCGTTATCAGCGACCTTAATATCTTGCCAGCCCAGTTCCCGGGCGAGGTGCGCCAGACGCTCACTGACGACCAATAGCCGACAGCGTAGTAACCAGTGCTCACGATACCACTGGGGAGTCAGCGACCAGAGCCGTTGCAACATCTCGCCGCTGGTAACAACAAGCGTTGTTACGCCGCGAGTATGCCAGCGCATCGCTTCTTCCGCGCCATCGTAATGTTTCGCACATCGTTGATAACATTCACAAAAACTGACTTCGGCTCCGCGCGCTGTCAGGGTTTCGCCCAGCAGTTCGCGGCCGCCATTGCCACGCAAAATCAGCGCGCGTTTGCCCGCAATATTTTGTAATTCAGGTAATTGTAGCAAGGCTTCGCTGATTTCCCGATCCAATGGATAACGAATATCGAACCCGCTAACGGTATGAAGGGCGAGCGCCGTGGTGCGGCCAATCGCGAAATAGCGCGGCGACGCAGGCCAGTTTCGGCCATCCCGCTGGAGCTGGGCGTGAGCAAAGGCGACGGCGTGCTGTGAAAGGGCAAAAACCAGATCGTTTTCCGTCAGTGTCGCCAGGCGGTCGGCCAGGGTGGGTAGCTCCCGACCGGCGACAAATTCAATCAGTGGAAAACTCCAGGCCACCTGCCCCAGTGCGCGCAGACGGCTCACTAACGCTTCCCCTGCGGGAGAGGGGCGGGTGATCAGAATACTCATGCGGGCGTCTCGCCGTTATAAACTTCCGTCAGAATCGCGCGCGCGCCGTTTTCCAGCAGTTCCTCTGCAAGCGAGATGCCCATTTGCTCCGCCTGCTCGGGAGAACCACGACGTTCGCCGCGCACCATCACCGAACCGTCCGGCGCTCCAACCAGCGCGCGTAACCAAATTTCACCGTTGATGATTTCTGCATAGCTGCCAATCGGCACCTGACAACCGCCTTCCAGGCGGGTGTTCATAGCGCGTTCCGCCGTTACGCGCAGCGCGGTTTGCGAGTGATTCAACGGTGCGAGCAGCGCCTGCGTTCGCGCGTCGTCAAGACGACACTCAATCCCGACGGCGCCCTGGCCTACGGCAGGAAGCGAAATGTCGGGCGGCAAGGCTGTGCGAATGCGCGACTCCAGACCTAAGCGTTTCAGACCGGCCACGGCCAGGATAATGGCGTCATAGTCGCCGTTGTCCAGCTTGCCGAGACGTGTGCCGACGTTGCCGCGTAACGAACGGATAATGAGGTCCGGACGGCGTTCCGCCAGTTGACACTGACGACGCAAACTGGACGTCCCGACGATACTACCCGCGGGCAGATCGTCCAGACTGTGATATTTATTCGAGACAAACGCGTCGCGCGGATCTTCGCGCTCGCAAATGGTCACCAGACCGAGACCGTCCGGGAAGGCCACCGGAACGTCTTTCATAGAGTGCACGGCGATATCAGCGCGTTTTTCCAGCAGCGCGATTTCAAGCTCTTTAACAAACAGTCCCTTACCGCCCACTTTCGCCAGGGGAGTATCGAGAATCACGTCGCCGCGTGTGACCATCGGCACCAGTTCTACCGTCAGTCCCGGATGGGTTGCCATCAATGCGTCTTTGACATAATGTGCCTGCCAAAGCGCAAGGGGACTTTGGCGTGTGGCAATTCTTAAAACATTGTCTAACATGCTTGTTACCGTCATTATCAATCATTGACCATCCTAACATCCTTATAGAGAGTATGTTAGTTTTCCGGTCACCGTGAGTGAGAGGATAAGGCGCAGTGTCGTCAAGGACAGTGAATAATGACGAGAAACCGCCAGCCCGTATTTAAGAATTTACACGCAGCGAACGGTGCTACACTTGTATGTAGCGCATCTTTCTTTACGGTCAATGAGCAAGGTGTTAAATTGATCACGTTTTAGACCATTTTTTCGTCGGTATTAGATAAAAATATGCAGGCGAGAAAGGGTAACGGTTATTTTTGACATACGGTTTATCCCGAATGGCGACGGTCAAGTACTGACCTGCACCATGACGGGTAGCAACATCAGGCGATACGTCTTGTACCTCTATATTGAGACTCTGAAACAGAGACTGGATGCCATAAATCAACTGCGTGTGGATCGCGCGCTTGCTGCCATGGGACCCGCTTTTCAGCAGGTTTACAGTCTTCTGCCGACATTATTGCACTATCACCATCCACTGATGCCGGGTTACCTTGATGGTAACGTTCCCAGCGGTATTTGCTTCTACACGCCTGATGAAACCCAACGCCACTATCTGAACGAACTTGAGCTGTACCGCGGTATGACGCCGCAGGACCCGCCGAAGGGCGAGCTGCCGATTACCGGTGTTTACACCATGGGCAGCACCTCCTCGGTCGGGCAGAGCTGCTCGTCCGACCTGGATATCTGGGTGTGCCATCAGTCCTGGCTCGACGGCGAAGAGCGTCAGTTGCTGCAACGTAAGTGTAGCCTGCTGGAAAGCTGGGCCGCCTCGCTTGGCGTTGAGGTGAGCTTCTTCCTGATCGACGAGAACCGTTTCCGCCATAACGAAAGCGGCAGTCTGGGCGGGGAAGACTGTGGTTCTACGCAGCATATCCTGTTGCTTGATGAGTTTTATCGTACCGCTGTGCGCCTGGCCGGGAAGCGTATCCTGTGGAGTATGGTGCCGTGCGACGAAGAAGAGCATTACGACGACTATGTCATGACGCTCTACGCGCAGGGCGTATTAACGCCAAACGAATGGCTGGATCTGGGGGGCTTAAGCTCGCTCTCCGCCGAAGAGTACTTTGGCGCCAGCCTGTGGCAGCTATACAAGAGCATTGACTCGCCGTACAAAGCGGTGCTGAAAACGCTGCTGCTGGAAGCCTACTCATGGGAATATCCCAACCCACGTCTGCTGGCGAAAGATATTAAACAACGTCTGCATGACGGTGAAATCGTATCGTTTGGACTCGATCCCTACTGCATGATGCTGGAACGGGTCACTGAATACCTGACGGCGATTGAAGATCCGACGCGGCTGGATTTAGTCCGCCGCTGCTTTTACCTGAAAGTGTGCGAGAAATTAAGTCGCGAGCGCGCCTGCGTAGGCTGGCGTCGGGAAGTATTAAGCCAGTTAGTCAGCGAGTGGGGATGGGACGACGCGCGTCTGACCATGCTCGATAATCGCGCAAACTGGAAAATCGATCAGGTGCGCGAAGCCCACAACGAATTGCTCGACGCCATGATGCAAAGCTATCGTAATCTGATTCGCTTTGCGCGGCGCAACAACCTCAGCGTGAGTGCCAGCCCGCAGGATATCGGCGTACTGACGCGTAAGCTGTACGCGGCTTTTGAAGCGTTGCCGGGTAAAGTCACGCTGGTGAACCCGCAGATATCGCCGGATCTGTCCGAGCCGAATTTAACCTTTATCCATGTGCCGCCGGGACGCGCCAACCGTTCAGGCTGGTATCTCTACAACCGCGCGCCGAACATGGATTCCATCATCAGCCATCAGCCGCTGGAATATAACCGTTATCTTAATAAGCTGGTCGCGTGGGCGTGGTTCAACGGCCTGCTGACGTCGCGAACGCATCTGTTTATTAAGGGCAACGGTATTGTCGACCTGCCTAAGTTGCAGGAGATGGTCGCCGATGTTTCGCACCATTTCCCGCTGCGCTTGCCTGCTCCGACGCCGAAAGCGTTCTACAGCCCCTGTGAAATTCGCCATCTGGCGATTATCGTTAACCTCGAATATGACCCGACGGCGGCGTTTCGCAATAAAGTGGTCCATTTTGACTTCCGTAAGCTGGACGTTTTCAGCTTTGGCGAAGAGCAAAACTGTCTGATAGGCAGTATCGACTTGTTATATCGCAACTCGTGGAACGAAGTGCGTACTCTGCACTTTAACGGCGAGCAGGCGATGATCGAAGCGCTGAAAACGATTCTGGGGAAAATGCACCAGGATGCCGCGCCGCCGGATAGCGTGGAGGTGTTCTGTTACAGTCAGCATCTTCGCGGTCTGATTCGCACCCGCGTGCAGCAACTGGTCTCCGAATGTATCGAGCTACGTCTTTCCAGCACCCGTCAGGAGACCGGTCGCTTCAAGGCGCTGCGGGTTTCCGGGCAGACGTGGGGACTATTCTTCGAACGCTTGAATGTCTCGGTGCAGAAGCTGGAGAACGCTATCGAATTCTACGGCGCGATTTCGCATAACAAGCTGCACGGGCTGTCGGTACAGGTGGAAACCAACCAGGTGAAATTGCCGTCAGTGGTGGATGGCTTCGCCAGCGAAGGGATCATCCAGTTCTTCTTTGAAGAAACGGGCGATGAGAAAGGCTTTAATATTTATATTCTGGATGAAAGTAACCGGGCGGAAGTGTATCACCACTGCGAGGGTAGCAAGGAAGAACTGGTGCGCGACGTCAGTCGCTTCTATTCGTCATCGCACGATCGCTTCACGTATGGCTCCAGCTTTATCAACTTCAACCTGCCGCAGTTCTACCAGATAGTGAAAACCGATGGCCGCGCGCAGGTGATCCCATTCCGTACGCAGCCTATCAACACCGTGCCGCCAGCAAACCAGGATCATGACGCGCCGCTATTGCAGCAGTATTTCTCCTGAGGATTTTCGCCCGGTGGCGGCTACGCCTTACCGGGCCTACAGTAAGCCGGATAAGCAAAGCGCATCCGGCAAATAAATCAACGAAAACTCACCTTTTCACCCGCCTGCTGCGTTGCCGCCTGCTCCAGCAGATCCCAGAAGGTTTCGCCGCTGCGATCGCAAACCCACTCGTCATCTTTCAGGTCAAAGTGATAGCCGCCCTGTTTGGTCGCCAGCCACACCTGGTGCAACGGCTCCTGACGGTTAATAATGATTTTACTGCCGTTCTCAAAGCTGAGGGTTAGCACGCCACCGTTGATTTCGCAGTCGATATCGCTGTCGCCGTCCCAGCTATCGAGGCGTTCTTCGATGGCTAACCACAGAGTGTCGGCAAGGCGATGAAATTCACTGTCGTTCATTGTTTTATCCCGCTATTTAGTGATAGCGCTAGTATAAGGGGAAGCGTCAGCTTCTGGAACCGATACGAATTACCGTTGTGAGCGGTAAAGGATAAAACCCAGCGGTAGATAAATGACGATAAATAGCGCACTGGTGATAAGTATGACGGACGCGTTAACCGGGAAATGGTTCAGAGCCGACAGCATTGCCACCATCAGCGCGACGCAGCCGCTGCAGAGGAGAAAATGCAACAGGATTAAGGGGGCGCGCGGCTTTGCTTTGATATCCAAAAGAGCGCTAAGCAGACCGAGTACCGCGCTTATCGTCAGAACCCCGGCAGCTTCAACACCGTTTATCGTGCCGTGCATAACGCTTTCAACAATGACGTAAATGCATGAACCGATCCCCACGCCCCGAAGGGCGTTTTTCAGATGTTTATTCAAACGCGCAAAACGGTTTAGCGGCGTCATTTTTGGCATTCCGGTGCCTGCGTTATGATGATGTCTTTATTGTTGGTGTACATGACGTTCCTATTCAGAGTATGCGTCTTATCCGGGCAGGGGGATGCTGTTCGGTAAAGCTGGCTGCCAATCCACGTATAAACATAGCGGTTGTCATACGCAAAACGCTCGGTGACTTTTAGCGGCCCATTGATGCTAAAGACATGAATACCCTGACCTTGCTGGCTATCACGCATAAAATAGCCATGCTCTTTTCCGGCGTTAATTTTCTGGTTCAGGAAGGGGGCTGTGCTATCCAGTTCCAGCCCTGAGTTGCCGGGTTAATCAATGAATTGGGTAACCGACGCAGGCGTTTGAAATTCACCTCCGGCAACGAAAGATTGTTCTCCTCTTCTGGCTGGAGATAAACCACGCCGCTGCCTTGCCGTTGATAAACATTGTGCGGAGATTCACTCAGCCGGTATCCCCAGGCGGGAGGCAGCAGAAGTGAAAGCGAAAAAAGGCAAAACAAATTACGATATTGCATAAGGTCATCCGGACGTGGTACGTAAACCTAAAGTGATTAGCAAAGCATGTTCCCTGATGTAAATGCGCAATAATCATGGCAACGCGCCGCTTTTCAGATTTTATAAAGAGCCCCTAAACGCTTGCTTTTACGCCTTCTCCTGCGATGATAGAAAATAGAAAGCATGAACTTACAGGCAATCCATAATGAAAAACGTGTTTAAGACACTCGCTGTACTTCTGACTCTGTTCAGCCTGACGGGCTGCGGTTTGAAAGGGCCGCTTTATTTCCCGCCAGCCGATAAAAATGCGCCGCCGCCGACGAAAAAAGTCGATTCGCAAACGCAGTCCACGATGCCCGATAAGAACGATCGCGCAACGGGAGATGGCCCGTCCCAGGTCAATTACTGAGGATAGTTTTCTGTCCCCGCGTGAACGGAGTGAATGATGCAATTCTCTAAAATGCATGGCCTTGGCAACGATTTTATGGTCGTCGACGCGGTAACGCAGAATGTCTTTTTTTCGCCGGAACTGATTCGTCGGCTATCCGACAGACACCTGGGCGTAGGGTTCGATCAGCTGCTGGTGGTTGAGCCGCCCTATGATCCTGAGTTGGACTTTCATTACCGCATCTTCAACGCCGACGGCAGTGAAGTCTCGCAGTGCGGCAATGGCGCGCGCTGTTTCGCGCGATTTGTTCGCCTGAAAGGGCTAACCAATAAACGCGACATTCGGGTCAGTACCGCGAATGGCCGGATGGTACTGAGCGTCACGGAAGATGAACTGGTGCGGGTGAATATGGGGGAGCCAAACTTTGAACCCGCGCAGGTGCCTTTTCGCGCCAACAAAGCGGAAAAGACGTATATTATGCGAGCGGCGGAACAGACCATACTGTGCGGCGTGGTTTCAATGGGCAATCCGCACTGTGTTATTCAGGTTGATAACGTCGACACGGCGGCCGTTGAAACGCTGGGGCCGGTTCTGGAAAGCCATGAGCGTTTTCCCGAACGCGCCAACATTGGTTTTATGCAGGTTGTAAGACGCGAGCATATCCGGCTGCGAGTCTATGAACGCGGCGCAGGGGAGACCCGCGCGTGCGGCAGCGGCGCGTGCGCTGCCGTTGCCGTGGGGATTCAGCAGGGGCTGCTGGCTGAAGAAGTACGCGTGGAATTACCGGGCGGTCGGCTGGATATCGCCTGGAAAGGTCCGGGTCATCCGTTATACATGACTGGTCCGGCGGCACATATCTACGACGGATTTATCCATTTATGAAGCAACCAGAGGAAGAACTACAGGAAACGCTCACGGAACTGGACGATCGAGCGGTCGTCGATTACCTGCGCCACCACCCTGAGTTTTTTATCCGTAACGCCCATGCCGTGGAAGCGATGCGTGTTCCACATCCCGTGCGGGGAACGGTTTCGCTCGTTGAGTGGCATATGGCCCGCGCGCGTAATCACATCAATGTGCTTGAAGAAAATATGACGCTGCTGATGGAACAGGCTCATGCCAATGAAAGCCTGTTTTATCGCTTGCTGCATCAGCAAAGCCGTCTGGTCGCCGCGGATAGTCTGGATGAGATGCTGATGCGGTTTCACCGCTGGGCGCGCGATTTGGGGCTTGCCGGCGCGACGCTGCGTTTGTTCCCGGATCGGTGGCGTCTTGGAGCGCCATCGCGCTATACGCATCTGGCTTTAAACCGTCAGGCCTTCGAGCCGCTGCGTATTCAACGACTGGGACAGTCGCAGCATTATCTTGGCCCGCTAAACGGCCCGGAACTGCTGGTGGTCTTGCCGGAGGCGAAGGCTGTAGGCTCGGTAGCTATGTCGATGATGGGCAGCGATGGCGACCTCGGGGTGATTCTCTTCAGCAGCCGTGACCCGCACCACTATCAGCCGGGGCAGGGGACGCAGCTTTTACAGGAGATCGCGCTGATGCTGCCGGAACTGCTGGAACGCTGGATTAAACGCGTATGACGGATGTCGCGCTTTCTCAGGATGTCTCGCGGTTCCTGCGCTATTTAGGCGTGGAGCGCCAGCTTAGCCCCATTACCCTGCTGAACTACCAGCGTCAGCTTGATGCCATTATCGCTTTAGCCGGAGAAGCCGGGCTGAAAAGCTGGCAACAATGTGACGCTGCGATTGTGCGCAGTTTTGCGGTGCGCAGTCGGCGTAAAGGGCTTGGCCCTGCCAGTCTGGCGCTACGTCTCTCGGCATTGCGAAGCTTTTTTGACTGGTTAGTCAGTCAGGGCGAATTGAAAGCTAACCCGGCGAAGGGCGTCTCCGCACCGAAAGCGCCGCGTCATCTGCCGAAAAATATTGATGTCGACGACGTTAACCGCCTGCTGGACATCGATCTTAACGATCCGCTCGCCGTACGTGACCGGGCGATGCTGGAGGTCATGTACGGCGCGGGGCTGCGTTTATCCGAACTGGTTGGCCTGGATATAAAGCACCTCGATCTCGATACCGGAGAAGTGTGGGTAATGGGTAAAGGCAGCAAAGAGCGACGCCTGCCGATTGGCCGTAACGCGGTGACGTGGATTGAGCACTGGCTGGATCTGCGCGGCCTGTTCGCCAGCGATGAAGAGGCGTTATTCCTGTCGAAGCTCGGCAAGCGTATCTCCGCGCGCAATGTCCAAAAACGGTTCGCCGAATGGGGCATAAAGCAGGGGCTAAACAGCCACGTGCATCCACATAAGCTGCGCCATTCGTTCGCGACCCATATGCTGGAATCGAGCGGCGATCTGCGCGGCGTGCAAGAGCTGCTGGGTCATGCCAACCTTTCCACCACCCAAATTTATACTCATCTTGATTTTCAACACCTTGCTTCAGTGTACGACGCGGCGCATCCGCGCGCTAAACGGGGGAAATAATGCGTTTTTACCGGCCTTTGGGGCGTATTGCCGCGCTCACCTTTGACCTGGATGATACCCTTTATGATAACCGTCCGGTGATTTTGCGTACTGAGCAGGAAGCGCTCGCTTTTATGCAAAATTATCACCCGTCGCTACGTTCGTTTCAAAACGTCGATTTACAGCGGATACGGCAGGCGGTGCGTGAAGCGGAGCCGGAAATCTATCATGACGTTACCCGCTGGCGCCATCGCGCGATAGAGCAGGCCATGCGGGATGCGGGATTATCGGCGCAGGAGGCCATTGCCGGCGCGAATGCGGCGATGATGCATTTTGCCAAATGGCGCAGCCAGATTGAGGTTCCGCAGGCTACCCATGAGACATTACAGCAGCTTGCGAAAAAATGGCCGCTGGTGGCGATCACTAACGGCAACGCCCAGCCGGAACTGTTTGGTCTCGGCGATTACTTTAAGTTTGTACTGCGCGCCGGCCCGGATGGACGTTCCAAGCCGTTTAGCGACATGTATTTCCTAGCGGCGGAAAAGCTGCATGTGCCGATCGGCGAGATCCTGCATGTCGGCGACGATCTGACTACCGATGTGGCTGGCGCTATTCGCTGTGGGATGCAGGCCTGCTGGATTAAACCTGAAAATGCCGACCTGATGCGGACGCAGGACAGCCGTTTACTGCCGCATATCGAAATTTCTCGGTTGGCATCTCTCACCTCGCTGATATAATCACCAGTAGTTCTGTATAAATTCCCAGTTATTCTGGTGGATGGCGCTATGCTTATCCGCCCTACGATAAGTAGCCCCGGTAAGCGAAGCGCCACCGGGCGTTTTTAGTTTTCATGTTTTTACGCGGCGGTGCCAATGGACGTTTCTTACCTGCTCGACAGCCTTAATGATAAACAGCGCGAAGCGGTGGCCGCGCCACGTAGCAACATGCTGGTGTTGGCGGGCGCGGGAAGCGGGAAAACCCGCGTGCTGGTGCACCGTATCGCCTGGTTACTGAGCGTAGAAAACAACTCGCCATATTCCATCATGGCGGTGACCTTTACCAACAAAGCGGCGGCGGAAATGCGCCATCGTATTGGCCAGTTGATGGGGACCAGCCAGGGTGGAATGTGGGTAGGGACGTTCCACGGTCTGGCGCACCGCCTGCTGCGCGCGCATCATATGGACGCTAATTTGCCGCAGGATTTCCAGATTCTCGACAGCGAAGATCAGATGCGTTTGCTTAAACGCCTGATTAAGGCGATGAATCTTGATGAGAAGCAGTGGCCGCCGCGTCAGGCGATGTGGTACATCAATAGCCAGAAAGACGAAGGGCTACGCCCGCACCATATTCAAAGCTATGGCAACCCGGTGGAACAGACCTGGCAGAAGGTGTATCAGGCCTATCAGGAAGCGTGCGATCGCGCTGGTCTGGTGGATTTCGCCGAGCTACTGCTGCGCGCTCATGAACTATGGCTGAACAAGCCGCACATCCTGCAACACTATCGCGAGCGGTTTACTAACATCCTGGTGGACGAATTCCAGGATACCAACAACATTCAGTACGCCTGGGTTCGTCTGCTGGCGGGCGATACTGGTAAGGTGATGATTGTCGGCGACGATGACCAGTCGATCTACGGCTGGCGCGGGGCCCAGGTAGAGAACATCCAGCGCTTCCTCAATGATTTCCCCGGCGCGCAGACCATTCGTCTGGAGCAGAATTACCGCTCGACCAGCAACATCCTTAGCGCGGCGAACGCTCTGATTGAAAACAACAACGGGCGTTTGGGTAAAAAGCTGTGGACTGACGGCGTTGACGGCGAACCGATATCTCTGTACTGCGCTTTCAACGAACTGGATGAAGCGCGCTTTGTGGTTAACCGTATCAAAACCTGGCAGGACAACGGCGGCGCGCTTGCGCAATGCGCCATCCTTTATCGCAGCAACGCCCAGTCGCGCGTGCTGGAAGAAGCGTTATTACAGGCCAGTATGCCGTACCGCATTTACGGCGGTATGCGCTTCTTCGAACGCCAGGAGATCAAAGATGCGCTCTCTTATCTGCGTTTGATTGCCAATCGCAACGATGATGCCGCCTTTGAACGCGTGGTGAATACCCCAACGCGCGGCATCGGTGACCGCACGCTGGACGTGGTGCGCCAGACCTCGCGCGATCGCCAGCTAACATTGTGGCAGGCGTGCCGTGAATTGTTACAGGAAAAAGCCCTGGCCGGGCGTGCGGCCAGCGCGCTGCAACGCTTTATGGAACTGATCGACGCCCTGGCGCAGGAAACTGCCGACATGCCGCTGCATGTGCAGACTGACCGGGTGATCAAAGATTCCGGCCTGCGCACCATGTATGAGCAAGAAAAAGGCGAGAAAGGCCAGACGCGCATCGAAAACTTAGAGGAACTGGTGACGGCGACGCGGCAGTTCAGCTACAACGACGAAGATGAAGATTTGATGCCGTTGCAGGCCTTCCTCTCTCACGCGGCGCTGGAAGCGGGCGAGGGGCAGGCGGATACCTGGCAGGATGCGGTACAGCTGATGACGCTGCACTCGGCCAAAGGGCTGGAGTTTCCGCAGGTGTTTATCGTCGGCATGGAAGAGGGCATGTTCCCCAGCCAGATGTCGCTGGATGAGGGCGGGCGTTTGGAAGAGGAGCGTCGTCTGGCCTACGTCGGCGTTACCCGTGCCATGCAGAAACTGACGCTAACCTATGCCGAAACTCGCCGTCTGTACGGTAAAGAGGTCTACCATCGCCCGTCGCGTTTTATCGGCGAGTTGCCGGAGGAGTGCGTGGAAGAGGTCCGTCTGCGCGCCACCGTCAGTCGTCCGGTGAGCCATCAACGAATGGGAACGCCGCTGGCGGAAAACGACACAGGCTACAAACTCGGCCAACGCGTGCGCCATGCGAAGTTCGGCGAGGGAACTATTGTCAACCTGGAGGGCAGCGGCGAGCATAGCCGGTTGCAGGTGGCTTTTCAGGGGCAAGGGATCAAATGGCTGGTTGCCGCGTATGCGAAGCTGGAAACGGTTTGACCGACTCTCATAGTGCCGGATGGCGCGTCTTATCCGGCCTACGCGCTGGCTAACATTTTGATTTGTAGGCCGGATAAGGCGAAGCCGCCATCCGGCGATATATTGATGTTAATATTCTGAAATCATAGATAAATACTCTCACTCTGCTAACCTTTCTGCATAAGGGGAAATTATTGCTTTTTCGCGTTTCGTTGCGTGTTGACGGCAAATTTTTGCTGGCGTAACATGCGCCCACGATTACGCTAAGAGGACATTCGCCTTGGACACACCCAGTAGATACTGGCTCATTATCCTGTCATCCAGGATCAACTCCTAAGGCTATCCCTTTTTGCTGATAGCCTTAGCGGTTGTCAGCGACCTTTCATTTTTTCCCGTCGCGTTGAGTCAGGCTGTTTAATGGTCTGAAACCCAATTTGTTTCTGTGTGCCCATCTGAACTGTCCGATATTTTTACGCATTGGGAGTCCCGGTCATGCTGAGCGCATTTCAACTGGAAAAAAACCGACTGACCCGGCTGGAAGTCGAGGAGTCACAAAGCCTGATTGATGCCGTATGGGTCGATTTGGTCGAACCGGACGACGACGAGCGATTGCGCGTACAATCTGAGCTGGGCCAGAGTCTGGCGACGCGTCCTGAACTGGAAGATATCGAAGCATCCGCGCGCTTCTTTGAAGACGAAGACGGACTGCATATCCACTCCTTCTTCTTCTTCGAAGATGCGGAAGATCATGCCGGTAACTCTACGGTGGCATTCACTATTCGCGATGGCCGTCTGTTTACGCTGCGTGAACGCGAACTGCCCGCCTTCCGTTTGTATCGTATGCGCGCCCGCAGCCAGGCGATGGTCGACGGTAATGCTTATGAATTACTGCTCGATCTGTTCGAAACCAAAATTGAACAGCTAGCGGATGAGATCGAAAACATTTACAGCGATCTGGAAAAACTGAGCCGCGTCATTATGGAAGGGCATCAGGGCGATGAATACGACGAAGCGCTCTCCACGCTGGCGGAACTGGAAGATATCGGCTGGAAGGTACGCCTGTGTCTGATGGATACCCAACGCGCGCTGAACTTCCTGGTGCGCAAGGCGCGCTTACCGGGCGGACAGCTGGAGCAGGCGCGTGAGATCCTGCGCGATATCGAATCTCTGCTGCCGCACAATGAATCGCTGTTCCAGAAGGTGAACTTCCTGATGCAGGCGGCGATGGGTTTTATCAACATCGAGCAGAACCGCATTATCAAAATCTTCTCGGTGGTTTCCGTGGTGTTCCTGCCGCCGACTCTGGTCGCTTCCAGCTATGGGATGAACTTCGAGTTTATGCCGGAACTGAAGTGGAGCTTTGGTTATCCAGGCGCGATTATCTTTATGATTCTGGCGGGGCTTGCGCCGTATCTGTACTTTAAGCGCAAGAACTGGCTGTAAAATATACGGACTGGCGATTTAACCGCCAGTCCGTTGGAAGTTCTTCATCATGAGGAAAGTTCTTGTTTTGAAGAAGCGATGAAAGATAGCAGTAGTGTTGTGAGTATTACCCAGGCAATATTGAGTTGTATACCAATGTTATCGCAATCAGCCCCATTGAGTGCGACACTGACTGTACAGAAGACATTTACACCTATAGACAATGCGATGAAATAAAGTGCCCTGCAACCTGAATCTCTGATTCTCTTCGCGCCAATATTAATATAGATATAGGTATTGGCAATAATAAATATTAAATTAAGATATTGGTTTTTAGGCATTATAGTAAATAATATTATCCATGATGATAATGTATAAATAACAAACTTTGCTCGCTTCAATGTATCCCTTGGGGAAGGGTGAAAAATATCTTTAATAATCCTAATCATATTATTTTTTCCATATTGATAACCAACTTCAGATCTCACATGTAAATATATTACACTGAATTTTCTAATGACAGCAATGGTAATTAATGTCATGATAATTACGCTGTACAGCAATCGATAATAATTAAATATATTATCTGGTAATTAACAATTTCAATGAATGGATTTCATAAAATGCAAAAGAAAAATTTCTGGCAAATTTATTTTGGTAAAGACCCTTTTTCTAAAGCCGAATTCATTAAAGCCTGGATTGGATGGTGGGTGATTGCTATTGTCCTGCTCGGTGTACTGTCGATTTGTACTTCATTAAATTTGAGGGGGATTGGAATAGCGTTGGGATTCGGCTTTTGCCAGATCCATGCCCGCTATTTAACGTTTGTTGGTTGGAATAAGTTTATTGGTGTGTTGGGCGTGTTTCCAGTAACAAATATTATATTATTTATTGTATTGCTATTTACTAAGAAGAAATAACATAAAATGGCAGCCAGATAATAGCTGCCATTTTATTATTTAATGCTTACGCCGCTGCGTATAAATCGCATCCATCACGAAAATCGCCAGCGCGACCCAGATAAACGCAAATGTCACCATCTTATCCGCGCCCGGCACTTCGCCATAAAACGTCACCGCCAGTAAAAACATCAGCGTTGGGCCGATATACTGGAAAAAGCCCAGTGTAGAAAGACGCAGACGCGTAGCCGCTCCGGTAAAGCACAACAGCGGAATCGTAGTGACCACACCCGCCGCCATTAACAGTAAGTTCAACGATAATGCGTTTTGCCCCATATGGCTGGTAGGGCTATCGGCGATGCCAAACAGATAAATTGCCGCGACCGGCAGCAGCCATAGCGTTTCGACCAGCATACCCGTCTGCGCTTCAACGGCGATCTTCTTACGCACCAGGCCGTAAAACGCAAAACTAAACGCCAGCCCCAGCGCGATAATCGGCAGTGAACCAAAGGTCCAGAGTTGCACCAGCACGCCGCACACCGCCAGAATCACCGCCAGCCACTGCATTCGACGGAAGCGTTCGCCAAGAAAAATCATCCCCAGCAAGATGTTAACCAGCGGATTAATGAAATAACCCAGGCTGGCCTCCAGCATATGGTGATTATTTACCGCCCAAATGAACAATAGCCAGTTACCGCCGACCAGTACGGCGGACAGGGCCAGCAGGAAAATCTTCTTTGGCGTTTTCAGTAGGCGCTTAACCTGTCGCCACTGCCGACTGACGCTAAGCAGCGCCACCATAAAGAAAAATGACCAAATCACGCGGTGCGTCAGGATCTCATCTGCGGGAACGTAATAGATCAGCTTGAAATACGCGGGGGCGATCCCCCAAATAAAATAGGCGGCAAGAGCGAGTAATACGCCCTGCCGTGTTTGTTTTGCGTCCATCCGGAAAACTCGTATCTGAAGTGTAACAACAGTTTACCTGCTTTTATCCCACCATATAAGTAGCGGTGGCGCTGGCGATGTACAGCTGATCTTCATTGTGTAATTCCACGCGGGCGACGGCCACTTTATTCCCTGCGCGCAGCAGGCTACTGGTGGCCGTAAAGCGGTTGCCTCTGCCCGGACGCAGGTAATCGACGCGCAGGTCAATCGTACCCATCCGCGACAGGCGCTGGCGTAGTTCATCTTCGCTGATGGTTTCGTGGCGAGTTAGCGTGCTGCCGACGCATACCAGTCCGGCGGCGACATCCAGCGCAGAGGCGATCACGCCGCCGTGTAAAATGCTTTGCGCCCAGTTGCCGACCATCATCGGCTGGTTGTTGAAGGCCAGTTGGGCGAACGCTTTTTCATAGCGTTCCAGCTCCAGCCCTAACGCCCGATTAAACGGCATGTGGTAGACAAACATTTCACCCACTAATTTCAGAGCTTGTTCAGCGGTAAGTACAGCGGACATAGATTCCTGACACCTCATTGGTTAATGAAATGTTGATATTATGCTTCTTAATTGTTGTTTTCTACTTTAAGAAGGGATAACTAACGGCTATGTGTGTAAATATGTAAAAATGGTTGGCAGAGAATGATTCAAGCTGAAAATACTTCGTCAGGAGAACGTCAAGAATGCGGGCGATTTTGAGAGGGTTGTTGCCAGCCACGCTACTGCCATTAGCGGCATATGCACAAGAAGCTACGATAAAAGAGGTTCATGATGCGCCTGCAGTACGGGGAAGTATCATCGCTAACATGCTACAGGAGCATGATAACCCTTTTACGCTTTACCCTTATGACACGAACTACTTGATCTACACGAACACCAGCGATCTGAACAAAGAGGCCATAAGTACCTACAACTGGTCTGAAAACGCACGTAAAGATGAAGTGAAATTTCAGTTGAGCCTGGCGTTTCCGCTGTGGCGCGGAATACTGGGGCCGAACTCGGTACTGGGCGCTTCCTATACGCAGAAATCCTGGTGGCAGCTTTCCAACAGTAAAGAGTCTTCGCCGTTTCGCGAAACCAACTACGAACCGCAGCTTTTTCTTGGTTTTGCTACCGATTATCGCTTTGCCGGCTGGACGCTGCGCGACGTAGAGATGGGCTACAACCATGACTCTAACGGACGTTCGGACCCCACCTCGCGTAGCTGGAACCGTCTGTATACCCGTCTGATGGCCGAAAACGGTAACTGGCTGGTAGAGGTCAAACCGTGGTACGTGATTGGCAGTACCGATGATAATCCGGACATCACCAAATATATGGGTTATTACCAGCTTAAAATCGGTTATCACCTGGGCGAGGCGGTATTAAGCGCCAAAGGCCAGTACAACTGGAATACAGGCTACGGCGGCGCGGAAGTTGGATTAAGCTATCCGGTCACCAAACATGTCCGGCTTTATACCCAGGTGTACAGCGGCTATGGCGAATCGCTGATCGACTATAATTTTAATCAGACACGTGTCGGCGTCGGCGTGATGCTTAACGATATCTTCTGATTGGATTGTGTTTTAAACATTGCAGTTTCTCTCGCAGGCGCTGAAAATAGCGCCTGTTTTGATTTATGGTGAACGGGGTTAATGTGGCGCAGGCGGAAGTGTTGAATCTGGAATCAGGGGCCAAACAGGTTTTGCAGGAAACCTTTGGCTACCAACAGTTTCGCCCGGGCCAGGAAGCGATTATTGATACTGCGCTCTCCGGTCGCGACTGTCTGGTCGTCATGCCCACCGGCGGCGGCAAATCTCTGTGCTATCAAATCCCCGCGTTGTTGCTGGATGGATTGACCGTCGTCGTTTCGCCCTTGATCTCGTTGATGAAAGACCAGGTCGATCAGCTACTGGCGAACGGTGTGGCGGCGGCGTGCCTGAACTCCACTCAAAGCCGCGAGCAGCAGCTTGAGGTGATGGCGGGGTGCCGTACCGGACAGATTCGTCTGCTGTATATTGCGCCGGAACGCCTGATGCTGGACAACTTTCTTGATCATCTGGCGCACTGGAATCCGGTATTGCTGGCGGTGGATGAAGCGCACTGTATCTCGCAGTGGGGTCATGATTTCCGTCCGGAATATGCGGCTCTCGGTCAGCTTCGCCAGCGTTTTCCCGCTTTGCCGTTTATGGCATTGACCGCCACCGCCGACGACACCACGCGCCAGGATATTATTCGTCTGCTTGGGCTTAACGATCCGTTAATCCAGATCAGTAGCTTTGACCGACCGAATATCCGCTACATGCTGATGGAGAAGTTTAAGCCGCTCGACCAGCTAATGCGCTATGTTCAGGAGCAACGCGGCAAATCGGGTATCATCTACTGCAACAGTCGGGCGAAAGTGGAAGATACCGCCGCGCGCTTGCAAAGTCGCGGCATTAGCGCGGCGGCCTATCATGCGGGGCTGGAAAACGCTATTCGCGCCGATGTGCAGGAAAAATTTCAGCGCGACGATCTGCAAATCGTGGTGGCGACCGTCGCTTTTGGAATGGGCATAAACAAACCTAACGTACGTTTCGTCGTGCATTTCGATATCCCGCGTAATATTGAATCCTACTATCAGGAAACGGGCCGCGCCGGGCGCGACGGACTGCCTGCGGAAGCCATGCTATTTTACGATCCGGCTGATATGGCCTGGCTACGCCGTTGTCTGGAAGAGAAACCAGCCGGACAGCTTCAGGATATTGAACGGCATAAACTGAATGCGATGGGCGCTTTTGCCGAAGCGCAAACCTGCCGCCGCCTGGTATTACTTAATTACTTTGGCGAAGGCCGACAAGAACCGTGCGGCAACTGCGATATCTGTCTCGATCCGCCCAAACAATATGATGGCTTAAACGATGCCCAGATTGCGCTTTCTACCATTGGTCGGGTTAACCAGCGTTTTGGCATGGGCTACGTTGTCGAGGTGATCCGCGGCGCGAATAACCAACGCATCCGCGATTTCGGTCATGACAAACTCAAGGTTTATGGCATGGGACGCGAAAAGAGCCATGAGCACTGGGTGAGCGTGATTCGCCAGCTCATTCATCTGGGGCTGGTAATGCAAAATATTGCGCAGCACTCCGCATTACAGTTGACGGATGCCGCGCGTCCGGTACTCCGTGGAGACGTTCCGCTAAAGCTTGCGGTGCCGCGCATCGTCGCCCTCAAACCCCGCGTGATGCAGAAATCGTTCGGCGGTAATTACGATCGCAAATTGTTCGCTAAGTTGCGCAAGCTGCGTAAAGCTATCGCTGATGAAGAGAATATCCCGCCGTATGTGGTCTTTAACGACGCCACGTTGATAGAAATGGCGGAACAGATGCCGGTTTCCGCCAGCGAGATGTTAAGCGTTAACGGGGTTGGGATGCGCAAACTGGAGCGCTTCGGGAAAGAATTTATGGCGCTCATCCGCGCGCATGTCGATGGTGATGACGAAGAGTAGTCAGCCCGGCAAAAAAGTGCCAGGATGGTGACTCACTGAACTATTTCCCCGCGAGCCATTTTTATGTTGATGCTATTTTTCACCGTGGCAATGGTGCACATCGTTGCGCTAATGAGCCCCGGCCCCGACTTTTTCTTCGTGTCTCAAACTGCTGTCAGCCGTTCGCGTAAAGAAGCGATGATGGGCGTACTGGGCATTACCTGCGGCGTGATGGTATGGGCGGGCGTGGCGCTGCTTGGCCTGCATCTCATCATCGAAAAAATGGCCTGGCTGCATACGATCATTATGGTAGGCGGCGGTCTGTACCTGTGCTGGATGGGCTATCAGATGCTGCGCGGCGCGCTGAAAAAACAGGATGCGGCGGCGTCTTCTCCGCACATTGAACTGGCGCAGAGCGGGCGCAGTTTTCTCAAAGGGCTGTTGACCAATCTGTCGAATCCTAAAGCGATTATCTATTTTGGTTCCGTTTTTTCACTGTTTGTCGGCGATAACGTCGGCGCTGCGGCGCGCTGGGGTATTTTCGCGTTAATCACCCTGGAAACGCTGGCCTGGTTTACCGTAGTCGCCAGCCTGTTCGCGCTGCCGAAAATGCGCCGCGGCTATCAGCGTTTGGCGAAATGGATTGATGGCTTTGCCGGCGCTCTGTTTGCGGGCTTTGGTATTCACCTGATTATTTCGCGTTAATTTACCTCCGGGCCGGATAAACATCATCCGGCACGACTATCACGCGTGTCTTGCCGACGCCAGGAGCGCGCCTACCAGCATAAACAACGAACCAAACGCTTTATTCAGCGCCTTCATCTGCTTTGGTCCTTTAATCCAGGCGGCAATGCGCTGCGCCAGTGTGGCGTAACCGGTCATCACAATCATATCCACCACAATCGTGGTGACGCCGAGAATGAGGTACTGCGCCAGTTGCGGTTGCTGCGGCATGATGAATTGCGGAAACAGGGCGGCAAGAAAGACAATGCTTTTGGGATTGGTTAGATTGACAAAGACCGCGCGTTTGAACAGCCGACCCCGCGATTGCGTCTGGGCGAGAGTATGCAGATCGATAGCGCCTGCGGCGCGCCACTGCTGAATACCCAGCCAGATAAGATAAGCCGCGCCAGCCCATTTCAGGATTTCAAAAGCGATGAGCGAGCGCGAAAAGAGCGTACCCAGTCCGACGCCCACCAGTACGATATGTATCCCCAGCCCGGTCTGGAGTCCGGCGATAGAAGCCACTGCGCCACGATATCCATGGTTGATAGACGTCGTCATGGTATTGATGGCGCCTGAACCCGGAGAAAGACTCAACAGAGTTGAGGTCAGTAGATAGGCGAACCACCATTCAAAGGTCATGCGAAACTCCCTGGTTGTCTGTTTTTGTGCCACAATACGCTACTGCCGCTGTGTTGTGTCAGGCACGACGCAAAAAACGATTTTACCTGGTAAACGAGGCCGAAAACCCGATGTTTCAGCAGCAAAATGACTGGGAAACAAGAGAAAATGCGTTTGCCGCTTTTGCTATGGGGCCGCTGACCGATTTCTGGCGTCAGCGGGAAGAGGCGGAGTTTATCGGCGTGGGTAACATTCCGGTGCGCTTTGTCCGTTTTCGAAATGATTCCAACGATCGGACGATCGTCATTTGTCCTGGCCGCATTGAGAGTTATGTAAAATACGCTGAACTGGCGTATGACCTTTTTCATCTCGGTTTTGATATCTTCATCATCGACCACCGTGGTCAAGGGCGCTCCGGGCGGATGTTATCGGACCCGCATCGGGGTCATGTCGATCATTTTAACGATTATGTTGAGGACTTAGCGGCGTTCTGGCAGCAGGAAATTGAGCCGGGGCCGTGGCGTAAGCGTTATATCCTGGCGCACTCAATGGGGGGCGCGATAGCCACCCTGTTCCTGCAACGCCATCGTGTGCGGTGCGACGCTATTGCGCTCACCGCGCCGATGTTTGGTATTGTGATACGCTTGCCTTCCTTTATGGTGCGCCATATTCTCGACTGGGCCGAAGGGCACCAGCGTATCCGTGAAGATTACGCTATTGGTACCGGTCAGTGGCGGGCGTTGCCGTTTGGGATGAATGCGCTGACCCACAGCCGCCAGCGTTATCAGCGCAACTTACGATTTTATGCCGACGAGCCGCAGCTGCGCGTTGGCGGCCCCACTTGGCATTGGGTACGCGAAGGCATTCTGGCGGGTGAGCAGGTACTGGCTGGGGCGAGCGATGACACGACGCCTACGCTACTGATTCAGGCGGAAGAAGAGCGGGTAGTGGATAACCGCACCCACGATCGTTTTTGTGAAATTCGCGCCGCGGCGGGATACCCTTGTGAAGGGGGAAAACCGCTGGTTATCAAAGGCGCGTACCATGAGATCCTTTTTGAAAAGGACGCCATGCGCTCAGTCGCGCTTAACGCCATTGTTGAATTTTTCAACAAGCCTAATTTATCCAGCGGAAATCGCTTTGCTTAGAGGTTAAATTTTATTATGTATCAGGTTGTTGCGTCTGATTTAGATGGCACGCTGCTCTCCCCCGACCATACGTTGTCCCCTTATGCCAAAGAGACTCTGAAGCTGTTGACCGCACGCGGCATCCATTTTGTCTTTGCCACTGGTCGTCATCATGTCGATGTAGGGCAAATCCGCGATAATCTTGAAATCAAGTCTTACATGATCACCTCCAACGGCGCGCGAGTGCACGATACCGACGGGAATTTGGTTTTTACGCATAATCTGGACAGCGACATTGCCAGCGACCTGTTCGGCGTGGTGAATGCGAACCCGGACATCGTGACTAACGTTTATCGCGACGACGAATGGTTTATGAATCGTCATCGCCCCGATGAAATGCGTTTTTTCAAAGAGGCGGTATTTAACTATTCGCTGTTTGAGCCTGCGCTGCTGGAGCCGGAGGGCGTCAGCAAAGTGTTTTTCACCAGCGACACTCATGAAAAGTTGTTGCCGCTGGAGCAGGCGATTAACGCGCGCTGGGGCGATCGGGTAAGCGTGAGTTTCTCCACGCTAACCTGTCTGGAAGTGATGGCGGGCGGAGTGTCGAAAGGTCATGCGCTGGAAGCGGTCGCTCAGGCGATGGGGTACAGCCTGAAAGAGTGTATCGCCTTTGGCGACGGAATGAACGACGCTGAAATGCTCACGATGGCGGGCAAAGGCTGCATCATGGGCAATGCGCACCAGCGTCTGAAAGACCTGTATCCCGAACTTGAGGTGATCGGCATCAACGCGGATAACGCCGTGCCGCATTACCTGCGCGATCTTTTCTTACGCTGATGTGATTGTTTGTTAGTTGACCAGTTGTCAACTTCACTCTCCGCTACAATGGGTGTTCCCTGTTCTAAGAGACATCCATTGTGGCGCTACTCATCATTACCACTATCCTGTGGGCTTTCTCCTTTAGTCTATTTGGCGAGTATCTTGCCGGGCATGTCGATAGCTATTTCGCGGTGCTGATACGCGTTGGGCTGGCGGCGCTCGTTTTTCTGCCGTTTTTGCGTTCTCGCGGGCACAACCTAAAAACCATCAGCCTGTATATGCTGGTGGGGGCGATGCAGCTTGGCATCATGTATATGTTGAGCTTCCATGCTTACCTCTACCTGACCGTATCCGAACTGCTGCTGTTTACCGTTCTGACGCCGCTCTATATCACGCTGATTTACGATGTGATGAGTCAGCGTCGTTTGCGCTGGGGCTATGCATTTAGCGCGTTGCTGGCGGTGATTGGCGCCGGGATTATTCGCTACGATCGCGTGACCGACCATTTTTGGGTAGGTTTGCTCCTGGTGCAGCTTTCTAATATCAGTTTCGCTATCGGAATGGTGGGGTATAAACGTCTGATGGAGACCCGTCCCATGCCGCAGCACAACGCCTTTGCGTGGTTCTATCTGGGGGCGTTTTTGGTGGCGGCGGTGGCGTGGTCGCTGTTGGGGAACGCGCAAAAGCTGCCGGAAACCACGCTGCAATGGAGCATTCTGGTGTTTCTCGGCGTGGTGGCGTCAGGCATTGGCTACTTTATGTGGAACTATGGCGCTACCCAGGTAGACGCCGGGACGCTGGGTATCATGAATAACATGCATGTTCCCGCAGGACTGCTGGTTAATCTTGCCATCTGGCATCAGCAGCCCCACTGGCCAAGCTTTATTACAGGCGCGGCTGTGATCCTGGCTTCGCTGTGGGTGCATCGAAAATGGGTCGCTCCGCGCTCCGCACAAACGGCAGATGATCGCAGGCGTGATCCCGCGTCGAGCGAATAAACGCCTCGGTCACCGCCTGACGCTGGTCGCCGTCGCGCACGGCGGCATACAGGCGGCTCCACAGACCATCGCCCAGGGTTTTGGTCACCACCAGACCCTGGCGCTCAACGCTTTCCACCACCCAGTGCGGCAGGGCGGCAATACCCATTCTGGCCGCCACCATCTGAATCAGCAGTAGCGTATTATCCACGCTTTTCAGCAGCGGACTGATACCCGCCGGTTGCAGGAAATGTCGCCAGACATCCAGTCGGCTGCGCTGCACCGGGTAAATCAACAGCGTTTCGCTGGCTAAATCTTCCGGCGTAATCTGCGTTTTGCTGGCCAGCGGATGGTCGGGCGCCAGCACCAGTCGGACTTCAAAATCAAACATCGGCGAATAATGCAGCCCGCTGCGCGGCAAAATATCCGACGTCATCACCAAATCCAGCTCGCCTTGTTGCAAGGCCGGTTGCGGATCAAAAGTGACGCCGGATGTGAAATCCATTTCTACCTGCGGCCAGCTTGCACGGAAGTTTTCCAGCGCCGGGGTCAGCCACTGAATACAGCTATGACATTCAATAGCGATGCGCAGACGAGTTTGCTGCGGTTCGTTGCACGCTTGCAGCGCACGGCTGATTTGCGGCAGCACCTGGTTTGCCAGTTGCAGCAGAACTTCCCCCTGCGGCGTAAAGCGCAGCGGCTGGCTTTTACGCACGAACAGGCGGAAGCCAAGGCGTTGTTCCAGATCGCTGAACTGATGAGACAGAGCGGATTGGGTCTGGTGCAGCACCGCCGCCGCGGCAGCCAGCGATCCACTATTCCGCAATGCCTGGAGTGTTTTCAGATGTTTAATTTCGATCATGAAAGTCCTTCACTTCGCCATGAACAAATTGCGCTTGAGGAATATACAGTACCTTTACATTATGGATGTGTAAACATCCAGACGTCTAAAACTCGTCATATTTCGACTTGCAGATGCGTTGGCTTCCTTGCTTACCCCAGTCACTTACTTCAGTAAGCTCCTGGGGATGCGCTGTGTCGCCGCCTTCCTGCAAGCCGAACTATTTAGAGTTTTACTTTCAGATTCAATAAAATAAGAGAGGAAGTAAAATGACAATATTGACTCATACCCTCGGTTTTCCTCGCGTTGGCCTGCGTCGCGAGTTGAAAAAAGCGCAAGAGAGCTACTGGGCGGGGAACTCAACGCGTGAAGCGTTACTGGCGGTGGGGCGCGAACTGCGCGCGCGTCACTGGGAGCAGCAGAAACAAGCGGGTATTGACCTGTTACCGGTAGGCGACTTTGCTTGGTACGACCATGTTCTGACCACCAGTCTGCTGTTAGGCAATGTGCCGGCTCGTCATCAGAACAACGACGGTTCCATGGACATCGACACTCTGTTCCGCATTGGCCGCGGTCGCGCGCCAACCGGCGAACCGGCGGCGGCAGCGGAAATGACCAAATGGTTTAATACTAACTATCACTACATAGTACCGGAGTTCAGCAAAGGCCAGCAGTTCAGACTCACCTGGACACAGTTGCTGGAGGAAGTGGACGAAGCGCTGGCGCTGGGGCATAAGATCAAACCCGTACTGCTGGGGCCTGTCACGTATCTGTGGCTGGGTAAAGTGAAAGGCGAGCCGTTTGACCGCCTGACGTTGCTGAAAGACATTTTGCCGGTGTATCAGCACGTGCTGGCTGAACTGGCAAAACGTGGTATTGAGTGGGTCCAAATTGATGAGCCAGCGCTGGTGCTGGAACTGCCGCAGGCGTGGCTGGATGCCTTCAAACCGGCTTACGACGCGCTCGCCGGCCAGGTGAAGTTGTTGCTGACGACCTATTTTGAAGGCGTGACGCCAAACCTGGACACTATTATCGCGCTACCGGTACAGGGGCTACATGTTGACCTCATTCATGGCAAAGATGATGTAGCGGAACTGCATCAACGTCTGCCGGTCGACTGGCTGCTTTCCGCAGGCTTGATTAACGGGCGTAATGTCTGGCGCGCCGATTTGACCGAAAAATACGCGCAGATTAACGCCCTTGTGGGCAAACGCGCGCTGTGGGTAGCATCCTCCTGCTCTTTGCTGCACAGCCCGATCGATCTCAGCGTCGAAACGCGTCTGGATACGGAAGTTAAAAGCTGGTTTGCCTTTGCGCTGCAAAAATGCGGTGAACTGGCGTTGCTGCGCGATGCGCTGAACAGCGGCGAAACGGCGGCGCTTGAGGAATGGAGCGCACCGATTCAGGCTCGTCGTCACTCCCGTCGCGTACATAATGCCGCGGTAGAAAAACGCCTGGCGGCGATCACCGCGCAGGACAGCCAGCGTGAGAATCCGTATGAGGTGCGCGCTGAAGCGCAACGCGCCCGCTTTAAACTTCCCGCCTGGCCGACGACGACTATCGGTTCGTTTCCGCAAACCACGGAAATTCGCGGCCTGCGTCTGGACTTCAAAAAGGGCAACCTCGACGCGAATAACTACCGCACCGGCATCGCCGAACATATCAAACAGGCTATCATTGAGCAGGAGCGTTTAGGGCTGGATGTGCTGGTACACGGCGAAGCCGAGCGAAACGACATGGTGGAATACTTCGGCGAGCATCTGGACGGCTTCGTCTTTACCCAGAATGGTTGGGTGCAAAGCTATGGCTCCCGCTGTGTGAAACCGCCGGTAGTGATTGGCGATATCAGCCGTCCGGCACCGATTACCGTGGAGTGGGCGAAATATGCCCAGTCGCTGACCGACAAGCCGGTAAAAGGGATGTTGACCGGCCCGGTGACTATTCTTTGCTGGTCATTCCCCCGCGAAGACGTGACCCGTGAAACGATTGCGAAACAGATTGCGCTGGCGCTGCGTGATGAAGTCGCGGATCTGGAGGCGGCGGGGATCGGGATTATTCAGATCGACGAACCGGCGCTGCGTGAAGGTTTACCATTGCGTCGCAGCGACTGGGACGCCTATCTGGAATGGGGTGTGGAAGCCTTCCGCATCAACGCGGCGGTGGCGAAGGATGAAACTCAGATCCACACCCACATGTGTTACTGCGAGTTCAACGACATTATGGATTCGATCGCCGCGCTGGACGCGGATGTGATCACCATTGAGACCTCCCGCTCGGATATGGAGTTGCTGGAGTCGTTTGAAGCGTTCGACTACCCGAACGAAATCGGGCCGGGCGTGTACGATATTCACTCGCCGAACGTGCCGAGCGTCGAGTGGATTGAAGCCCTGCTGAAGAAGGCGGCACAGCGTATTCCGGCACAACGCCTGTGGGTGAATCCGGACTGCGGTCTGAAAACTCGCGGTTGGCCAGAAACCCGCGCGGCGTTAGCGAACATGGTCAAAGCGGCGCATAATCTGCGTCAGGCGAAATAGCCCATCCTGACCGCTGCGTTTATCCGGCAGCAATGCGGCGCTACCCTTTGACGGGTAGCGCCCGTGTCTGACCTGATTAACAGCGCCTCTTTCTTCTCATTTCCCTTTTTCTTATTTTCCGCGCTGTCTTTTTCAGGATCTGGCTATTTGGCGATCTTGATAATAAAAAGGTTCTCCGTATGAATGACAACCAGGCGGATAGCGTCCCCGGAAGCAGCGCGGCGGCTTTTATTGCCTCGCAGATCGTTTGTCCTGTCATGATCGCCCAGCGCTCTCATAGCACAAAACGAGGTTTTCCATTCTGCTATGTTCCCTGGCGACGATAAACGTCGCATTGTCTCATGGCGCAGGTGAACCTTATTTTTTAACGGAGATGTCTGACATGGCGGTAGCAGGTTGTCACGTAATGGCCAAACCCGGCGGCGCGATCTGCAATATTGATTGCACATATTGCTTCTATCTTGAAAAAGAGGCGCTGTACCCGGAACGCAATAAAAACTGGCGAATGTCGGACGAGACGCTGGAACAGTTTATACGCCAGCATATTGCCGCGCAGAGTGGCGACCGCATTGACTTTGCCTGGCAGGGCGGCGAACCGACCATGATGGGGCTACCGTTTTTCCGCCGGGTTGTCGCATTATGTGAAAAGTACGGCGATGGGCGAAAAATCACTCATGCGTTGCAGACGAACGGCATCCTGGTGAATGACGAGTGGCGCGCTTTTTCGCTGAACAGCATTTTCTCATCGGTCTCTCTATCGACGGCCCGGCGTCGTTACACAACCACTATCGGCTTAATCGCGCTGGAAAAGGAACTCATGAACAGGTCGTCGCAGCAATGGCGCGGCTTAAAGCGCACCATGTCGACTTTAATACCTTAACCGTCGTGGGAAAACATAACGTCGGTCATGCAGCAGACGTCTACGAATTTCTTCTGGCGGCGGGATCGCGTTTTATTCAGTTTATCCCGCTGGTGGAGCGAATGAGCACCGATAACTCATCGGTACTTAATCTGGTGATGCCCGGCGAAAGCGCGGCGACGCTGGCGCCATGGACGGTACCGTCGTGGCAATATGGCGAATTTCTCAACCAGATCTTTGATATCTGGGTTCGTCGCGACGTAGACCGCGTCTATGTGCAGATGTTTGACGTGGCGTTAGCCGCCTGGACGGCGCAGCAGCCGGTACTGTGTGTACATTCCGAGACTTGTGGACATGCCTTCGCGTTGGAGTCGAACGGCGATCTCTACAACTGCGACCACTTTGTCTACCCGGAGCATCTGCTGGGGAATATCCACCAGCACAGCATCAAAACCTTAAATAATAGCGAGCGGGCTATTGCCTTTGGTGAGGCCAAGCGGGAGACCCTGACCGCCGATTGTCGTCGCTGTGACTACCGCTTTGCGTGTCATGGCGGCTGTCCGAAGCATCGCTTTGCCGTCTCGCCGTCCGGTCATCCTGCGCATAATTACTTGTGTGCGGGCTATAAGCATTTTTTCCAGCACGTTACGCCGTATATGAATGTCTGGCGGGAGCTGCTGGCGCAAGGCTATCCGATGGCATCGATCATGCGCTGGCTGGCGCAGGACGCGCGTAAAGACACAGGAGCCGTCAGTCGTAACCATCTCTGTCCCTGCGGCAGCGGCAAAAAATATAAAAAATGCTGTGGTAAAGCATAGCTAACGTGGCGATGACGCTTTGTTGAGCCTACACCGACTCTGGTCTCGTAGGCCCAACAAACATCGTAATGCGCTGTGGTTAGCCTTTTTTCCCACCGTACTGCGCGAACCATTCCAGCATTCTTTGCCAGCCGTCTTTCGCCGAGGCTTCGTGGTAGCCCGGACGATAATCGGCATTAAACGCGTGCCCTGCATCGGGATAGACCACGATTTCCGCCTTCGCATTAGCGGCGCGTAGCGCCTGACGCATGGTTTCCACGCTCTCCTGTGGAATACTGGTATCCTGCCCGCCGTATAAACCCAGTACCGGCGCGTTAAGATCGGTGGCGATATCAACGGGATGCTTCGGCGAATTGAGTGACGTGTCGCCCACCAGCTTGCCGTACCACGCTACCGCCGCTTTTAACTGTGGGTTGTGCGCGGCGTACAGCCAGGTAATCCGGCCTCCCCAACAAAAACCGGTGATCATCAGCCGATGCGCATCCCCGCCGTTGCGCGAAGCCCAACTGGCGACGTGATCCAGGTCGGCAAGGACTTGCGAATCGGGTACTTTAGCCACCAGCCCGCTCAATAATGTGGGTATATCGGCGAAATCATTGGGGTCGCCTTCGCGGAAATAGAGCTCCGGCGCGATAGCGAGATAGCCTTCCAGCGCCAGTCGTCGGCAAATATCGCGAATGTGTTCATGTACGCCAAAAATTTCCTGTACCACAATGACCACAGGCAGCGCGCCGTCGCTCGCTTTTGGTCTGGCGTAATAGGCTGGCATATCGTCGCCCTGAGAGGGAATCGACGTTATCCCCGCGCTAATGGCCCCATCAGGCGTATGAATCATCGTAGGGGCAAGTGGGGAAGCTGCGGGTGCAAAGCCGGATGGATGTGTCGTTGTCATGGTATTCTCCGTACCCTTAAAAAATAGCGCAATCTTAACTATAGACAGTGTGTAACAAACCACATTGCCTTAAAGCGGCTATCTTTTGTGCAATGCTTGGCGATATTGATTATTTATTGTGATGTGCATCACTTTTTAATGGTAATCGAGTGCAATTGTTTTACGCCATAGTGATGGCTGTCACGAAAATATCTTTATGCCTTAGGTAAAGTGTCTTTTTGCTTCTTCTGACAAACCCGATTCACAGAGGAGTTTTATATGTCCAAGTCTGATGTTTTTCATCTCGGCCTCACCAAAAACGATTTACAAGGGGCCCAGCTCGCCATCGTCCCTGGCGATCCTGAGCGTGTGGAAAAGATCGCCGCGCTGATGGATAAGCCGGTTAAGCTGGCATCTCACCGCGAATTCACCTCCTGGCGCGCTGAGCTGGATGGCAAAGCAGTTATCGTTTGCTCTACCGGTATCGGCGGCCCGTCTACCTCTATTGCCGTGGAAGAACTGGCGCAACTGGGTATTCGTACCTTCTTGCGTATCGGCACCACGGGGGCTATTCAGCCGCACATTAACGTCGGCGACGTTCTGGTAACGACCGCATCCGTTCGTCTGGATGGGGCGAGCCTGCATTTTGCGCCGATGGAATTCCCGGCGGTTGCCGACTTTGCCTGCACCACTGCGCTGGTTGAAGCCGCGAAATCGATTGGCGCCACGACTCACGTTGGCGTAACCGCCTCTTCCGACACTTTCTATCCGGGTCAGGAACGTTACGACACCTATTCTGGCCGCGTTGTGCGTCGCTTCAAAGGTTCTATGGAAGAGTGGCAGGCGATGGGCGTGATGAACTACGAAATGGAATCCGCTACGCTGTTAACCATGTGCGCAAGCCAGGGGTTACGCGCAGGTATGGTGGCGGGCGTTATCGTCAACCGTACCCAACAAGAGATTCCGAATGCGGAAACGATGAAACAAACTGAAAGCCACGCGGTGAAAATCGTCGTGGAAGCGGCCCGTCGTCTGCTGTAATTCTCCTCTCTTTTGCAAAGGCCGACGCGTTCGGCCTTTTCTTTTTGCGTGGCGCCTCGCAGGAAATCCCTTTTAAACTGGACGTTTATACAGCACAATTCTATTTTGTGCAGGACAGTGTGGTTCCAGGAGAGGTGTTGTGGATATTACTCTTATGATAAGCGCCGTCGTGGCGCTGGCGGCTGGGGCGGTGATTGGCTGGCTGGCGACGAAAGCGCACGCCGATCAAATCCGCGCCGATCTTATCGAAGAACGGCGTGAGCTGGATATCGAACTTAGCGCGGCCCGGCAGCAATTAGCGCAAGAAGCGCACTGGCGCAGTGAATGCGAGTTACTTAATAACGAACTGCGCAGCCTGCACAGTATTAATACCTCTCTGGAAGCCGATCTGCGTGAAGTCACGACCCGTCTGGAAGCGACTCAACAACACGCGGAAGACAAAATCCGTCAGATGATCAACAGCGAACAGCGTTTAAGCGAGCAGTTTGAAAATCTGGCGAACCGTATCTTTGAACACAGTAATCGTCGCGTAGACGAACAAAACCGACAAAGCCTGAATAGCCTGCTGACGCCGCTGCGTGAGCAACTGGACGGTTTTCGCCGCCAGGTTCAGGAGAGTTTTGGCAAAGAAGCGCAGGAACGGCATACGCTGGCGCACGAAATTCGTAATTTGCAGCAGCTTAACGCGCAAATGGCGCAGGAAGCGATCAACCTGACGCGCGCCCTGAAAGGGGACAATAAGGCGCAAGGAAACTGGGGCGAAGTTGTGCTGGCGCGGGTGCTGGAGGCATCCGGACTGCGTGAAGGCTACGAATACGAAACCCAGGTCAGTATTGAGAACGATGCGCGCTCGCGGATGCAGCCGGATGTCATCGTCCGCTTGCCGCAGGGCAAAGATGTGGTCATCGACGCTAAAATGACGTTGGTCGCCTACGAGCGTTACTTTAACGCTGAAGATGACTACACGCGCGAGGCCGCTTTACAAGAGCACATCGCCTCGGTGCGCAATCATATTCGCTTACTGGGGCGTAAAGACTACCAGCAGCTTCCCGGCCTCCGCTCGCTGGACTATGTTCTGATGTTTATCCCCGTAGAACCCGCTTTCCTGCTGGCGTTAGATAAACAGCCCGAACTGATAACCGAGGCGCTGAAAAATAACATTATGCTGGTAAGCCCCACGACGCTGCTGGTGGCGTTACGGACAATCGCCAACCTGTGGCGCTATGAACACCAGAGCCGCAATGCGCAGCACATCGCGGACAGAGCCAGTAAGCTTTACGATAAAATGCGGCTGTTCGTTGATGATATGTCAGCGATCGGTCAGAGTCTGGATAAAGCGCAGGATAACTACCGCCAGGCGATGAAAAAACTTGCGTCGGGGCGTGGCAATGTTTTGGCGCAGGCGGAGGCCTTCAGGGGGCTAGGCGTGGAAATCAAACGCGAGATTAATCCGGATTTAGCGGAACAGGCCGTTACGCAAGATGAAGAATATCGTTTACGATCGATCCCTGAAGGGCGGCAGGATGAACATTATCCCAATGATGAACGGGTGAAGCAGCAGTTAAGTTAACCCATACGGAGTAGTTTAGTCCTGGCGCAGAGTAGGGCAAATTGGCCCAATCTGTTACACTTCTTGAACATTTTTATCGATAAGCAGGCACTGAGATGGTGGAAGATTCACAAGAAACGACGCACTTTGGCTTTCAGACCGTCGCTAAAGAGCAGAAAGCTGACATGGTGGCCCACGTTTTTCATTCTGTGGCGTCAAAGTACGATGTGATGAATGACTTAATGTCATTTGGCATTCATCGTTTGTGGAAGCGCTTCACCATTGATTGCAGTGGCGTGCGTCGTGGACAAACCGTTCTCGATTTAGCGGGCGGGACGGGCGATCTTACCGCGAAATTTTCACGTATGGTCGGGGAAACTGGCAAAGTTATCCTGGCGGATATTAATGATTCCATGCTCAAAATGGGGCGTGAGAAGCTGCGCAATATCGGCGTGATCGGCAACGTAGAGTATGTGCAGGCGAATGCCGAAGCTCTGCCTTTCCCTGATAATACGTTTGATTGCATTACCATTTCGTTTGGTTTGCGCAATGTAACGGAAAAAGAAAAAGCGCTGCGGTCAATGTTCCGTGTGTTGAAACCCGGCGGACGTTTACTGGTGCTTGAATTTTCCAAGCCTATCATTGAGCCGCTGAGTAAAGCGTATGACGCCTATTCTTTCCATATTTTACCGCGTATTGGCTCGATGGTCGCAAACGATGCGGATAGCTATCGGTATCTCGCGGAATCCATCCGTATGCATCCCGATCAGGATACCTTAAAAGCCATGATGCAGGACGCCGGATTTGAGAGCGTGGATTATTACAATCTGACGGCGGGTGTTGTGGCATTGCACCGTGGTTATAAATTCTAGGAGGGTGGAATGCCTTTTAAACCCTTAGTGACCGCAGGAATTGAAGGTCTCCTCAATACGTTTCTGTATCGTTCGCCAGCGCTGAAATCAGCCAGAACGCGCTTACAGGGAAAAGTACTGTGTGTGAAACTAAAGGGATTTTCGACGCCATTAGTCCTGGTATTCAGCGAACGCCAGGTTGATGTGCTGGGGGCATGGGAAGGCGAAGCGGACTGTACGGTAATCACTCAAGCTAGCGTTTTGCCAAAACTACGCGATCGTCAGCAGCTGGCCGCGCTTATTCGCAGCGGCGAACTGGAAGTGCAGGGCGATATTCAGGTCGTGCAAAATTTTGTGGCGCTCGCCGATCTCGCCGAATTCGATCCTGCGGAGCTGTTGGCGCCATACACGGGTGATATTGCGGCGGAAAGTATCGGTAAGGCCGTGCGTGGCGGGGCTAAATTCCTGCGCCACGGGTTTCAACGCCAGCAGCGTTATGCCGTTGAAGCGATCACTGAAGAGTGGCGTATGGCGCCTGGCCCGCTGGAAGTCGCATGGTTTGCCGAAGAAACCGCGGCTGTTGAGCGCGCCGTAGATTCTCTGACCACACGGCTGGAAAAACTGGAGGCCAAATGACGCCAGGTGAAGTACGGCGCCTATATTTCATCATCCGCACGTTTTTAAGCTACGGCCTTGATGAGCTCATCCCCCGAATGCGTCTTACACTGCCACTCCGATTATGGCGCTATTCGCTGTTCTGGATGCCAAACCGGCATAAAGATAAATTGCTGGGTGAACGATTAAGACTGGCGTTGCAAGAGCTGGGACCGGTCTGGATCAAATTTGGCCAGATGCTCTCCACGCGCCGTGACCTGTTCCCGCCGCAAATCGCCGATCAGCTCGCTTTGCTCCAGGATAAAGTCGCGCCATTCGATGGTCGGCTGGCGAAAGCCCAGATTGAAGAGGCGATGGGGGGGCTACCAGTCGAAGCCTGGTTTGACGACTTTGATATCCAGCCTTTAGCGTCGGCGTCAATCGCCCAGGTACATACCGCGCGATTGAAATCAAACGGTAAAGAAGTGGTTATTAAGGTCATTCGCCCGGATATTTTGCCGGTAATTCAGGCAGACCTGAAACTGATTTATCGCCTTGCTCGCTGGGTACCACGCCTGTTGCCGGATGGGCGTCGTCTGCGCCCGACGGAAGTGGTGCGTGAGTATGAGAAAACGCTGATCGATGAGCTGAATCTGCTGAGGGAATCGGCCAACGCGATTCAGTTACGCCGCAATTTTGAAAATAGTCCCATGCTGTATATCCCGGAGGTGTACTCCGATTACTGTAGCCAGAACATGATGGTGATGGAGCGGATATACGGCATTCCTGTTTCGGATGTGGCGGCGCTGGAAAAGAACGGCACCAACATGAAACTGCTGGCGGAACGCGGGGTTAAAGTTTTCTTCACCCAGGTTTTCCGCGACAGCTTTTTCCATGCGGACATGCATCCGGGAAATATTTTTGTCAGCCATGAACACCCTGAAAACCCGCAATATATCGGCATTGACTGCGGTATCGTCGGGTCGCTAAACAAAGAAGATAAGCGTTATCTGGCTGAAAACTTTATCGCGTTTTTTAATCGCGATTACCGAAAGGTGGCAGAACTGCATGTCGATTCAGGCTGGGTTCCGCCAGATACCAACGTTGAAGATTTTGAGTTTGCCATCCGCACCGTCTGTGAACCTATCTTTGAAAAGCCGCTCGCGGAAATCTCGTTTGGTCATGTGTTGTTAAACCTTTTCAATACAGCGCGTCGATTTAACATGGAAGTCCAGCCGCAACTGGTGTTGTTGCAGAAAACATTATTGTATGTTGAAGGGGTTGGGCGGCAACTTTATCCTCAGCTTGATTTGTGGAAAACGGCGAAGCCGTTTCTTGAGTCCTGGATCAAAGATCAGGTGGGTATTCCGGCTCTCACGCGGGCTCTTAAAGAAAAAGCGCCGTTCTGGGTCGAAAAAATGCCAGAAATACCTGAACTGGTGTACGACAGTTTGCGCCAGGGCAAATATTTACAGCACAGTGTTGATAAGATTGCGCGCGAGTTACAGGTAAACCATGTGCGCCAAAGTCAGTCTCGTTATTTATTGGGAATTGGCGCAACGCTGTTACTGAGCGGGTCATTCTTACTCGTCAACCGCCCTGAATGGGGATTGATGCCTGGCTGGCTCATGGTCGGCGGCGTAGTTGTCTGGCTGGTTGGCTGGCGTAAAACTCGTTGAGATTTTTTATCGCTCAACGCCGGTTGTGTCACGCAGGTACATATTATCACTCGAGGCAATACTCAGGCCGCAAGTCAATGTCGTCCCGGTCGTATGTAAAAGTATGTGAATAGGGCGGGCGAAAGCGGCTAACAAAGAGGCAGCGCGAAGGATAATGTGTATAATGCGGCCCTATTAATTCATCATCTATCACAGAGGAACATGTATGGGTGGTATCAGTATTTGGCAGTTGTTGATTGTTGCCGTCATCGTCGTACTGCTGTTCGGCACCAAAAAACTCGGTTCCATCGGTTCCGATCTTGGCGCGTCTATCAAAGGCTTTAAAAAGGCCATGAGCGATGATGATGCCAAACAGGATAAAACCAGTCAGGACGCTGATTTTACCGCTAAATCTATCGCGGATAAGCAAGGCGAAGCGAAAAAGGAAGACGCTAAAAGCCAAGATAAAGAGCAGGTATAATCCGTGTTTGATATCGGTTTTAGCGAACTGCTGTTAGTGTTCGTTATCGGCCTCATTGTGTTGGGGCCGCAACGATTGCCAGTAGCGGTAAAAACGGTAGCGGGCTGGATTCGCGCGTTGCGATCCCTTGCGACAACGGTTCAGAATGAACTGACTCAGGAACTGAAACTTCAGGAGTTCCAGGACAGTCTGAAAAAAGTCGAAAAGGCGAGCCTGGAAAATCTGACTCCCGAACTGAAAGCATCTATGGATGAACTGCGTCAGGCGGCGGAGTCGATGAAACGCACCTACAGCGCTAACGATCCCGAACAAGCGAGCGATGAAGCGCATACCATCCATAATCCGGTGGTAAAAGGGAACGAAACGCAGCATGAGGGCGTCACCCCTGCCGCCGCTGAAACACAGGCGAGCGCGCCGGAACAAAAGCCGGAGCCCGTTAAAGCTAACGTGCCTGAGTCGACGGAAACCGCTTCCGTAGCCACGATAGACGCCGAGAAGAAATCCGCTGCGCCTGTTGTCGAATCTTCCCCCTCGTCGAGTGATAAACCGTAAACATGGCTGTAGAAGATACTCAACCGCTTATCACGCATCTGATCGAGTTGCGTAAGCGCCTGCTAAACTGCATCGTCGCAGTGCTTCTGATTTTTCTGGCGTTAATTTATTTCGCCAATGATATTTATCATTTAGTCGCCGCACCGCTGATTAAACAGATGCCGCAAGGGGCGACAATGATTGCGACGGATGTGGCGTCGCCGTTTTTTACGCCTATCAAACTCACCTTCATGGTGTCTTTGATCTTATCCGCGCCTGTCATTTTGTACCAGGTTTGGGCCTTTATCGCCCCGGCGCTGTATAAGCATGAGCGTCGTCTGGTCGTACCGCTGCTGGTATCCAGTTCGCTGCTTTTCTACATTGGTATGGCCTTCGCCTATTTTGTCGTATTCCCTTTGGCCTTTGGTTTCCTGACGCATACGGCGCCGGAAGGGGTACAGGTTTCGACAGATATCGCCAGCTATCTTAGCTTTGTCATGGCGCTTTTTATGGCCTTTGGCGTAGCCTTTGAAGTGCCGGTGGCGATTGTGTTGCTGTGCTGGATGGGCATCACCACGCCAGAAGATTTGCGTAAAAAACGGCCTTATATCCTGGTCGGGGCATTCATTGTGGGAATGCTGCTTACGCCGCCAGATGTTTTCTCGCAAACGTTGCTGGCGATACCGATGTACTGCCTGTTTGAAATTGGCGTTTTCTGCTCACGCTTTTATGTCGGTAAGCGACGGACGCGCGACGAAGATAACGAGGCCGAAACCGAAAAGGCCGAGCACACTGAAGACTAAACACAACCGCCCGCCAGGGCGGTTGTCATATGGGGGCAAGCATGTTTGATATTGGCGTTAATTTAACCAGTAGCCAGTTTGCAAAAGATCGTGATGATGTGGTCGCCCGTGCGTTTGCGGCGGGAGTAAAAGGTATGCTACTGACCGGAACGAACATCCATGAAAGTCAGCAGGCGTTAAAACTGGCGCGGCGCTACCCCCATTGTTGGTCGACGGCTGGCGTCCATCCCCATGACAGCAGTCAGTGGTCACCCGCGTCTGAAGACGCCATTATTGCGCTGGCGAACCAGCCGGAAGTCGTCGCTATCGGTGAGTGCGGGCTGGATTTCAATCGCAATTTTTCCACGCCGCAGGAGCAGGAGCGTGCCTTTCAGGCGCATCTACAAATTGCCGCCGAATTGCAGATGCCAATCTTTATGCACTGCCGGGACGCGCATGAGCGATTTCTGGCATTGCTTGATCCCTGGCTGGATAGTCTTCCTGGTGCAATACTGCACTGCTTTACCGGTTCACGCCAGCAAATGCAGGCCTGTGTGGATAGAGGGCTCTATATCGGTATTACCGGGTGGGTTTGCGACGAACGACGCGGGCTTGAGCTACGTGAACTCTTACCGTTTATTCCAGCGGAAAAGCTACTGATAGAAACCGACGCGCCGTATCTGTTGCCTCGCGATCTTACGCCGAAACCAACGTCACGACGCAACGAGCCCGCGTATCTGCCTCACATCCTGGAGCGCATAGCGCTATGGCGTGGTGAAGATCCGCAATGGTTAGCGGCGATGACAGATGCCAACGCCAGAACCTTATTTGAGGTCGTATTCTGAACGATAGCTAAATCTTGCGAAAACCGGTGTTTTTTACGCTCTGCTTCACTTCTTTATTGAGTAAATTAAGCAGTAACATCGAACGCGTTTCGCCATCCGGTTCGGTAAAAATCGCTTTCAGCCCTTCAAATGCGCCTTCCGTGATGATGACGCTATCGCCGGGATAGGGGGTTTCAGGATCGACAACGCCTTCGGGCTTGTAGATAGAAAGCTGATGAATAACGCTGGAAGGCACGATCGCAGGATGCGCGCCAAAGCGCACAAAATGGCTGACGCCGCGCGTGGCGTTGATTGTAGTGGTATGTATCACTTCCGGATCAAATTCAACGAACAGATAATTAGGAAAGAGCGGTTCGCTGACGGAGGTACGTTTTCCGCGTACCATTTTTTCCAGGGTGATCATCGGTGTCAGGCAACTTACCGCTTGTCTTTCGAGGTGTTCCTGAGCACGCTGAAGTTGCCCGCGTTTGCAGTACAGTAAATACCAGGATTGCATAATGACTCTTATCCGCTTGTTCGGGGCGCAAGCATAGCAAAAGCCATGCGCGAAGTTAATTATACACTTCATCCTTTAAGCCGTATCTGGATTAGCGTTGGTTGCCAGAGTTCACGCTAATTTAACAAAAATACAGCATCCCGATGATGAACGCCGTATAATGATGCGCTTACCAAGAGGCTACAATGGACGCCATGAAATATCACGATTTACGCGACTTCCTGACGCTACTTGAGCAGCAGGGGGAACTAAAACGCATCACGCTACCTGTGGATCCTCATCTGGAAATCACGGAAATCGCTGACCGCACGCTGCGTGCCGGTGGACCGGCGTTGCTGTTTGAAAATCCTAAAGGTTACGCCATGCCGGTGCTGTGCAACCTTTTTGGCACGCCAAAACGCGTGGCGATGGGCATGGGGCAGGATGATGTTTCCGCCTTACGGGAAGTGGGTAAATTATTAGCGTTTCTTAAAGAACCTGAGCCGCCGAAAGGCTTTCGCGATCTGTTTGACAAGCTGCCGCAGTTTAAGCAAGTGCTGAATATGCCGACGAAACGGTTACGCGGCGCGCCTTGCCAGCAGAAAATCGCGTCTGGCGATGATGTCGATTTAACGCGTCTTCCTGTCATGACCTGTTGGCCGGACGACGCCGCGCCGCTGATTACCTGGGGACTGACGGTAACGCGTGGTCCGCACAAAGAGCGGCAAAACCTGGGCATTTATCGTCAGCAGTTGATAGGTAAAAATAAGCTGATTATGCGCTGGCTGTCTCACCGCGGCGGCGCGCTGGATTTTCAGGAGTGGTTAGCCGCGCATCCGGGTGAACGTTTCCCGGTCTCCGTCGCATTGGGCGCCGATCCGGCGACGATACTTGGCGCCGTGACTCCTGTTCCCGATACTCTGTCGGAGTATGCCTTTGCGGGCCTGCTGCGCGGCACGAAAACTGAAGTGGTTAAATGCCTTTCTAACGATCTGGAAGTGCCTGCCAGCGCCGAGATTATCCTTGAAGGTTACATTGAGCCGGGAGAGATGGCGCCGGAAGGACCGTATGGCGATCATACGGGCTATTATAATGAAGTGGATAACTTTCCGGTCTTTACCGTCACGCATATTACGCAGCGTGAGGATGCCATCTATCACTCCACCTATACCGGGCGTCCGCCCGATGAGCCTGCGGTATTAGGGGTGGCGCTCAATGAAGTCTTCGTGCCTATTCTGCAAAAACAGTTTCCGGAAATCGTCGACTTTTATCTGCCGCCGGAAGGGTGTTCTTACCGCCTAGCGGTAGTGACGATGAAAAAGCAGTACGCTGGTCATGCGAAACGCGTCATGATGGGCGTCTGGTCGTTTTTGCGCCAGTTTATGTATACGAAATTTGTTATCGTTTGCGATGATGACGTTAACGCACGCGACTGGAATGATGTGATCTGGGCGATTACCACCCGTATGGACCCTGCGCGGGATACGGTGCTGGTTGAAAATACGCCGATTGACTACCTGGATTTTGCCTCGCCGGTCTCCGGGCTGGGTTCAAAAATGGGGCTGGATGCCACAAACAAATGGCCGGGCGAAACCCAACGCGAGTGGGGTCGTCCTATTGTTAAAGATCCTGAAGTTACCGCGCGTATTGATGCGATTTGGGATGAGCTGGCTATCTTTAAATAACTGAAAGCGGACATCGACATTTCAGGCTGCGGCGACTCGGCTTGAAAAATGTCGGTATTGACCCGACACCCGACAGAGGGAGCGCATGACAACCTTAAGCTGTAAAGTGACCTCGGTAGAAGCTATCACCGATACCGTATATCGGGTTCGTTTAGTGCCGGACGCGGCGTTTTCATTCCGCGCTGGTCAGTATTTGATGGTCGTAATGGACGAGCGTGACAAACGCCCGTTTTCGATGGCCTCAACGCCGGACGAGAAAGGGTTTATTGAATTACACATTGGCGCTTCCGAGCTCAATCTGTATGCGATGGCGGTCATGGATCGAATTCTGAAAGACCGGGAAATCGTCGTCGATATTCCGCATGGCGACGCCTGGCTACGTGACGATGAAGAGCGTCCGTTGATTCTGATCGCGGGCGGTACGGGCTTTTCTTATGTGCGCTCCATCCTGTTGACGGCGTTAGCGCGCAACCCGAACCGCGATGTTACCATTTACTGGGGTGGTCGCGAAGAAAAGCACCTCTATGATCTCTCTGAGCTGGAAGCACTCTCTGTTAACCATCCGAATTTGCGTATTGAACCTGTGGTCGAGCAGCCGGAAGAAGGCTGGCGTGGACGTACAGGAACGGTACTTACGGCGGTATTGCAGGATTATGGTACGCTGGCGGGGCACGATATTTATATTGCCGGACGTTTTGAGATGGCGAAAATCGCCCGCGATCTGTTCTGTCATGAGCGTAACGCGCGGGAAGATCGTCTGTTTGGCGATGCGTTCGCATTTATTTAACTATTTTATGGGACGCAGTAGCGTCCCTTTTTACGTTAGCCTACCTAAAAGTCCTCTTAAATATTAATTAATCGTCAACTATAAAACCTTATGATATTGAATATCTACAGGCTTTGTATTGCGTGTAATAAATTAAGTAATATTATGTCCTGAGGCTATCAATAAAAATAGTTAATTATATATGCTTCATTTATTTTTATAAAAAAAACATAAAATGGAAAGTTAGTTATTTATTTATAAGATGGAGAGTGTTATGAAATTTAAATATGCTTTAACTTCTCTCGCATTATCTGTTGCAATTTTGTCATCAGTACCTTCTACTGCTTTCGCCATCGGCGGCGCCAGCGGCGCTAAAGTGGACTATCAGGTCCAGGGAAAAATTGGCGAAGTTGTTATGAACCCCTATGATATCGCGCCGCTAACCGCCGTTATTCGTAATGGCGGTTACCAGTTACGTGACGTGCATGTACGGATTGTCCCCAAAGAAAATGGCCAGGAGATCGCGTATAAAGTTAATAATAAATACCTTTTAACGTATGGCGGTATCCCCGTCTTTGGTCTTTACCCAGATTATGTCAATACCGTTGAAGTTGAATATACAAGGATCCAGGGTAGTAAAACCGAAAATATAAAAGAAAGCTATAAAATGTATGCATCGCCTGCCTATATTGAATCAGCGGGTACAAAAGAAGAACAATCAGCACTCTTTACTATCGATGTTAAAAAGGTTTCCCCAGAATTTAAAGATCGCTTGTATCTTTTGAATAATACGAAAGATAAGTCTGGGAATGGAACGCGTACTGTCTGGAACAACCCTACTGGGGGTGCATTAGAATGGAACTTCACTACAGCTAACGCTATTATCGACACCTCCGGTGATATTCGTTGGTTTATGAATCCAAGTTCAATTTATGATTTAAAGTCAATTTATCGTGCTGGCGTTATGATGGGCTTTAAACAAAACCAGGATGGCGCACTATCGTGGGGCTACGGTCAGCGTTATGTGAAATACGATATCATGGGGCGTGAAATCTTTAACCGCCGCCTGCCGGATAATTATAACGATTTTTCACACTCAATGGATAACGCGGCCAACGGTCACTACTTCCTGCGTGTAGCCAGCTCTAACTATAAACGCCCTGATGGGAAAAATGTTCGTACCGTGCGTGATGTGATTGCCGAAGTTGATCAGAACGGCGTGGTAGTGGATGAATGGCGTCTGTTTGATATCCTCGATCCTTATCGTGATGTGATAATGAAAACCCTCGATCAGGGCGCTGTGTGCCTGAATATCGACGCCAGCCAGTCCGGCCATACGTTGAGCGAAGAAGATCTGGCGGCGCTGGATTCCTCCGACAAATTCGGGGATATCGTGGGTAGTGGGGCTGGCCGCAACTGGGCGCATGTCAACAGCGTCGACTATGACAGTGAAGATGATTCCATCATCATCAGCTCCCGCCACCAGAGTGCGATTATCAAAATCGGCCGCGATAAGAAAGTGAAGTGGATACTGGGTACGCCTGCTGGCTGGAAAGCGCCATTTAATGCCGCAATTCTGACGCCAGTGGATAGCAAAGGCCAAAAAATCGCCTGCCAGGACAGTGGCTGCGAGGGTGACTTCGACTGGACATGGACGCAACATACGGCCTTTAAAATTGATAGTAAGAGTAAAGGCGATATCTTATACCTTTCCGCTTTCGACAATGGCGATGGCCGCGGCTTAGAACAGCCTGCTATGCAGAGTATGAAATACAGCCGCTCCGTGATTTACAAAATCGACCAGAAAAACAAGACAGTCCAACAGATCTGGCAATACGGTAAAGAGCGCGGGAACGAGTGGTTTAGCCCGGTAACCTCTATCACCGAGTACCAGACTGACAAGAATTCTGTGTTCGTGTATTCCGCAACAGCAGGTGGTGCGTTTGATTTGTCGGTAGGCGCATTTACCAGCTTACCTAATCCGTATCTGGAAGAGTTCAAATGGGGAGAAAAAGAGCCTGCGGTCGAAATGCAAATACATGGTGCGCGTGGATATCAGGCTATGCCATTTAGCCTGACCAAAGCGCTTACTGAGTAGAGCTGGCCATACGGTGAAAAAACCCGCCCCTGACGGGCGGGAAAAACGGCAACTAAACTGTTTCCCGTCATAATTCGCGCAGCCTCTTTGTTGGCTGCCTTTGCTCACCCCGGGCACATAGTTATCTATGTGCCCGGGGATTCGCTCAGTTGCCGCTGCGCTGCAATGCGAGTTATTTAGGGGATATTATCTTTGATTAAACCCGCTCAAACACCGTGGCGATGCCCTGACCCAGACCAATACACATCGTCGCCAGACCAAACTGCGCGTCTTTGCGCTCCATCAGGTTGATAAGCGTGGTGCTGATACGTGCTCCGGAGCAGCCGAGCGGATGACCAAGCGCGATCGCACCGCCGTTGAGGTTGATCTTCTCGTCTATCTGCTCCATCAATCCCAGATCCTTAATGCATGGCAGGATCTGTGCGGCAAACGCTTCGTTCATCTCAAACACATCGATATCGCTGGCTGACAGTCCCGCTTTTTTCAACGCCAGTTTTGACGCCGGAACCGGCCCGTAACCCATAATTGACGGATCACAACCCACCACTGCCATTGAGCGAATACGGGCGCGAGGTTTCAGACCCAGCTCACGGGCACGACTTTCGCTCATTACCAGCATGGCGGCTGCGCCATCGGAAAGCGCGGATGAGGTGCCCGCCGTGACCGTGCCACTAACCGGATCAAATGCCGGACGCAGCGTTGATAGCGCTTCGACCGTGGTTTCCGGGCGGATCACTTCATCGTAGTTAAACTGCTTCAACACGCCGTCTGCATCATGACCGCCAGTCGGGATAATCTCCGTTTTGAATGCGCCAGACTGCGTGGCGGCCCAGGCGCGAGCATGAGAACGCGCGGCGAACTGGTCCTGCATTTCCCGGCTAATGCCGTGCAGGCGGGAGAGCATTTCCGCCGTTAGCCCCATCATCCCTGCCGCTTTGGCGACGTTGCGACTCAGACCCGGGTGAAAATCCACGCCGTGACTCATCGGCACGTGCCCCATATGCTCCACGCCGCCAACCAGACAAACCTGCGCATCGCCGGTCATGATCATTCGCGCTGCATCGTGTAACGCCTGCATCGAGGAACCACACAGACGGTTGACGGTGACCGCCGGTACCGAATGGGGAATTTCTGCCAGCAGCGCGGCGTTACGGGCAATGTTGAAGCCTTGCTCCAGCGTTTGTTGTACGCAGCCCCAGTAAATATCATCGAGGGTCGCCGCTGTAAGCGACGGATTACGCGCCAGCAGGCTACGCATTAAGTGGGCGGAGAGATCTTCTGCCCGCTCGTTGCGAAACGCGCCGCCCTTCGAACGGCCCATCGGGGTGCGAATAGCATCGACAATGACAACCTGTTCCATTGTGACTCCTTAAGCCGTTTTCAGAGAACCAACCGGACGGGCTGGTTCAACCGGGGGATAATACGGTTCGTTATGGCGCGCTTTATTACGCAGCCCTTCCGGCACTTCATACAGCGGGCCGAGGTGTTGATACTGCTGCGCCATATCAAGATATTTCGCGCTGCCCTGTGTATCCAGCCAGCGGAATGCGCCGCCGTGGAACGGAGGGAAGCCCAGGCCGTAGACCAGCGCCATATCGGCTTCCGCCGGGCTTGCGATAATGCCTTCTTCCAGACAGCGAACCACTTCGTTAATCATCGGGATCATCATACGGGCGATTATCTCGTCGTCGCTGAAGTCGCGTTTCGGCTGGCTGACGCTTGCCAGCAGGTCATCCACCGCGGCATCTTCTTCTTTCTTCGGCTTACCCTTGCTGTCTTCTTTATAGCGCCAGAAGCCCAGACCGTTTTTTTGCCCAAAACGGCTGGCGTCAAACAATGCGTCGATCGCGTCGCGATACTCTTTCTGCATCCGTTGCGGGAAGCCTGCCGCCATTACCGCCTGCGCGTGGTGGGCGGTATCAATACCCACCACGTCGAGCAGATAGGCCGGGCCCATCGGCCAGCCGAACTGTTTTTCCATCACTTTATCGACTTTGCGGAAATCCGCGCCGTCGCGCAGCAGTTGACTGAAACCGGCGAAATAGGGGAACAGCACGCGGTTAACAAAGAAGCCGGGGCAGTCGTTGACTACAATCGGTGTCTTGCCCATTTTGCTGGCCCAGGCGACGACTTTGGCAATGGTTTCGTCTGAACTCTTCTCGCCGCGAATGATTTCAACCAGCGGCATCCGGTGTACCGGGTTGAAGAAGTGCATTCCGCAAAAGTTTTCCGGACGTTCCAGGGCGCTTGCCAGTTCGCCAATTGGGATGGTGGAGGTATTTGAGGCCAGCACGGTTTCCGGGCGCACTTTCTGCTCGGTTTCCGCCAGTACCGCTTTTTTGACTTTCGGATTTTCGACTACCGCTTCGACAACAACATCTACGCGATCGAAACCGGCATAATCGAGAGTCGGGTGGATGGTCGAAATGACGCCCGCCAGCTTCAGACCGTCGATCTTGCCGCGCTCCAGCTGTTTGTTCAGCAGCTTGGCCGCTTCGGTCATGCCGAGGTTCAACGATTTATCGTTGATATCTTTCATGATGACCGGTACGCCTTTCCAGGCCGACTGGTAAGCGATACCGCCGCCCATAATGCCCGCGCCCAGTACGGCTGCCTGTTTCGGCGTCTCAATATCTTTGGTCAGCTTTTTGGCTTTACCTTTTACATATTGATCGTTGAGGAAGATACCGACCAGCGCACGAGCCTCATTGGTATGCGCCAGCGGAACAAAGCTTTTATTTTCCAGATTCAACGCTTCTTCACGACCAAAACGCGCGGCGGCTTCAATGGTTTTCACTGCGGTCATCGGCGCCGGATAATGTTTACCCGCCGTTTGTGTGACCATGCCTTTAGCGATGGTAAAGCTCATCGCCGCTTCAATCTTACTGAGTTTCAACGGTTCCAGTTTCGGCTGGCGTTTAGCTCTCCAGTCGAGATCGCCGGTAATGGCCTGGCGTAACACCGCTATCGCGCCTTCAATTAGCTTCTCTTGTTTGACCACGCCGTCCACAAGGCCGATTTTCAGCGCGTGCTCAGCACCGACATCTTTACCTGCCGCGATAATCTCCAGCGCGCTGTCTGCGCCCAGCATACGCGGCAGACGAACGGAGCCGCCGAAACCCGGCATGATGCCCAGTTTAGTTTCCGGCAGACCGATACGGAGGTCTGGCGTCGCCAGACGGTAATCGGTGGCCAGCACGCATTCGCACCCGCCGCCCAACGCATAGCCGTTTACGGCGGCAAGGGTCGGTACGGGTAAATCTTCCAGACGGTTAAAGACGCTATTAGCGAAATGCAGCCATTGGCTTAACTGCTCTTCGGGGACGAGGAACAGTGAAAGAAATTCGGTGATGTCCGCGCCGACAATAAAGGCCGCTTTATTAGAGCGCAGCAGCAGCCCTTTTAAATCGTGTTGCTTTTCCAGCACCTCAAGCGCCTGGCCGAGGCTGGCGACGGTTGCGGTGTCGAGTTTATTGACCGAGCCTGGAGCATCGAACACCAGTTCGGCGATGCCATCTTCCAGCCAGTCGAGGTACAGGGTGTCGCCTTTATAAAGCATGTCAGTCTCCTGAATCCACAAGGTGATCTGGTCGTACCAGATGAAGCGGAGTGTGTATTTTGTGTTAATAAAATGCAAATAAATGATTAAAGAAATGCCGATGTGATCACGCTCGGCAGAGATCACGCTCTCGTGGGGCGATGTGCTAAGATGCGGAAACTTGAGGTCAAAAAAACAGAAGGGTAAAAAATGGAATCACTGGCCGCGCTCTATAAAAATCATATTGTTACCTTACAAGAACGGACGCGCGATGTTCTGGCGCGCTTTAAGCTGGATGCGTTACTTATTCATTCCGGCGAGCTTTTCAACGTCTTTCTCGACGATCACCCTTATCCGTTTAAGGTCAATCCGCAGTTTAAAGCGTGGGTGCCGGTAACTCAGGTTCCAAATTGCTGGCTGCTGGTCGATGGCGTCAACAAACCCAAATTGTGGTTTTATCTGCCGGTCGATTACTGGCATAACGTTGAACCGCTGCCAACGTCATTCTGGACAGAAGAAGTCGAGGTCGTCGCCTTACCGAAAGCGGATGGCATCGGCAGCCAACTGCCTGCCGCGCGTGGCAATATCGGCTATATCGGCCCGGTTCCTGAGCGCGCGCTACAATTGGATATCGCCGCCAGCAACATCAACCCGAAAGGTGTTATCGACTATCTGCATTACTACCGCGCCTATAAAACGGATTATGAACTGGCTTGTATGCGCGAAGCGCAGAAAATGGCGGTGAGCGGTCATCGGGCGGCGGAAGAGGCCTTCCGTTCCGGCATGAGTGAGTTCGACATCAACCTGGCGTACCTGACCGCCACGGGACATCGCGATACTGATGTTCCATACAGCAACATTGTGGCGCTGAACGAACATGCCGCCGTGCTGCATTACACGAAACTGGATCATCAGGCACCGTCTGAAATGCGCAGTTTCCTGCTGGATGCGGGCGCGGAATACAATGGCTACGCGGCGGATCTGACGCGGACCTGGTCGGCGAAAAGCGATAACGACTACGCCCACCTGGTGAAAGATGTTAACGACGAACAGTTGGCGCTGATCGCTACCATGAAGGCGGGCGTCAGCTATGTGGATTATCATATTCAGTTCCATCAACGTATCGCGAAGCTGCTGCGTAAACATCAAATCATTACCGACATGAGTGAAGAGGCGATGGTGGAAAATGATCTTACCGGGCCGTTTATGCCGCACGGTATTGGTCATCCGTTGGGTCTGCAGGTACACGATGTGGCCGGGTTTATGCAGGATGATTCCGGTACGCATCTCGCTGCACCGTCCAAATACCCGTATCTGCGCTGCACGCGTGTGTTACAGCCGCGAATGGTGTTGACCATCGAACCGGGGATTTACTTCATCGAATCGCTGTTAGCGCCGTGGCGCGAAGGCCCGTTCAGCAAGCACTTCAACTGGCAGAAAATTGAAGCGCTCAAGCCTTTCGGCGGTATTCGCATTGAAGATAACGTGGTCATCCACGAAAACGGCGTGGAAAACATGACGCGGGATTTAAAACTGGCGTAATGGACAGTTGGTTAATCCCTGCAGCGCCGGTCACCGTTGTTGAAGAGATCAAAAAAAGCCGCTTTATTACGCTATTGGCGCATACCGATGGCGTAGACGCGGCGAAAGCGTTTGTTGAGTCAGTCAGAGCTGAGCACCCTGATGCGCGCCACCATTGTGTGGCGTGGGTGGCGGGTGCGCCGGACGACTCACAGCAACTGGGCTTTTCAGACGACGGCGAACCGGCGGGAACGGCAGGCAAGCCGATGCTTGCGCAATTGATGGGCAGCGGCGTCGGAGAAATTACTGCCGTCGTCGTGCGCTACTATGGTGGTATTCTGCTGGGTACGGGCGGGCTGGTAAAAGCCTATGGCGGCGGTGTGAATCAGGCATTACGTCAGCTTGCCACACAACGCAAGACGCCATTAACCGAATATACTTTGCAGTGTGAGTACGGTCAGTTGGCCGGAATCGAAGCATTATTAGGACAGTTTGCCGGGAAGATCGTTTCCAGCGATTATCAGGCGTCTGTTCGGCTCAGGGGGGCGCTTCCTTTTGCTCATGTGAATGCATTTTCCACAAAACTGGCGGATTTTAGCCGTGGTTCATTGCAATTGTTAGCGATTGAAGAATAATCCCCACCTCATTTTTAAGAATAAAGGAAGCGGCAGAGATGCATTTTCGCGCCATTACCCGAATCGTTGGACTACTGGTTATCTTATTTTCGGGGACAATGATTCTCCCGGGACTGGTAGCGCTAATATATCGTGATGGCGCAGGAAGAGCGTTCACGCAGACCTTTTTTGTCGCGCTGGCGATCGGTTCCATACTGTGGTGGCCAAACCGTAGGGAAAAGGGCGAGCTGAAATCCCGCGAAGGATTTCTTATCGTGGTGCTGTTCTGGACCGTGCTGGGCAGCGTGGGTGCGCTGCCGTTTATTTTCTCGGAAAGCCCAAACCTCACCATTACCGATGCTTTTTTTGAATCGTTCTCCGGGTTAACCACCACGGGCGCCACTACGCTGGTGGGGCTGGATTCATTACCGCACGCCATTCTCTTTTATCGTCAGATGCTGCAATGGTTTGGGGGTATGGGGATCATTGTGCTGGCGGTGGCGATTCTCCCTATCCTCGGCGTCGGGGGGATGCAGCTCTATCGGGCAGAAATGCCGGGGCCGCTCAAAGATAACAAAATGCGCCCGCGTATTGCCGAGACGGCGAAAACGCTGTGGCTTATCTATGTCTTGCTAACGGTAGCCTGCGCGCTGGCGCTATGGTTTGCAGGGATGCCCGCGTTTGACGCTATCGGACACAGCTTCTCCACTATCGCTATCGGCGGCTTCTCAACGCATGACGCCAGCGTAGGCTATTTTGATAGTCCCACTATTAATACCATCATCGCTATTTTCCTGCTGATCTCCGGTTGTAACTATGGCCTGCATTTCTCTTTATTAAGCGGACGTAGCCTGAAAGTATACTGGCGCGATCCGGAATTCCGCATGTTCATCGGCGTACAGTTGACGCTGGTGGTGATCTGCACGCTGGTACTGTGGTTCCATAATATCTACGACTCGGCGCTGACAACGCTAAATCAGGCGTTCTTCCAGGTTGTGTCGATGGCGACAACGGCAGGGTTTACCACGGACAGCATTGCGCGCTGGCCGCTGTTTTTGCCCGTCTTGCTGCTATGTTCCGCGTTTATTGGCGGTTGCGCCGGGTCAACGGGCGGGGGGTTAAAGGTCATCCGTATTCTGTTGTTGTTTAAACAGGGGAACCGCGAACTCAAACGTCTGGTGCATCCGAATGCCGTTTACAGTATTAAGCTGGGGAACCGGGCGCTGCCAGAACGTATTCTGGAAGCCGTCTGGGGATTCTTTTCTGCCTACGCGCTGGTATTTATCGTCAGTATGCTGGCCATTATCGCTACAGGCGTAGATGATTTCTCGGCTTTCGCCTCGGTAGTGGCTACGCTTAATAACCTGGGACCGGGGCTGGGGGTGGTTGCTGATAACTTCGCCAGTATGAATCCGGTTGCGAAATGGATACTCATCGCCAACATGCTATTTGGTCGTCTGGAAGTATTCACTTTGCTGGTACTTTTTACCCCGACTTTCTGGCGTGAATAATGGAGTAACACGTGAAAACATTGATTCTTTTCTCTACCCGGGACGGACAAACGCGCGAAATTGCCTCTTATCTGGCTTCTGAACTCAAAGAGATGGGGATCTGGGCCGATGTCGTTAATCTGCATCGCGCAGAAGAGCCGGACTGGGATAGCTATGATCGCGTAGTGATTGGCGCGTCTATTCGTTATGGTCATTACCACAGCGCCTTTCAGGAGTTTGTTAAGAAATATGCCACGCGGTTGAACGGAATGCCGAGCGCCTTTTATTCCGTTAACCTGGTGGCGCGTAAAGCTGAAAAACGGACGCCGCAGACTAACAGCTACGCGCGTAAGTTTTTAATGAGCTCTCCGTGGCGACCTGACTACTGTGCCGTCATTGCAGGCGCGCTTCGCTATCCCCGCTATCGCTGGTATGACCGTCTGATGATCAAGCTTATTATGAAGATGTCGGGCGGCGAAACGGATACCAGTAAAGAAGTGGTGTACACCGACTGGGAGCAGGTTGCGCACTTTGCCCGTGAAATAGCCCATTTAACCAACAAATCGTCGGCAAAATAAACGCAAAGAATAAAAAGTGCGCACTCAGAAAATTATTTTAAATTTCCTCTTGTCAGGCAGAAATAACTCCCTATAATGCGCCACCACTGACACGGAACAACGGCACACAGGCCGCCGGGTCAGCGGGGTTCAGACCAGAACCTCACGGAGAAAAGCGAAAATAATCGCTTGACTCTGAAGCGGGAAAGCGTAATATGCACACCCCGCGCCGCTGAGAAAAAGCGAAGCGGCACTGCTCTTTAACAATTTATCAGACAATCTGTGTGGGCACTCGAAGATACGGATTCTTGACGTCGCAAGACGAAAAATGAATACCAAGTCTCTGAGTGAACACGTAATTCATTACGAAGTTTAATTCACGAGCA
>NZ_JBGDTY010000021.1:0-82380 GCF_046552515.1 Salmonella sp. SAL00653
GCTGTGTCAGCCGACGCCGCGCTGGCTGATGCCTCCCCGGCTTTTGTGGTCGCCGTACCTGCGCTGCTCTCCGCAGACGCTGCGGATGAGGCCGCCTGTGTGGCTGATGCGTCTGCCGCTCCGGCTGCACTAGCTGCTGCCGTGGCGCTTTCCGCTGCCTGACCTGCTGATGTCTGCGCCTGTTCAGATGCCTGCCCTGCGGTAGTGGCATTCCGCGACGCCTCCGATGCCTGGCGGGCAACTTCCTCCACCATCGCTTCAAAACGCCGCAGCGCCTCCGGGCGGACGTCGTCTTCCGTCATGGCCCCCAGAAAATCATTCAGGGTGCCCGGCTTTGAATCATCGTAGACCGTAATAACTCCGGCATGTGACGGGGGATACCCTTCCACCAGGAGTGTGACAGTGTACTGCCCCTGATCCACATCCATGCTGTAACGCCCGGCTTCATCCGGATTTTCCGATGCCACCGTATTCACGACCACCGTCGTACTGGTCCGGCTGGCTTTCAGCTGAATGGTGCAGTTCTGTACCGGCGTTCCCGTACCATCTTTCAGTACGCCGGAAATAAGTACTGGCATATTACCTCCATAAAAAAGCCCGCCCGCAGGCAGGCTTCAGATTCATTCACGTCTCAGCACTGATTATCCGGGTCACGTAAATATGCCGGCAGCGAACACTGGACGCTCCGCGTGATTGTTTTTCCCTTTGCCTCGCGGTGCTGTTTCTGCCCACGGTCGGTGCCGGTATAAATCCGGGTCTGGTTTTCAATATTGCTGTTGCCGCTTCCTCTTCCGTTATCGGCAACGGCAGCAGTGGAAAATAAAACGGACAGGGAAAGCCCTGCCGCCAGAGAAATTACGCGCGACATAGTCATATTTGTTCCTCGTTAAACGAAAGGGACCGGAAATCCGGTCAGTTTGTGAAGTTGCTCCCCGACCGGGAAACCATCACCAGCGGCCAGACGGAAGCAGACGTGGTGTACTGCCCACGGACCCTCAGAGAGACGCTGATATCCACGACAGGTGAAGTGGTGTAGACCGAAAAGACAACGGTCTGATACATGGCCGGAAGCCCTGCGGTATACGGCATAACCTCCCCCGTTTTCACCTGGCCGTTAATATTTATCGTGACTGTGATGGCACCGGAGCCACCGTTACGCTCACAGTTAGCCATCACCGTGATGGTTTTCCCTATCTGATAGGTGGCGCTGTCGGTATACCGTGTTGAGGTGCTGCGTTCGTCGTTCGTCGCCCTGATGCTCACGCCCTGCATGACTTTTGAGCCGCAGATATCACCGACAAACTCTCTCGCTTCTATCACGCCAGAAAACTTACCGGAGGTGGCATTGATTTCTCCCGTAAACGAGCCAGACACAGCGTTAATATGCCCGCTGATATCCGCATTTTTCGCAGTCAGCTTTCCATCCGGCGTCAGGGAAAATGCCGGAGGATTCCCGCCACTGGTAATGGTCGGCGCGCTCAGATATTTCAGAAACACCTCGTTCATGATTATCTGGTCGCCCTGCATGACGAATCCGGGCGTCTCGTTTCCGTTTGCCGGGTTAATATAAGCAATGCGATCCGCCGCCACCAGGAACTGGCTTATCTTCCCGTCAGGCGTGTCTTCCATGCTCAGTCCAAGTCCGGCCACATAATATTTGCCGTCTTTGGTCTGCTCTATTTTGACGCCCCACATGGCGTTCCATTTATCGTTAGCGTCCTGCCACTCCTTCGAAAACTGCTGCAGTTTGCTGGCGTTATCCTCCGTCAGTTCTACTTTTTCCAGCAGCTCCTTACCCAGGTGACTTTCAGTTATCTGCCCTTTGAAAAAATCCAGATAGCCTGCGGCATCGTTGCTGGCCTGCCCGGTCGCCTCCACGAATGCGGATTTACCGACCTGATTTACCGCCCGGATATAAAAATAGTAATCCCTGCCGGGCCTGATATTCACGCTGGCCGCTATCCAGTACAGCGCTGTTCCCAGATATCGTGTGGCGTTTTCCACCTGATGGATATCCGTAATCCGTGCGTCTGAAAACCAGAACTCATACTGCACCGTCGGGTCGTATACCGCCTGACGCGGTGTGGCTGTAATCTGGAAATAGCCAGGGGTAAGCTCGATAAATGATGGTGCCGCCGGCGCGGAGATGCTGAACTGTGTGCTGGCCGGGTCTCCCTGTTGTCCCTGGCTGTTCACCGCCCTGACGGACAGGGTGTAGTGCCCAGACGTCAGCCCCCGGAACCGGTACTGCGTATCCGGCGTTCCTGCGCTGCTTACCAGCCGGTCACTGCCATCTTCCGCCGCCACGTTCAGGCGCAACGAAAAAGAGACGCCCTTAACGACTCGCGGTGTGTCCCAGCGCGCCAGTACCTGATACTGTCCCTCCTCCGCCAGAATTTCTGTGGTCAGATGCTGTATCGCCGGGGGAACGGTGCCGTGAATCGTTCCGGGCTGCGGGTCGAACGATGCCCCGTTGTCCACGATGGACTCTTTTTCCGGCACATGCTGTACGGCGGTGATGGCATACGTTCCGTCGTCGTTTTCCCGGATAGCCACACACCGGAAGAGACGCTGGCGCAGCGACGGCAGTTTCAGCCCCCAGACGCTGTATTCCGCCACACCGTCCGGTATCCTGCTGACCTGAACCTGCACACCGTCGGTAACAGACTGCACGTCCACGCTGACCGGCAAGCCTTCGCCATCCACCAGGCTTATCAGCGTGGTGCCGGACGACGGCAGGGTAATCGCCCTGTCAAGGGTCAGAATGCGACGGTCGCGGTCAACGGACAGAATCCGCCCGCCCAGACTGATGCCGGCATAATCTTCGTCGCAAACCTCAATCACATCACCAGGAACGTGGCGCAACCCCTCCGCCCCCACACTAAAATCAACCGTCTGGGTTTCCAGCAGCTCCGTTTTTATCAGCCACAGCCCGGCGCGGTGCGCCTGCCCGCGACTGGTACAGCCAAACGCATCCATTTTTACCAGATTGCGTCCGTAGTGACTGATGGCGACCGTGTCTTCCACCAGTTCCGTGGACGTCTGCCAGCCATTATCAGGGTCAGTCCAGTTCACCTCTACCGCATTATGGCGGTCCTTCCTCGCACTGAAGCTGTAACGGAACGGTGTACCCTCATCCGGCATCACCACATTGCTGCGGGTATAGGTCCAGACTGTATCCGATGGCCTGTCCTGCACGAAGGTCAGCCTCTGCCCGTTCCACACCGGCATACAACGCATGGCGGAGCAGAAGTCGGTCAGCACATCCCACGCCTTACGCTGCTGCGCCAGATACGCATTAAAGGTCATACGCGGCTCTGTCCCGCCGAATCCGTCAGGGACCATCTGGTCGCAGTACTGGCCTATTGCATACAGCGCCCACCTGTCCACGTCCGCCGCGCCGATTCGCTGTCCCATGCCATAACGGGGATGTGTCAGCACATCCCATAGACACCACGCCGGACTATTGCTGTATGCAGGCTTGAACGTGCCGTCCCAGATGCCGCTGTAAGTTCGCGCTACCGGATCGTAATTCGACGGCACCTGAATAATCCGCCCGAAAAAATGGTAATTTCGCGTCACCTGCTGGCTGCCGAACTGCTCAGACTCCACCTGCAGGCCAATCACGGCAGTGTTGGGATAGCGCTGCCGGACATCAATAATCTCGGTATACGACGACCAGACCGTGTTGTTCTGTAACTGGTCAGTGGTACTGTCTGCCGTCACACGTACCATCCGGATACCGAATGGCCGGGGAGGGAGATTATCCACTATCACCGAGGCCAGATACTGTGTGGTTGTTTTCCCGGTAATCGTAATTTCTTTTTCCACCACCCACTGACCATAGCGCTCAAGATGGATTTGCAGTCTGACGGATGTCGGATTACGGTCGCCCTTGCTGTTGGCCTCCACCAGTGACTGCACGCCGAACGTAAAACGCAGGCGGTCAATATTTGCAGCCGTGATGGTCCTGGTCACCGGATTGTCGTGTCTGACCTGTACACCAAGCACCGTCTCGGCGCCGGACGATTCAAATCCCTCCAGCGGGGTCTGTTCCTGCTCACCGACGCGGTATACCACCTTCACGCCGTGGATATTCGTGTTACCGTCGCGGTCCACCACCGGCGTCTGGTTTACCAGAACACTTTGCAGACCGTTCACCGGGCCTTCTATCGGTCCCTCGCTGATGGCATCGATGACGCTCAGCAGCTGCGTGGATTTCAGGTTATCCGGTGCCTCGCGGGGCGTATGCCCTTTTCCGCCGCCCTTTCCCATTTATTAACCCCATAAAACGACAAAACCGCCCGGAGGCGGTTCTGTCTGAATCTGTTCTGTTGTCAGCGGCCAATCACTACAACCTGACCACCATCGCCTTCATCAGCGGTACTGACTTCCTGGGAAATCACGCGTGACCCCACCTGCATCTCGCCGTACAGCACCGGCAACGTGTTACCGTTGGCAACCATGTTATCCAGCGACGAGAAATACGTGTTCTGCCTGCCGTTATCGGTCTGCCTCATTTCGGACATTTTGGGTTTTGGTGCCAGCATCTGCGCCACACCACCCAGAATCATCGACGCCCCGGTCATATACATGCCGGATATCGCCGCCGCCCCCAGCCAGCCTGCCGGGTTCCACCAGGCAACAGCAATCAGCGCCGCACCAAGCACCGCCTGAAACACCCCGCCAGATTTGGCCCCGGCCAGACGCGGCACAATATGAATCACCGCGCCAGGCGGCAGCGGATCATGCAGGCTGGTTGTCAGGGTATCAGCCGTAACATCGTCTCCGGCTATGCGTACCTGATACCAGCCGTCGTTCAGTTTCTGCCGGAGACCTGGCAACTGTACCGCCAGTGCCCGGACAGCTTCAGCACCACTGGCTACCTGCAGGCTGACGCGGCGGCAAAATCGTTGCAGATCCCCGTAAAGGCAAATTCGCGCCATGCCCGGTGTCGCCAGATGGAGTGCGTGCGTCGTTGCCATTTGTCGGTATACCTCTCACGTTTACTCAGTTGTTCAGGAATATGGTGCAGCAGCTCTCCGTCGCCGCAGTAAATCGCTGCGTGGTTCGGAACGGAGGAGCCAAAGCAGCAAATCAGCACGTCGCCGGGCTGCGCACTGGCTGCGCTGACACGGTAAAATCCCGTCGTCTCCAGATTATCCAGATAGAGATTGTCACCATGCCGCCACCAGTCGTCGTCCCGGTGAAAATCCGGCATATCAATCCCCGCCAGATGATAGGCATCACGGAACAGCGTGTAACAGTCAAAAACCCCATGTTTAAACTGTCGTCCGGTCAGGTGTGGCACACAGCGGAATTTATGTACCTGGCCGGCGCATACCAGCCACCACGGCAGGTCACTTTGAACCTGCAGCCTGCGATCCACATCGCTCAGATACGGCTGGCCGCCAGGATGGCTGTGAACCAGCGCCACAATATCCCCCTGCGTTTCAGCCCTCAGCCAGTCCTCCGGCGCCATACGGAAATAATCCTCCGGCGCGGCAGAAATATTCACACAGGGGAGATACCGTTCTCCCGCCTGTGTTCTCACCACGAAGCCGCACGACTCCGCAGGCGCACACCGTCGGGCGTGCGCCAGAATATCCTGTTCTTTCATGATGATTTACTGTGAAAGTTTATTAATGGAGAGGAAACCGCCAAAGTTTCCGGTATTGTTACGCAGGGCGCATCCCCGGGCGCAGCGGCTGCAGGCATCTTTTGCCGGATCGGCGGTAGGATTATCAAATTCATCTGCGGCAGCTGGTCCCGTATAACCGCATTCGTCAGAGCGGTATATCCATGTACAGGTATTGGCCAGCATAATTCGCCCGGGGAAGACACATCCGTCCGTTTCAGTCGGTGTTGCCAGGACAAATGTCGCACTTACCGCCGTCAGATCACTGCACTGCTCGATCACCCATCGGCTTACGGATTCCTGCTCCGGGTCAGCATCCTGGTTGCCGTTTTGAAAATTCACGGCATCGAGAAACCGGGCATATACTATCCTGCGGATGACCGTCGCCCCAACCAGGCTATGCAAATCCTCCACCATTCCGGTCACCATACCGTAAAGATTGGATACCTTCAGTGACGGGCGCGCAGCTGCGCCTTTGCCGTTCATTTCAAATCCGCAACCGTCTACAGGATAAACGTCATATTTCCGTCCCTGCCAGGTAACCGCCTCCCCCTTTTCATTCGCCTCGTTACAAAAAAAATAACGATCACCGCCAGACTGTGTCAGATCGATTTCCCACAAAGTGATCCTGGCGGACTGCGCCAGTTTAGCGGCTTCGTTCAGCGTATCCTGCGAAATGTCCTGCATCACTCCTCCTCAGATAACAACCTGTTCAAAAGTCGTGGTCACAGTCACCCAAAGAGAGCCAACGCTAATCGACCATTTGCGGCAAATCACCCGAATTTGTGTCCAGGTATAAGGCGGTGTCCAGAGAAAGGATTTCACTCCACCGTGGCGGGATAAAAATGCCTCAAGGTTCTGATGTTCTCCCTTACGAATCCGGACCGTTACGTTATACTTCGCCAGATGGTTGTTCAGCCCGGCTGGACGCCGTTGTTCATACCCGTCACCCAGTTTTATGGAGGTGACTTTTGGTTCTGATTCCACTGTCATATCAGGGCGGATCTTCCAGTTAAATGTTTCCATTGTTATCGCCCTCCTCCAGCAATACCCCCGTCACGCGACTGCTGTTGCCAGAAATCAATGGCGGCTTTTTTTCCAATGTTATATACGGCCTGTAATGCCTGCGGACCAATCTGTCCGTTGCCGGCGTCGTTGTGGATTTCAATGTTGTACTCAGGCGCAAACATCGCCATCCCTCCTGAACCGGCTGCCACGACACCCAGCTTACCGTCTGCACCACGACGAAGTGGTAATATTGCCTCCGGTCCTGCCTCGCCCATCACCCCGGCACCTTTGGCAAAAGCAAAAAATGTCGGGCGATTAACAATGCTGCCGCTGTATCGGCTCAGTTCAGAAGACTGATAAACTCCACCAGTCGCATTGGCTGTCACACCAAATCCCAGAGCAGATCCGATTCCCTTTACAGCCTGCATCATTGCCATACGTGCTGAAATTTTTGCCAGATCTGACACGATGGATGCGGTGAAAGATTTAAAGTTTAGTTTTCCAGTGGTAACGAACGTCGCCAGCCCGTTGCCCATACTGTTGAATGCCGATGTGAACATTTGCTCCGTTGCGCCCGCCACGTTGCTGCCCTGCGCCATAAAGTTATCCAGCGCACGCGACGCCCCCAGAGTCCAGTCTCCCTGCGCAGCGTCCACTTTCGAATTGTAATCCGCCCACTCAGCCAGCCGGCGATTGAGACTGCCCTTCAGCGCCTGCTCAGCCTGACGATATTCGTCAGAACCGTATGTCCCCTTTGCCTTACTGTCGCGCTTAAGCTGCTCCAGTTGTTCCTGGTAGCGCTGCTGAATTTTCAGACGCTCTTCGTACCGACCTCGTTGCTGATCGCCCATACCCATTGTGGCCAGCGCCATTGCGTGCTGCTGCCTGACGCGGGATTCTTCGTCAGCGAGCTGGCTGGTTAATGTGAGCGTCTTTTTCTTCAGTTCATTAAGGGCATTCTGGTGTTGCAAATCCTGTTGTGAGATATCCAGCTTCTGTAGCGCAAGCGCAATTTCATCCTTATGTGCCAGTACGCTTTGTTCATCCGCCGTCAGTTTTTTACCGGACAAATCAGCGATGCGCTGCTGAAATGACAAAAGCTGCTTATGCGCTTCCGTCATTTTTTCGGTCGTGGAAAGCTTCGCGGCGGCAATCTGCCCTTCAGTCTGCGCCTGTTGCTGGCTGTACTGCAAAAGCAGTCGCCTGGCCTCGTCGTTGTGGTAAGTCTTTGGCTTTTTCGCCTGTTGTGACAACGCCTTTTTATGACGTTCATTTTCGCGCTCCAGTGCGGCATTGCGTACAGCAGCATCGGCATACTGCATGGCGGTAATGCGCGCCACCTCCCGTTGGTGCCGCAGGGATTCAGTTTCATTATCCCGGTTCAGCGCGGCGTTCTGCTCGTTCCGACGTTTCTGCGTTTCCTGATAATTACGCTCTGCCTGCGCCTTCGCATCCAGCAGGTCCTTCTGGCGTTTCTGTTCCTGAAGTTCGTTCAGTTGCTGCTGATCGTATTCAGTCTGGGAGGAAGACACCGTCCAGGGCGTTTTTCTGTCGCGCGCGATTTTTTCCTGCAGTGTCGCGATCTTTTCATCGAGCGTGTCTTCCCGCCCGATATCCAGCATCCGATCCCATGCCCACTTCGCCGCATCACCGACAGCATTCCATGCTCTTTCAATCCAACCCAGATTGTCGTGTACGTCCCCCATCCGCTTATTCATTTCTTCCGAATACGCGGACATGGCAATTTTCGCGGCATCAGCCACTCTTCCCTGCTCGCCCAGTACCCTGATTTGTTCAAGCTGGGTGGCTGTCAGAAAATGCAGTGTCCTGTCCAGTTCTTTCGCCGCATTCACCGGATCATCCCGCAGGCGTTTAAACTGGCGGATGGTTTCATCCACTGATTGTCCCACGTTTTCCTGCATTCTGGTCGCGGTACGGGATACCATTGCCACTGCCTGCCCGGTAAACGCTCCGCTACCGACCACCTGTGCCAGCACGCCTGCAGCATCGTGCTGCGTGACGCCATTTCCGGCGAGCGACTTCGCCATCGCATTAAGCTGGCCTGTGTTTTTTCCGGCATAACTCCCGGTCAGAATAAGCTGTTTATTGAACGTCTCGCTTTCTTTAGCTCCTTCATAGTAGGCCTTGCCCAGCCCGTAAACAGCAGCAGCCACGCCGCCAACCAGCCCGCCGAGCATCATGCCCTTCGGAGACATCAGTTGTTCGATCCACCCGGCGCGGTTAGCGAGCGTGATACCACTTCCCCGCAGTGCCCCGAAATTCCCACGGGCCAGCTCACCAGCCAGCACGCCCAGTTCACGACGGGCAGCAGCGCTTTTCAGTCCTAGCGTATGGGTGGCAGTTCCGGTACGCTCCAGTTTACGGATATAAATATCTGCGGCGCTGCTGACACCCAGTTCAGCCGCCTTCACCCGCAGCAGCTCGGTACGGGAGAGGCCCTGTACCGTCGTCTGCTCTTTCAGGCGGCGTATAAACTGTGCTTTTTTCTGCGTGGCCAGCGCTTCGGCATCGGTAAGCTCACGGGTCTTCCTGGCGGTTTCAGACACCAGCGCCAGATAATCGCCCTGTGAGATATCTCCGCGTCCTTTCGCCTGTCGTACCTGCGCCTGGATACGCTGCAGCTCCTGCAGACCACCGCTTAACTGTTTTACACTGTCAATCTGGCGGTAAAAAGCAGCACTTGTCCTGTCCTGTGCTGCCGCCACAGCCGCTGACTGCGCCTGTTCCTCACGCAGTTTCCTTCCCAGTGCCTCCACCCGCTGTCGCGTCTGATCCACATCCGCCGCCAGACGCGTACTGGCCGCTGCGCTTTTCTCCACAGCGGAACTGTACGCGGTACTGCTGGCAGTCACCTGCTCCAGACCGGCGGACGTCCGGCGCGTCGCCTCCGTCTGCTTATCCAGAAAACGCTGCATCCGGGCCGCTGAACGTTCTGAGTCACCAGCCGCATCGTTCAGCAATTTTTTAATGCGCGGAACTTCGTTTCGGAACTCTGCGCTGTCGATACTTAAATCAATGACCAGGTTCGCTATCTGGTCCATAGCGGACACCTCCGGTAATACCTTCGCCCAGGATCATCAGTTCATCATCCGTTTTTTCGTGCAACGACTCAGGATCAGTGATCAGGCTGAACATTTCTGCATCGTGATGCGTGCCTGTAACCAGTCCGGAAATCAGCGATTTCAGCGTTGCAAACTCCGCATCCAGCAACATGTCACTGAAGCTGTTCTTCACGAAATGCTCCGCCCACTCACCCAGCTCTGTCGCACTCATTTCCGCCAGCATCTGCCGCCAGTCTGGTCGCCGGAACTCACGCGCGAGCCGCATCACAAACGCCAGCTCCCGGTTCAGGACTTTTCCGGCGTGGTCGTGTCCTTTTCACTCCCGCTGTCGTCTTCCTGCGATGCCGGAAGACGCATACCACTCAGGGAAAGAACCATATCAGCGCCACGTCCCAGCGCCTCATAAGACCATTCCAGTCTGACGGACTCATACAGAGCGCGGGCCTCCTCCTCTTTTTTGCTCTCACACAGGGAGCGGGATACCAGCCATGCATTAATATCCACCCCCATCTGCATAAATTCTGTCTGACGCTCTGCTTCCGTCAGGGTTTCAGGCTGTGCGTCATAGTCTGCCGTCCGCTGCTGAATAAACTTCAGATAATCCACACGTTGCAGGGCAGAAAGCTCACTGAGCACGATGGAATGCCCACCGTAGTTAAAGGTGTCTGTATTGAGAAACATGATGATTTTCCATAGAAGCCCCGGAACCGGGGCGGACTGATAAGAGAGGGTTATGACGCCGTCACTGTCACTGCTGCCACCGCGACAAGACTGCCGTCACTGCTGATGCCAACAATATTCACGCTGCCCGCCTTCACGCCTTTAACCGTGGCCACATTATCCTTCAGCGTGACGGTGGCGATCAGCGGATCGGCGGTCGCAACCTGCAGCGTTTTATCTGACGCGTTATCAGGTTTTACCGTAAATGTCAGCGTGGTGGTGGCTCCGGCAGCCACCGTGGCACTGGCCGGCGCAACAGTCACTCCGGATACGCTGACTACGTCAGGTGTATCCTCCTCCGCAAGAGAAGGACGCCCGACGCCGGTGATTTTTACGCTGCGTGTCATCACCTCTTTGGACGTCACGGTTTTACCCAGTGAACTCAGCCAGCCGCGGAACACATCAACCGTCCCGTTAGGATACCTGATACGGAAGGCGCGAACTTCGCCGGTGTCAAACAGCTCAACCAGTTTTTTCTGTCCGGTCTCACCGGGTTTCCAGGCCAGCGTGGCCGTGGTGTCACCGACGCTTTTCTGCCCCTGCGTAGTGCTTTTCCAGTCGGCATTTTCATCATCAAGATAGTCATCGTCTTCCGCATCTGCACTCATTTCTCCGGGCTGCAGATCCTTAATACCTGCCAGTCGCAGCCAGTCATCATCAGCCAGTGGATTTTTAAACGCATCGCCGCTGCCGGTATACAGCCAGAATGTGGTTCCGGCGCCTTTCGTTTTTACCAGTGGGTTTGGTGTTCCCATCATATCCTCCTCAGTTGGTATAGGTGATCCGGTAAGTAATTTCTGCCATCCCCCACGTTGCCATTTCGCTGTCACGCTGGTAGTCATAACCCAGCGGGGTCATGGTATCGATAAGGCGCTCCAGACCACTAACCTCTTCCAGCGCAGGAAAGATTTTTTCTTCCATCCAGATATCAAGCTCTGTATCAGGAGCCTGAGCCCTCAGAAAAACTGCCGTATGGAGAGTAGCCTGCCAGTCATCCTCATCGGTCATAAGGCCTGTATACTGTGCGTCTGTCAGCCAGACAGCTATTGCGGGTAAATCTTCCTGTTCTACGAAAGCAGGAAGTCCATCAAAAAGAGTGACAGGTGCGCCAGTCACGGATTCCAGCTTTTCCAGAACGGCCCGGCGGATTAATGTGTGTTTGCTCATCGTGAAAGATAAAGCCTCAGTTGTTGTTTCAGGGCATACCCCAATTGCTTCGGTATTTCCTCGTCAATCAAGCTTTGTGTGGCGCTTTCGAATGCCTGAGTCAATGGTCCGGAAAGAGGAATTTTCACTACATCAATTGGATAACGGTTTTTCCCGTTAACGCGTCGCATAACATGCCAGCGTCCGTTAGCCAGTTGCTGAATAAAGGCATCCCGGAACAGATATGGCCCGATTTTCAGCACACTTCCACGATACAGCAGTTTGCCCCTCCGTTTGCTCATCCTGACCTGTGCAGCGCCCAACTTTATGGCGGGAAGGTTTCCCCGGTTAATCCGTATCCGGGCAGAGCGTTTACCGTCTGTACCGGCTTTAAATAACCTCACCCTCTGGCGAACCAGCTTCAGCGGAAGTCCTCTTACCTGGTTATCTCCGGCGACAGTCTCCCGCGCCACCTTACGGGTTGCCACTGAAACAGCTTTCTGCGCCACGCGATTCACAGCCCAGATACTGGCCCGGGGAACCATCTGTCGGTCAAGGCTGTTCAGATTCCGGATCGCATTTTCAAGCCCTTTCATCAGAATGCCTCCGGGAAACCCCGGCCTTCAGGCCGGGGAGGAAAGGAGGCGGTTTTCCGGCTAACTGTCTTTTGCATAATCACATTTTCCTCTTTATGTGAGGCTATGAAACGCGCATATAAATACCGGTTTTACCCCACGACTGAGCAGGCTGAGCTTTTAGCTCAGACGTTCGGTTGTGTGCGTTTCGTCTACAACTCCATCCTCCGCTGGCGTACCGATGCGTACTACGAGCGAAAGGAAAAGATCGGTTACCTACAGGCCAACGCTCGCCTTACGGCGCTGAAAAAGGAGCCGGAATTTGCCTGGCTTAACGACGTTTCCTGCGTTCCCCTCCAGCAGTCTTTGCGCCACCAACAAACCGCCTTTGCTAACTTCTTCGCCGGACGGGCTGCATATCCGGCTTTCAAAAGCAAACGGCACAAGCAGGCGGCTGAGTTCACTGCGAGCGCGTTTAAATACCGCGACGGCAAGCTGTACATGGCAAAGAACAAAATCCCCTTAGACGTGCGCTGGAGTCGTCCGCTGCCGTCCGTGCCGTCTACCGTCACCATTTCCAAAGATGCCGCAGGGCGGTACTTTGTTTCGTGCCTTTGCGAATTTGAATCCGCATCACTGCCGATCACCTCTTCAATGGTCGGCATTGATGTTGGTTTAAAAGATTTGTTCGTCACCGATACCGGATTCAGGTCCGGCAATCCCCGCCATACCGCTAAATACGCGGCTCGCCTGGCACTACTCCAGCGCCGGTTAAGCAAAAAGGCCAAAGGCTCAAAGAACCGCGCCAAAGCCCGCTTAAAGGTGGCCCAACTCCACGCGAAAATTGCTGATTGCCGACTGGATGCCCTGCACAAGGCATCCCGCAAACTGATTAACGATAACCAAGTTGTTTGCGTCGAATCCCTGAAAGTGAAGAACATGCTCCGCAACCCGTCGCTATCCAAAGCGATAGCAGACGCGAGCTGGGGCGAACTTGTGCGCCAGCTCCAGTACAAAGGCGAATGGGCCGGGCGGTCAGTAGTCGCCATTGACCAGTTTTTCCCGTCCTCAAAACGCTGTAGCTGTTGCGGTTTCACCATGAAAAAAATGCCTCTTGATGTTCGTAAATGGCAGTGCCCTGAGTGCGGAACTGACCACGACAGGGACGTTAACGCGGCACGTAATATCAAAGCTGCCGGGCTGGCAGTGTTAGCCCACGGAGAGCCTGTAAATCCTGAATCACTCAAAGCGGCTTAGGTTCGGCTCGTTGAAGTGGGAATCCCCGTCCTTCAGGGCGGGGAGCAGTCAAACATTCCTCCCGTCCTGCGCCGGTTATCCGTCGGCGGCTCCCCCCTGCCCAGCAGAATAATACTGCTGTCTCCACCAGCCGGAGTGATGCGATCCACCCAGAAGGTGTCACCGAGAATGGTTAGTGTGTCCGGGCGCTTCAGATGGACTGTCAGGGATGTTTTGACAAAAAATGTAGGCTTGTCCACCTCAATCCGGACACCTCCGGCGGCATACGACACACTTTCAGGATCGTCAAATACGCCCGTAAGCGTGGCCCCTGCCAGAACGCCGGAGGTTATTGTTGCTACCGTTCCCATCACCCGGAGGATGGCATCATCAGCCTGAGAAATCGCGGTATCAAACAGGTTTTCGGACTGCGACATATCGCCACCCTTACAGTTCAATAATAAGTCCTGCAGCAATCAGCTCGTCCACATCGTGTTGCGAAATACGCGCCGGGTTTCCCGCCATAACCATATCCAGTTCCCGGTTACTGTCCGGATCGATAGCGCAGATGTGTAGTGTACGAAGCGCCCTGATAAGTACCCGTTCGGATCTTTGCCCGATCCCGGGCGGCACTATGGGTTCATCACTGTCATTTTCCACAACAGACAAACGCTCCGCCTCCGCTTCCTCTTCCCATTCCATGACACGCTGGCTGAGTTCAGCGGCGCTCCCGGACACATCCGGATCACGCCCAAGCCGCGTCGCAAGCTCCCGCAGACGCTGTATATTCTCTTCTTTTGTTGCCATAAAAGATCCTCCCGCAATTTGTAACAATAAAGGCCTGAATCAGGCCTTTTGGGATGCTTAACCGACGGTGACAATGACAAACTCATCCGGGTCCGGCAGGACCATCAGCGGCGCAGACTGCGTCATGGTATATTCATTCGCCGGGTCCCCCACCGTCAGCCAGTGTTTGGGATAACGGGTGGCGGCAACGATACCCTCCGCGAGCGCCTGTGAATCCTGAATGGCACCATAGCAGCGGATACCTTCTGCCGCCGTATTTCCCAGAACCAGAGTCCCTTCAGGCAGGTAACGCTTTTCGGTCCCGTTATCAGCAACATAGGATGTTTTAGCCACCACAATGGCCAAATCTCCGTAATACCCCTTGAACGACACCACAGCCCCAAGGTCCTTAACCGCCGTTTCCAGCTGAGAATTTGAACCGCGGCGTGTATCCAGTTTTTCACGGAACAGCTTAAAGCCGTTCAGCAGACGCCAGACTTTCCCGTCCATCACGGCAATATTGATCAGACCGGATGCCTGGTCGCAGTACATATCCAGATCATAAGTCGGGTCAAAGGTTTCCCTGTCCTGCTCTGACCATTTTTTACCTGTGGCCTGAATAATGTTATTCCCGGCGGAGCGACCAAAATCCACCTCCACGGTGTCAAACTGCTCGCCCTGCATGGTGTATTTCCCGTTCAGCACCGCACTGACGGCCTGCATCTCCTCCACCTGGACGATGGCCTTCTCTTCCTGCTTCAGGTTATCGGTCAGAATGCGCAGACGACGGTAGGCCGGATCGTTAAGCCTGGCCGGGTCTTCACCCGGCAGACGCTCAACAACCTGCGCATAGTTAACTTCATGCTTCGGTTTGACATACCCCGGACGCAGTACGCGCGTTTCCCCACCGCGGTTACGCAGAACCTTCCCTCCAACCACCGGAGATACATAAGCGGCAATCGGCGTTTTTCCGGTAATTTTGTCCAGCATGACTTCCTGGGTAGGAAATGTCACAGTACGGCGAAAAAACAGGCTCAGGAAGAGTGGGTTAAATTTAACTTTCTGCTCGGTATAACCCAGCAACTGGCGGGTGGTAAACAATCCCATAAATGGTGTCCTCCGGACGTTAAATACGATAAAGGCCGCTTCGCGGCCTTCTTATTACGGTAAAGCGGCGTGACTGACGGCGCTTCCGGCGAATGCATTTGCCTGCTTAATGGCATCCACACTCTTCGGCCATACCAGTGATTCTGTGGCAAAGGTGCCGCTCTTCCAGTACGTCAGCAGGTTTTCCGACCCGTCCAGCGCAAGAGCCAGAACCCCGACCGCCGTTCCGGCCTTCTGCCCGTCCCAGGCCACCAGTTTCCCGGTGGTATCATCCAGCATCAGGGGCGTCAGCATCGGTGTGGCCGCCGTTATCCCGCTGACTCCCGTTGCGGTATGTGCCGGATCGTTACCGGCGAAAATGCGGTTATCCGCACGTTTCTCAATAGTGGTGGTAAATGACATGCTGTCTCCTTATCAGGTGGCTGAAGTACCGGGAATACTCATCAACAACGTCGTTTCGGTATCATTACTGTGGCCTTTGCCGCCGGATATGGGGCCCGGGGAATGAGACTGCATGAAAGCATCAAATGCGTTGTTCATGCTCAGCCCCGCATTACCGGATTTGTCCGGAGCGGCAGCCAGCAGGTCACGGGCCTGATCTGTGGTCATACCAGGCATGACAGCCAGTTTTTCCGCCAACTCTTCACGGCCTTTCGCCTCATCAAGCGCCATCACGGCATCATGAAGTGACGTTGCCGCAGCGATCGGCGATGCTGCCAGAATGGTTCTGGCCTGTTCCACCGTCATCTCCGGCATGGCCGCCAGTGTCTGTGCGAGTGTTTCCCGACCACCAGCTTCTTCCAGGGCAAGGATACGGTCAGCGGTGCTGGTCGTATCCGCCGGCGCGGCGGCAGCCAGAATAGACTTCGCCTGAGCAACGCTCATTCCCGGCTGCCCGGCCAGCATCTGTGCCAGTGCCTCATGCCCCCTGGCCTCCGGGCAACCCAGAATTCCCATTACGCGCTGGTTTTCCTGCGTGACAGCGTCAGCTGCACTTAATTCAGGCATAGTGCCTCCTGTCTTGTTACTGTTGATAGCTTCTGCCATCACGCCGATGGCGTCAGCAGCATTCACCATTCCATCTGCCAGTCCGGTAGTGATAATGGCCTGCCCGTCATACACTGCCGCCTCCGTCGCCATTACCGCATCGACAGACAACCCCGTGTACCGGGCCACTTTTTCTGCAAACATCTTTCTGGCCTCGTCCATTCGCTGCTGGTAGTCGGCATAGACGCTTTCCGGTAATTTCTGGCTGGGCGTCAGATCAGCCTTGTGTGCGCCAGAATAGATAAGGGTGATATCGATCCCTTCCTGTTTCAGTTTTTCGGCGTAGCTGGTATGCGCCATCACCACACCAATTGATCCCATTCTGGACGTCTGGGTCACAAGGCGGTGCGAACAGGCTGCCGCCAGCAACATGGCCGCCGAACAGGCTGTTTCATTTGCCAGTGCCCAGACAGGTTTCTGTTCGCGCATCCGGTAAATCATGTCAGCACAGTCAAACGCCCCGGCAGCCTGACCGCCGGGACTGTCAATATCCAGCAGAATGCCTTTTACCTCCGGATCTGAAACCGCCTGTTGTAGCCGGGCAGTGACACCGTCATAGCCGGTCATCCCTGAAAAGGGACGCATTCCGCCGAGTTTATGAACCAGTGTTCCGGTCACGGGTAATACCGCAATACCGTTCACTACCTGATAAAAACGTGCCTGCGGCTTTCCGGTCGCCATAAAATCGCCTGTGACCAGTGCCATATCCGACTGATCCAGACTTTCGTTATTACCGGGAATGTGCAGGCTGTTAATGCCTGACTCCCTGCCCAACGCGCAAAAGAAAACCCGCGCATAGGCGGGTTCAAGCAGCAACGGAGCACTGGTTGCCTGGCTGATGATGTGCGGGAGATTACGTTGCACGCTTTTCCTCCTCCGTCTGACGGCTCGCCGCGATCTGTTGTTGATAGGTATCGGTGATCCATACCGGACGCGAAAGTCCGGCTGTCCGCCGTTCTTCGGATTCCCTGACCTGCTGGCGGAATATCTCCTGGTAATCCTCGCCCATAATGGCGAGCTCTTTTTCATAGGTACTCAGCCCGGCCTCAATACGCATCACGGCTTCCTGAACCTCCTTGAGTCCGTCAATCGCCATACGTCCGGCACCAATCCACTCCGATCGGCTCCAGCTGGATCGGGCCTCCCAGAAGGAAAACCTGGCCCGGGGTGCCCGGATAACTCCCCGTATCAGCGCCTCCTCCAGCCAGCAGGAAAACATTTGTGTCGCCAGCCGTCCGGCAATGAACCGGCGCCGCCCCAGGAAATAGCGCCAGGACTCATTGGCAGATGCGCGGGCGCTGGAATAGCTGACCTGAGAATAATCACGCGAAAGCTGCTCATAAGAGACCCCCAGCCCGGCGGCAATATACCGTAGCAGCGCCTGCTCCAGCGCTGAAAAGCCATTATCGGAATCCTGCGCAGTCTGCAGATTCAGCTCATCACCCGGGTACAGGTGGGGAATTTTTACACCGCCCAGTTTGATACTGTTGGTACTGTAATAGCGGGCATAATTTGCGAGCATGTTAACAAGGGGCGTATCTTTGTTATCTGCCGCCGTGATGTATTCAAAGGCTTTCTCGGAATCGAGTTCGCTTTCTATCGTGGCGGCGTACATGGCTTTGACAATCGCGGACTGAAGCTGCGTTGCCTGCAGGGTATCAAGCATCTTCAGCCGCTCCATCACACTGTAAAACTGATTGGCACCGCGCGTCTGTCCGTCCTCAACCGGCTCGAAAATATGTAACATCGCGGGTCGTCCGGACGGCAGAAAACGAGGAATACGGGTCCAGCGCTCCCCACCAGCCACCGGCCAGTCGTCATCACAGACATGATAGGCGAGGGCTTTTCCATTCCGGTCCGTTTCCACCCCTGCGCGAAGCTGGCGGTTTCCGCGGGCATACCCCGGTGTGTCAACCCGTTTCGGACTGACAGCCTTGAACCGGGTACGGAAAACCTGCGTGGTTTCAGCGTCCCAGACAGGCTGGAGAAAAATTTCACCATTAAAGGCGTGAACGCCCACGCCTTCACGGATGAACTCTGTAAAAGTCCGCTTCCCCTCGGCATCCATTTCGCCAAAAATACCATCGCAATACTCTGTCCATGCAGCTTCAACCTCATCCACAAAACTCTTCGCTGCGCTCTCACGCATACCAAGATAGCGCCAGTTTGGACGATAGCTGATAAGAAACAGGTGTCCGACAATATGATCCTTGTGCAGCGCCACCGCATTTGCTGCAATACCATTATTACGGACCAGATCATCAGCCCGCGCATTGCCGAGGCGCAACGAAGGCAGCAGCGCGGCATCCACGCTTTCCGCCGGGGGCATCCAGTCAGCCATCTGTCCGCCGAAACCGATCCCCCCGCCGGTGTATCCCAGACTTTCCCGCAGCGGCGTGCCGTGAACATCCACCAGAACCGGGGTGCGCTTCACAGTCTCACCCCCACAGGTGCCCGGCGGCGACCATTGCACAGTGACGCCTCAAGTTCCGCGACATATTTTTTCAGATCCCCCACCGATGTCGCGGTAAATTCAACCCGTCGCCCGTCTTTCTGAACCGTCGCCACCCGTTTTCCCGTCATCAGGTCATGCAGCGCGACGCGGGCTTCCTGTAGCTCAGTGATTGTTGCCATTAACTCCTCCTGCCAGCATTGCGGCCAGTTGTTCAAGTGTCGGGGTATCCTGCTCTTCGCTTTTCCTTGATGTCGCCAGCGCCTCCAGATCCAGTTGCCAGCGCTGCACAGACACCCGTAACGCTGCACTGGCATAGACAAGACAATCCAGCGCTTCGTTACGACGTCCTTTGGCATCCCATAACAGCCGGAATTTTCCGTTAACCAGTTTCTCCACCAGCTCTTCGGCTACCAGTTGCTTCGCTTCCACCTCCGTAAAAACATCCGGATTATCCGGAAAGCGGATCGCATAAGGCGTGGCTTCGTCGGCAGGCGCAGTAACCGCCCCCATTCTGGCGTAAAGCATTTCTTTGGCAGTATCAGTACCGATTTCGCACAGGAATACCCCGCTCTGGTTGCGTTTTTTAGGCATGGTAATAACGGGTTTTCCGTAAACGGAGGCCCCTTTGACAGGCAGCACGCGGAAAATGCCGTGTTTTTTTGAGCGTTTATAGACGATTTCTGCATCGATACCGCCGATATCCCAGCAGATACGGGAAATGGAAATATCCGTCCCGTCAGCATGACGATATTTTTTATTAATGACGGCATCCACACGTTGCAGGGTATCTTCATCATCATGCCGTCCCATGATAATTTGCTTATCAATAAGGAAAGCCTCTTCGCCCGGCGCCCAGCCCCAGACATACATTTCATAACGGTTACGCTGGGAGTCGATACCAGAGGTCAGATACACCACCCGCTCCGGAACCGGCGCCGCATAATGAATCACTTTTTCCAGCAAAAGCTCATGGCTGAGTTTTTCGGCCACCGCCTCTTCATAAGGCTCGCCCAAAGTGGTGTTTATAAAGGTTTTCACACCATTTGGATCTTTCAGCGCATCCAGCCAGTCATAAATAATCTGTATCCAGGTGGTAAAGGGACTGTAAGCCGTCCAGATATGAAAGGTAATGGATCGTGGCGGAGGAACCTCCTCACCGGACGCGCTGAAATAAGCCAGTCCATCGCGTGTCCACATGCCTGTGTTATCGCAAATCCAGCGGCCTGCTTTCTGATCAAGTTCCGATTGACGGATCACGCATCCATTATGTTCACAAAGGTAATACACCGTCTCCGGCTTGCTTTCCTCCCATTTCAGACCGAACGGCGTACTGCCATCACCGAATTTAAGGTACTGTTCTTCGCCACAGTGCGGACACGGTACATGAAAACGCATAAAATGCGCCGATTCATTTGCCGCCTTTTCAATCTGGCATGACCCTTTGACTTTTGGTGTGGAGCCCCGAATGGATTTAGGCCAGACAGAACCTTCAATACGTTTATCCCCCAGCAGCGTCGGCGAACCTTCTTTCTCGACATCCGGCTCAAAAGATGACAATTCGTCATAGCAGACCACATCCACCGATTTTTCACGGTAGTTTTTGGCTGCTGCACCACCGAGGCACCAGAACCCTACACCGGAAGAAAAGCGTTTCAGGGTGAGCGTATTATCACGATGTTTACGCCCGAACCAGGGGGCCAGCTCCAGCAATACAGGAACATCCCTGATAGTCGGCTCCACGTGGGATTTCATAAAATCCTCAGCGGATGAGTCGGTCGGCTGGAACAACAGGCTGTTGCGCGACTTGTGCTCTATGAAATAGCCTTCTACCCCCAGCAACATTTTGGTATAGCCCACGCGGGCAGACTTAATGAGGTTTACAACACGGATCAGTTCATACCCCATCGCGTTCATTATCGCTACCTGAAACGGCAGCGTTTCCCATTTGCCGGGGGTGTAGGAGGACTCTTTTGGCAGATAGTAATACTCATCAGCCCACTGCACGGTGGTAAGCGGTACTGGAATATGAAGCGCTATCAGCCCGTTAGTTATGGCTCTGTTGGCATTATTCGCCCTGCGCTCTCCGGAAATCATCGGTCCACTTCTCCACATCCGCTATCGTGGCGGCCCTGCCTGACGCCCTGGCGATTTCCGTTCTGACCACATCGATGTGCGACTGGCACAGATCAGGATATTTGCGCTGTAATACCAGCGGTATCCTTGACAGTATCCCTGCTATTTCCTGAGCCACCCGTTGCAGGATGTAGGTGAACAGTTCGGTCTCAAGAACCAGCCCTTCGCGCTCAGCATTTTTAAGTTCCTGCGCATCCGCCTGGGCTTTTGTCAGGCGGTAGCGCTCATAGTCGATGGTGCCGGGATTAAGCTCTGATTCCGCAGCGGCACGTAAATCATCAACCTCTTTACGCAGCTTTTCATTTTCAATAGACGCATCACGCTCCGCGTACCATGAAATCGCTGCCGCGGTGTCGAACACTGCTTCGTTACCTTTTCCTCCTCCGGAAACAAGTGGCAGCCCCTGGCTTTGCCAGGCTGTGACAGTTCTGACGTCACAACCAAAAATTTCAGCCAGTTTTTTTTTGTTCACGTTCATGGAAAAGTCTCCCGGAAACAGGAAAGGATCTGCGATCTTCGTTTTTAACTAAAAACGTTATTCAGCAGATCCTTTCTTTTTTCTAAAAAAACCTTTAAAAACAGTTAATAAACGATAAGAAGAACGGATCTGGCTTTTCCCTGAAAATTTTCATAAGGAGTGAAATCCTGCGACGCTGCCGCCCCGTAATGTCCCGGACTGCCGGAAAGGACCCGTAAAGGTTGATGTCCTCCCACGGATTAGCCCCTGCTGAAATGCTTACTTACGTAACCGTTCCAGCAAATCTTTCTCAAATATCCCGGTACTTTTACACTCAACCGGCTTCACCTTATCGTTACCGTCGGCAGTATCCAGTCCGGCAGTGCCTGTCACCATTACCGAAACATTACTGCCTTCACCGGCACTCCAGACCTGCGCGACGATACGGTAATGCTCCTGGATATTTTGTGTCTGCGGTAACAGTGAACAGTCCAGATACAACGAACTCAGTTCCGGGTCATCCCCTGTAACGGCGATAATACCTGTGGTCTGGTCGTTAACACTGGCTGTGATGGCCTTCTCCCTGAAATACAGCGCCACGGCATTCAGCAACTCATCCGGTTTACGGTTACCGATGAATGAGGTTGATATCTGTTCGCTCATCCCTGGCTGCTGCCCGGCCTGGCTGTCCTGCTGTTGCTGCCCTCCTGTTTTAACCGGACCATACACAGTAATGCAGCCGCCAAGACAAATTGCGGCAGCGGTGGCTAATATACGGCGCATAGTCATTACCGATAATAAAGCGTTGTACAACCGGCGAGGGACACACATACCAGGGCCAGTACGAATAATTTTGCCTTCATTAATTTTCCTTGTTATCAGGTTTCAGTTCTGCCCGGTCACTTTGTCCCAGGTACGTTCGCATGTGCTTCCGGCGACATAACGCTCATCAGCCTCTTTTGCGAACTTTCCCGCCAGATCATCAGCTTCGCCAAGCAACTGGGCGAGCAGTATTCCGGTCTCGGCTTTTGCCTGGCTTGCTGCGGCAAGAGCGGAAAGCCTGCCGGTTTCACTTCCTGCGAGCTGCCGTTGTACTGCTGCGAGCTGCTGTTGCAGCCCACCGCGAGCACGCTCAGCAGCATCAGCATCGGCCTGTATTTTTGCCAGTTCTTCATCGGCTCTTTTCCGTTCTTCATCTGCGGCGTGCTGGCGACGCTTCTCTTTCGCTCTTTCGGTTACTTCTTGCTGCAATGCGGCGGTCGCATCGGTAAGATCTCGTTGCGCCCATTGGAATTTCCAGGATGAATCTGCCTTCTGATAACCTCGTGAATAACACCAGTACGCACCAGCACATAACAAAAAAGCCACCAGCAGTATTTCTGCTAATGGCTTCCAGAATTTTTTAAGCAATTTCAGCAGTACTATCATACGAGCACCGATTTTGCTTTCTCAAAGCGCTCCCTCCGATCACCAATACTGTTCTGTCCTCCGTTGATTATCTGCGTAACGCGTACCATGTCGCCGGAGTATTTCAGACACCCTTTAGCCACAAAAAACCACGCTGCGGATCGGGCGGCATGACGTTCCAGCTCAAGCTGTCCCGGATTCGCCACCAGATCCAGTTTCAGGGCAACGCCACATCTGGTGTAATTCTCCAGCCCGGTAATCTGGATAAGCCCACGCCCGCGATACTTCCAGCCATCTCCGGCGTCTTTGTTACCCATGCGGCCACCGTAAACCAGATTGGCTATTTGTGGCTGGTGGGCAACCTGGCGATCATCAATACGCCCCAGCATTTCGCACTGATACGGCGTCAGGCGTTTACCAAACATCTTCTTCAGCGCCTCCACCGAATAATTGAAGCTTTCCTTCAGAACAGTAAATCCTGCTGATTCATGTCCCGTTTGTGCAATAAACATGGCCTGATCCAGTGGCGCGGTAATACCGAATTCGCTCATTGCCGCCGTAATATGCGGATACCAGCGCGCAGAAAGCCCGGCGCTAATACCAGCCGCCTGCTGAAATTGTTGTTGATTCATCAGTGCCTCAGTGCATCAACCAGACGCGCCACATTACCGCGAGCCCACAGCACAGCGGCGCAGATAAGGATATTCACCATCACCACCAGCCAGTGGGATGATTCATATAAACCAAAAACAAACCGGAAAGGGACGCTGGCATATACCAGCACCATGACATAGGCCAGTAACGAAATCAGGGGGCGGTGTGTCGCATCACCGCGTCGGTAAAACATCAGAACGATTACTATTACCCCACAAATTACGGCATTCAGAACTGCAGAAGGGTCATTTGCTACCATTTGATCCCCCTCCCCTGATACGAGAAAGAATACTGAACAGGCTGTTCAGATCCTGACTGTTAAGAAAAGTGAGAAACTTTATACACATTGCAGAAATAATCACTGCGCCAAGAGCATCCAGTGGTTTTTCATAATGCGTTATTGCCGCAAGCTTAGTACCTATCAGCCCGGCGCCAAGCACTCCCACAATAAATGATGTAATAAAATAAGCGACCAGCCTGATGCGTCCGATGTTGGTTGCCGTGGCGACATAAAACACCGCGCCGGCAAAAGCACCGAATACCACACCATAATCGGTTCCGGTCGCCAGACCGAATACACTGGCCCCCATTAATCCACCAGCCAACACTGTCGCACTGGATACAGGTTCGGACATTAAGCCCCCTCTTGTTATGTGAGTCCTCTCAGAAATGAGGGGAAGGAGATCACCTGTAGGCGATCGGAATGTGAGCCTTTAGCCCGATCAGGCTCACATTGTGAGACCTTTAACGTTTTGCCAAAGCCTCTACCTCACTGACCGTCTGACTAAACCTTTCTGTTTCCAGTTCAACGCTAATCGCACGCCGCCCTGATAACAGCGCTGCCTTTACGGTTGAACCGGAGCCCATGAAAAAATCAGCAACAAGATCGCCGGGTTTACTGCTGGCATTAATAATTTGCAGCAGCATATCAGCTGGTTTTTCACATGGATGTTTTCCTGGGTAAAACTGAACAGGTTTATATGTCCAGACATAGGTGTAAGGTATAGATGCTGAAACAGTGAAATAACGCCAGAACGATTTGTACTCTTCCAGCAGTTATGACTATCTGCGACTTAAGAAATGCCAGGTAGTTTCGGATACAAAAACCCGCGCAATGCGGGTTTTCCAGGTTGCGTTAAAATTCTGCTTTCATCTGACCGGGGAATTTCTTAGTTGCAGCGTAATAGCTTCCAAGTGTGTAGGCTTTCATTTGTTGTTCGGTATCAACTTTACACGCTGCATTATAGCAAGCACCACTCACCATTCCAAAAGACACGCCCTTGCTTGAGAGATCTGATTTAACTTCCTCTATGTTATTTTTCCCCATAGCTACTACACATCCCGTCACGATATATCTTGCCTTAGCATCATCCATGCTCAGAATAACCGTATTGCCCAACTTACTATAGCCATCGTTTTTATAAACACCCATTGCAAACTCACGACACTCAGCATAATACGGGCTTGATTTTACTTGTGTATAGTCGGGTAATTTCATCCCTGCGCAACCAACTATACTAAAACCGATCGCTGTGATTAGTATTTTTTTCATCATACTGATATCCCAAAACATCCTATGAACTCATTCATTTAATAACGATTCCCTCGTTGGATCGTAGATATACGTTTTTGTCCAACCACCAAAAATGATAAAAAGATTTTTTTAGGGATACCAACGCATTTTTCTGTTTTGTGATGTTTCAGGTACAAAAAAAACCCGCTCAGTGGCGGGCTTGTGTGTGTTGCTCAGTTCGCTTTACCGTCCCGAGCCTATCACAATTCAATCATTTACTGGCTCACTTTTCAAGTAAAATCTGTCGCTATTTGTGCCAAATTTGTCACACATTGGCGCGTATAGCATGGATTCGGCAAGACTTAGCCAGGAGTCAATACGTCGGCGGCAAGTCATATAACACCATTCCGGGTGTTTTACCTGTAGTTCTTCAGCCATAAGGCGTTTGCTCTTACGCAGGCGATATCGATTCACTATGATGCTGTAAAGCCCTGAATGACCTTCTCTAACCAGAGTGGTGCCAATAACACCGTCTATTTTCAATCCCTCCTCGTCAGAACAAAATGCTAATCCTGACTTATTTTTGCTGTCGAGTATTTCACGAAGAAAGGCCTCCAGCTCTGGCTTAGTGATACCAGATTTTTTTATCCGACGAAGAGCGTCGTTAATAGCGGTTTTAGTTATCTTCCCGGATGACAGAAGCTGGTTAAACATATTCCCACCACTACCACCACCAATATATGACCAGCGCCCCCACATTCGAAGCTTGCCTTGTATCCAGATACTTTCAAGAGTCCGGAGGCGAACCATTTCACCAGACTTACCAACTTCAGAAGGATTAATCATTAAGCGTTCTCCATTTACGCCAGCACGCCAATTGCCAGCGCGCGATCGATAAAACGAAATATCAACTCCAGTTGAGAGCCGTATTTCTCTTCGAATGCCACGGTATCCGCATGTAACTCATTGTGATGCGTTCTGCACAACGGCAGCACAAAGAGGTCATGCGCCTTTGTTCCCATCCCTCCCTGACCGTGGCCTATCAGGTGATGCGGATCATCCGCCTGCTTCCCGCAGCACGCGCACGGCTGGGATTTAACCCAGCGGGTATATCTCTCATTGACCCATCGACGGCGTTTCGGACGTAACATGAAGCTTTCCGGCGATTCCGGATCAACCCTGAGCACCAGTACCTTTTTCGCCTTATCCTGTACAATGCTGGTGGCAGGCACCGAGGGAACAATTTCACTTTCACGGGTAGCTGACTGGACAATTGCCTTCGGCATCCTTAATGCTTTTCTCGCTGCGCTCTCGGGTAAGACTTCTGCCAGGTCATTGCGTACCATCCACCAGCACAGTTCCGGGAGCGTGACTGCGTGCATATCGTCAAAACCCAGATCACGACAAACAACCGATAAAACCCATTTTGTCGTGTTCTCCACAGCTATTGATTCCAGCCGTTCCGTAAACTGTTCGCGCAGCAGGTTATCGCAGTGCCAGCACAGTCGGATTGCCCCCGGGGCGTGGCGCATGGTTGTCATCTGTTCGCTGTGCCAGTCTGAATGCGGCCACTGACAGCCATTCCCCCGGAGTAGCCAGCTTTCCAGACTATCCAGACCACCAGCACGATAAATAACCGACTCATTACGGAACACATCACGAACAGCAGGATCATCCGCCAGCGGCTGTGATACCGCCGGGACCGCGCCGCTGGCGAAAGATGAAAATTGCTCCGGCTCTGGTTCAAGCAGAACACGCCCCTGCATAAACAGGGGCATCAGTTCCGATCCCGGCCTGAACAATACAACGCCCATACGAGGAGCAATTTCAGGGGTCAGTAACGCTCTCACGATCACCTCAATGAACGGTATCGAGCAGCTTCAGCAGCTCAGGGAATTTGGATTCGAAGAAATGCGGCTGCGTCTCGCGAGGGTTTGCCGGGCTGGTGATGTTTTTGCCGAACATGCAGCCTTTCGCCGTCAGCGACCAGAATTTTTTAATGCCGTTAATCGCGGAGCGACTGTAACGCTCACGATGTTCAACAACACCCAGCTTTGCTAACTGCTGATACGCCTGATTAGCCGTCATCCGGATACCATGCTGTTTTAACAGCGCGCTCAGTGCCAGCGTCGGGCGGCTTGAACCATCCAGCGCGCCAGCCGGAGCATCAATGGCATATTGTGGCGCCAGGTTAGGTAGTCCCACTGCCTCCTGGAGTTTCTGGCACGCGCCCAGTACCGATGAATTGGACAGGTTTAACTCTTTGCGCATAAAACCCAGCAGAATCACCCCCGCCTGCATCTTATCGGCAGCCATACCAGAAGATGTTTGTGGCGCACTGGTAATCCGATCGAACGTGCGGATCACCTTGAGATGGAAAGACGGACTGATCCACATTGCATAAGCAAATACCAGTTCTTTGCATACGTATGTACCTTGTTCAGCACCACCGCGAACAGTATTTACTGGAGCACGTGCCAAACTTCGGGTATCACTACCGCCCTGAAAAAAGCTAACAGATTGATTTTGTTCCGAGGGTGGAATTCCGCCCTCGGTGAAAAGTTGCTCAATCAGTTCACGGGTTTGCTTATTATCAAGCCAGTACTTCGGACGGTATTTCTGCTCTCCACCCGCAGCCCGGTGCAAATCGTTAAGACAATAGCGCCCATGAACGTCGCGGCGAACTTCGATACCATCAATGACCATTAAATTATTCATGCTTCTTTCTCCATTTTCAGGCGGCTGCACCCGCCCTTGTTTCAAATTTCGTGATCGTGATTTCTACCTTCCCCTTCGGGAAAACTGGTCCCCACTCCACCAGCATTCTCTTTACCTGGCTGTCGTCCTCCCAGACTCCTGCGTGAGTCAGTGCGTCGAACAGCGCTTTGTTATAATTGTCCAAATCCCTGATCCGCTTATCTGGCGGATACAGGATGATTTCTACCGCTGCATGGGTTGATGTCGGTTTCGGTAGTCGGCGAAGTTGCTCAATGATGGCGGCACACGTTGCGCTCCGAAATTTGCGTCCCGCCACACTTATCAGGCTCTTTCCGGCAAACGGCCCTTTGTTGGGATGACGCCAGTAAGTGTTTACGCTCGGTGGAAATGGCAGGGTCAGCTTCATACCGCCACCTTCCCGACCAGGCGTTTCGCTTCGCGGTGGATCTGCGCCAGAAACGCTTCGCCACCAGCTTCAAGCTCATCACGCCCGATATAGCTGATCGCTGGCCCTTTCCAGGTTTTATCGAATACAGCGATCGCCCCCGCAAAGAAAGCGCCGGTAGGCACCTGTTTTTCATCTTTCGGGATAAACCATGCCGGCAGTTCGAAACCAATTCGGCCACGAATAAACGCGATATGGTCTGCATCTTCCGGCCACCATACTTCGCTGATGGCAGCTTTGATCAGGAAAACATAGCGCCCGCCCTTATCCCGCATAGCGCTGGTATGCCTCATGATGTATCGCATACCTGTGATGTATTGCCCTTCATGCTGGCTGGCGCGACTGTAAGGAGGATTACCAAAAGCGGCCCCGTTGAGTTCAGCCAGACGATCCGCCCAGTCATGCGCCAGCGCGTTATCTTCCGCTGTGTAATAGTCCTCACATTTGGCGTTTTCATCGTCCGAGAAAAGATCGAGAACAAACGGACCAAACATGGCATTTATGCCCCAGTAAATGTTGTCCGGCGTGCGCCACTGATCGCCGACTTCTTTCAGTTCGTGCGCTGATTTGTTGCGCAGTTCTGCCAGCGCCTGGCAATATTTATTGCTCATTAAGACCCCACATAATTCCCTGACAGATACCACTCACTACCTGATGCAACATGCTTTCTGCTCTTCCGCAAACACCGTTCACGGCGCGCCAGAAAGGCGCTACGTTCCGACGGGATATGACTCTCCCGGAATGCCTCCATCCATACCGTAGCTGCACGACGGAACAACCCTCCCGACTCCAGTGTTTCTGCCTGACGTATCAGATGCATAATCACCTGCGGGTCGTTGGTTCCGACATAAAAGCTCCGCACAGGTTTAGTCCCGATATCTGGCTCCTGATCCGGCTGTATGTCTGTCTCAAGAGCAAAATGCCTGCGAGTTTTACCTTCAAAGCGATGAGCAACACGCCCGCACTGGCGTAACTTACTTGCCGACTGCAGGACGCTTTTACGCGGGAAATCTGCAAAAGCATTCGCTATATCGCTGGAAGTACATCCCGGATGGGATTCAATGAATTTCTGAACGTCTCCCATAAGACTCATATCACCCCCTGAACCCTGTCGGGATCTGGCTGTAATCCACATTCCCGTAGCTGGATTTGAACATCGGATCTTCACGTCCAGGACTAGGTGCAGCAGGAACAGCCCATAACTCCCCAAAATGACGATCGGGACCAAAAAACGTGGTGGCCTGTTTCACGAATTGCGTGCCGCTGTTCCCCGTTGCAGATACCCATCCCGCATAACGCGTTACGCCTTCCAGCATGGTTTCAGCATTTACCCCCTCTTTCAGACGGGCTTTCCAGGCTTTGTAGGCTGCTGATTTTGAATTTCCACCTGCACGTTTTGGATATGCCAACCAGGCCTGCTCGAACTCTGGTGAATATTCCTGCCGGGCAGAACAGACTGACGCAGACGCGTAAGCAGATGCGCCAATGGTTTTTGATTCATTGACTGGTTCTTTGACTGGTTCAAAAGAGTGACTGGTTCTGGGTGAATCTCCTTCACTACCCCCTGGTGCAACTCCTGCACTACCTAGTGAATTTGCTGCACCAGGTAATGAATTATTTGCACTCCCCCCTAGTGAATCTCCTGCACCATCAAGACGAAGGAGGTAAATATTACTTGAGTTACCTTTTTCACCTTTCCGGGTGACTTTTTTTACCAGACCGCACTCACAAAGTGCCGAAATATGATTCATCACAGAGCGTTTGCTAATCTCGCACTGATCAGCGATATGCTGGTAGCTGGGCCAGCACTCGCCATGATCACTGGCATTATCAGCCAGCTTAATCAGAACCAGTTTTCGTAATGGATTACCCACTCGAATTTTCATCGCCTTAACCATCAGTTCCATGCTCATGCAGCACCTCCGAGATGCTTCATGTTTTTGCCGGAACGAAAGGCAATAAGAGGCATGTTGACGCGGTAATTACGCCCAAGAGGCTCACAGACAACCTTCTGACACTCGCGATCGACCAGGCTAATACGCAGAACGTACCCTTCTGGTGTGCTGTACCACTGTCCTGGACGAGGGCAATGAAAACGTTGGCTGGTGAACCGCTTAAAAATATTCCGGATCATTTGCGCCCCCTTACCTCTGAACGGTTCAGTGTCATATTGATAAGGCTCGCAAGCGCCGCAGCGTCATTGATGCGGTCGTACAGGCTTACGGCCAGCGGAGATTCCGCTTTTTCCAGCATGGGATAAAGCTGCTGTAACCAGACCTGATGAATGGATGAAATGTAGGAATAAAGAACGCTGGCATTATGTGCTGCATCGCTCAGCACCGATGGAGCTGAAAGCTGTCTCTCCATCTGGTCAAAAGCTTTGATATACGCTTCTTTGAAACGGGCCGCTCGTTTACCCGTAAAACTCATGGCCAGGAACGCAAAACCGTTTCTGGTGATGTGATAACACTGTAACTTACGCCCTGTTACATCGGTGTATTTGCTGAGCGAGAAATTTCGCTCGGTAAATTCGACAGAACAATCCAGGCGGGAAATCTTAGCCAGTACGTCTTTATGTGGCTTATGGAAATAATCGGCAACAGCCAGTGAGGAAGTAACGACTTTGCCATCAATAACGCAAAGTTCAGGTTGATCGAGGGTTGGGATGGTAGTCATAACGACAGCCCCTGTGATGAGTTTTGACTTATCACCACAAGCTGCTGCTAAACAACTGGTGGTGACCTGAGCAGGGTTAGCAGACCGGTCATCACAGAACCCGGCGAGCCTTTCGGCTCCCCTACCCAAGCCACCATAATTCAAATGTGACGGGGCATTGCACACAAAAAAACCGCAGGCGCGGTTGTGCGCTGTGATGTGTTCCAGGCTGCTAAACCCGGTTGCTGGATTTACAGCAACGCGAGAAATATAACCCGGAACACCAGCAAGGCGCAACAAGCGGAGATAGTCAAAAAGGGATAACGCCGTAATGCAGCGTTTCTCCATCTGGTTAAAGGCATTGATGTATGCCTCTTTGAATTGGGCGGCGCGTTTGCCCGTAAAGCCCATAGCAAGGAAAGCAAAACCATCGCGTGTGATTTGATAGCATGGGAGTTTGCGAGTACCGCCGTTGGGCTGATTTATTGAAATCGATGTAAACGCAAAATTGCGTTTACGAAATAGAGTGGAACATTCGAGAGATTCTATTTTACGGATAACATCAGCGTGACGCTTGATGAAGTAGTCGGCAACAGCCAGGGAGGAAGTAACGGCTTGGCCGTTAATAATTCTAATTTCAGGTTGAGCGAGGGTTGTGACAGTAGCCATAGTGGCAGCCTCTATGTTGAATTCAATGAACTCACCACCAAGGCTTTCCACGACCTTATAGGTGGTGAGACGTACAGGGGTGGAAATACCGGTCAACATAGAACCCGGCCCAGCCGAAACTGGCCCTGCACGCCCCACCATAATTTGGGCGTAGCAATGCTCATGACAAGAAAAAACCGCATGAGCGCGGTTGTGCTCTATATTGAATTCCGGGTTTCCACGCCCGGCACCCGCTTTATAAGGTGCCTGAATAGTGTAACGTCCCGGAATTGCAGAATCAATACATTGTACAAACATAACAATTTTGTTATGTTTACATCTATGAACTACACTATTGAGTACTACAACGAGGAAGTCCGGATTGAGGTGGATCAGCTTCCATTGAGTATGCGAGCCAGATATCAGCACCTTGTTGAACGAATGAAGGTGTATGGCAGCAATCTCGGAGAACCTCACACCAGCGCCTTTGGTGATGGGCTTTTTGAGCTTCGGATTAAAGGTAGCGATGGCATCGCTCGCGTTTTTTACTGCACCCTGGCAGGGAAGCGCATCGTCATGCTGCACAGCTTTATAAAGAAGACGCAGAAAACCCCTGTAGCTGAACGCAAAAAGGCAGAAACCAGAATGAAGGAGGTTAAGCATGACTGGTAAACGTAATGCGCCAACTATAACGCACGATGAAATGGCCGCTAAATGGATGGAAGACCCAGCGTTCAAAGCTGAATATGACGCCATTGCTGATGAGTTCGCGTTGCTTGACGAAATGCTGGCCGCACGTAAAGAAGCAGGTCTCACCCAGGCTGAAGTTGCTGAACGGATGGGAACAAAAGCCACTGCTATAACCAGAATGGAAAGCAACCTTGCTGCTGGCGTCAGCGGACCATCTTTTACTACGCTGAAAAAGTTCGCACAGGCAACCGGGAAAAAACTCCAGATCCGCTTCGTGTAAACTTCTACTATTGCGCCGTCACTCTGGCGGCGCTTCACACTCAACAAAATCACGTCTGAATTTCCACAAAGGGCTAAAACACTCATGCGGATAGCCCTTGCGCAGATAGATAACGCGCTCAGTTTCTGGTTCCCAGCGAATGACATGGACATAAAGTCCCCTTCCATCCCGAAACCAGCGGTTAAGTTCCTGCACGATTCATCCCCCACGGTCAGGCTGTGTTCCCTGTGGTTATGCACGACCAGGCTATTTGGTAATCTGCATTCATGACGCAACGGCCGGTACTCATACATCCCCGGTTGTTGCGACAAACGGTTATTTACCGTTAAACTGTTCATGCGTTGGTTTTCTCCATAAAATTTGACGCCACGGCGCCCGGAGCTGCACACTCGCGGGCGTCACCCTTTTCTGGCGCGCAAAAAACTCTGTATACCAGTGTCGAATGCTGTTGCAGCTTTGCGATCGCCTGATACAACTCCTCATCAATCACGGCTTTTTCATGTGGCTCAATAACGCCATCTTCGATAGCCACCCTGATTTGCTGGGAATAACTGGTGATCTGCTCAATCGCTTCCAGCAGGCGCTGATTAATATCTGCGTTATCCACTTCTTCCATATCTGCCAGCGGAACAAAAACGCCACCTGATGCCCTGGCTACTGAATGTGCCAGGTGATAGGTTCCTCCGGCACGTTGCAGTACCAGCGCCCACCCAATCGGGAAGATTTGATCACCACCAGTACGCAGGCGGTTAAACAGAGCATCTTTGGTGACATCCAGCCATTCCGCAGCTTCTTCATAACCGCCATGCAGACTGGAAATCGTCTTTTTAATCGCAGCCACCAGCCAGCGGGGCTGCTTTTCAACTTTCCATTCAGGTTCATGTCCCACGGATCTACTCCTTCTGCTGTGGTGGCGGTCAAATCGCCGAATCACTAAGCTGATATCTGTTTGGATACAAAATTTGCATCTCGCTAATTTCTCCGGCGTAAAATTGAGCCAGGCGCTCAGCAAGCTCTGTTGAAGGAGCCTGCTCGCATCTTTCAACCCGGCTTAATGTTGCAGGATCAACCTGAACCCCTTTAGCGACGTGCTGTAACGTATAACCATGCGATTTCCGCAATTTTCTCAATGGTGATTGCATAAAACCTCCTTCTTTTGCGCGTGTCGCATGTTATTTCATACAGCAAACTTGCGCAAGTTGATTTGCACAATGCGCAAAAAATTAATGTAATGAACGCATGAATATAGGAAACCGTGTCAGACAACTTCGCCGCGCGAAGAACATGAAAATTGCTGAGCTAGCAGAAGCCATCGGCGTGGATGCCGCAAACATCTCTCGTCTGGAGACTGGCAAGCAAAAGCAATTTACCGAACAAACACTTTCTAGGCTGGCTGACTGCTTAGGTGTTGATATAGCAGAACTCTTTACCTCAGACTCAAAAGGTAATACTGTATGTAAACACAGTGATATGAGGAAGGATTCAGCTAACGTGAAGGATTTGTTCCGTATCGAGATACTGGATGTCAGTGCAAGCGCCGGTAATGGACTCATTCAGGGCGGTGATGTTATCGATGTAATCCATGCTATCGAATATAACAAGGACAAAGCATTAGCTATGTTTGGCGGGCGCCCTGCCGCTGAGCTTAAAGTGATTAACGTGCGCGGTGACAGCATGGCGCCAACAATTGAACCGGGAGATCTTATTTTTGTCGATATAAGCATCAACCAGTTCGATGGTGATGGCATCTATGTATTTGGCTTTGATGATAAAATATACGTAAAAAGGCTGCAGATGATCCCCGATAAATTATTGGTGATATCTGATAACACTAACTACAGGGAATGGAGTATTACCAAAGACAACGAGTGCAGGTTCGGTGTTTTTGGCAAGGTTCTGATAAGCCAGACGCAGTCACTCAAACGACACAATTAATAGAAAGCGTCGACAAGGCCACCATTATGGTGGCTTTTTTTTTGACTCAAAATTGCACATATCGCAATTTTATACTTGCGTAATGTGCAATTTAAATGTAATTTGCACTCATAGAGCAGCGAACAGGCAGGACGCCCACGAAGTAGCCGCAGGTGGCGTATGAATAACCGGATGATTCGCGAATGATTTAACTAAGGTATGGATATGCAACAAGAAAGATGGGTGATTGAAATTTCTGATGGGCGCTACGCGTTCACCAAAGAAATTAACGGGAGCATTGATGAAAGTTACGCCCCCGTATGCAAGGCGAAAGCTGCAGTGTTCGCATCAGCGATTATTCAAGGTTTTCAACCACCACGTGACCTTCGGAGTTGCGATAAACAAGCTGGTTGAATTCTACCTGGATTAGATTTTCCCCTCGTTGTTTAAGGCGATAGAAATCTAACCCACTGAATGAAATTTTAGTGTCGCGCGGGTAGTGCTTTAGACGGTCAAGCAACTCACCCACAGTAATAAGATGTTCATCAAGCATAAAAATATCCTCAAGTTGTAGAGACTTAAAGGATACCACCGAGCCTGATGTGGTGAAAAGACAGGCACACAACGATGAGAGTATTGACGAGCAAGGCATAAGTGCTGGTTCGATTCCAGACAGACCTCTTTAGTGAGGTGGGTTGGGCAGAGAAAAGGTCCGTTCAATTCGGACACCGGTAATGCTCTCATCGTTGTGGTAATCCGCGAAATGGCGCGGCGGTAAGTATGGCGGGTTTTTCTCCATTTGTACCCAGTAGGACACCGGGTTGTCAGGTTGACCATGCGCCTGAGTGACAGCCACACCACAACGTTATTGCTGTGTGAAGTCTTGTCGGCGTCCGGCTCTTCCAACAACAGGAGGAAGGCGACAGTGTTCTGCCGTGACGCCGACCTTTTTACACAACAGAAAAGAGCATCTCCGTGCGACGGACTCATTACCCAATCCACCCGGAAAGCTGTTACAGCAGGTGCTCTTTTCTGTTTTGTGGAGAAACCAACTGGCGGTGGCAACCGCCATATTGAGGGGTTAACGATGAATGATGACCGCATGACCGCATGACCGTAGTGCCCGACTTTCTGGGCGAACTGGATGCCGGCGTGTTCATGAACAAAATCGCGGCAGCGCTGAATACTGTCGGATTAGGCGTTCTGAATAACGGCAATAAAGGCAAGGTAGTGCTCACCTTTGATTTTGAGCGCATGGGAAATTCAGTCGAAGAGAAGCGCGTCAAAATTAAACACAAGCTGCAGTACAGCACTCCGACGCCACGCGGTAAAGCGTCAGAAGAGGACACAACAGAAACCCCAATGTGGGTTAACAAGGGCGGAAAGCTCACCATACTGCAGGAAGATCAGGGTCAACTGTTCAGTATTAAAGGCACTACTGACGGAAAGCTTAAAGCGGCTCAGTGAACCGCAGCTAACCAATTCACTGCCACCACTTCGATCATTAATTAATAAGGAATTTTTATGTCTCAGTTAGACAGCGGCACTTTTCAGCAGGTAAAAGACCTGGTTCTTTCTGGCTATCACCTGAACGATATTCAGGGGCTGGCTTGCCCGACAGCATTATTGCCTGCCGGGACAGGTGTTGAAAGCCTCGAACGCTTTGCTCTGGAGCGTTTCCGCTTCCGCGGCGCCATGACTACCACCAGCATTGAAGACTTTGTCCGTTATTCAAAGGGCTATGCCAGTGCAACCGAAAAAGCACGCTGCTTTATTGATGCTGACCATATGACAGCTCGCTCAGTTTTCAATATTGGTACGCTTGATAACCCCGGTCATGCAGACAACGTTGCTTCTATCACGCTGAAACAGACTGCACCATTCCGCGCCCTGCTCCAGATCAACGGGGAACGCCTGAAACAAAAACAGATCGCCGAATGGCTTGAAGACTGGAGCGATTATCTCCTGGCGTTCGATTCTGACGGTAACACAATGCAGATTTCACAGGCTGCCCAGGCTGTTCGCCGCATTACGATCCAACAGGCAACCCAGCAGGATCATGAAGATGGCGATTTCAGCGGTAAGAAATCCCTTATGCAAAGCATTGAGGCCAGCAGCAAAGACGTTATGCCGGTGGCTTTTGAGTTCAAATGTGTTCCGTATGAGGGTCTCGGTGAACGTGCGTTCAGCCTCCGCAACAGCCTGCTGACCGGTGATGAACCTCGCTTTGTTCTGCGTATCGTACAACTGGAAGCGCAGGAAGAAGCGATCGCCAGTGAATTCCGCGACCTGCTTATCAGCAAATTCGACGGTGAATCAGTAGAAACGTTCATCGGTAACTTTAAAGCGTAATTGCTCTGCATTAAATCCCCGGCGCCGCGGGGATTTATTGAAGTGTAATTCTGTTAATTATCGCCACCCGGCGAGGGATTCGCACAACCAAAATTCACGCGGTGCAGCGCGAAATAAATTATAAGGAGAACCAACGATGAGTTTTATTCAAACACTTTCAGGTAAACAATTTGATTATCTCAGCGCAACTATTGACGACATTGATATTGAAGATATCGCCGTGGCGCTTTCCAATATTTGCCGCTTCTCCGGAAATGTTCCTGAATTTGTTTGTGGAAGCGCTTTGAAGAACTAATTCCTACCACCAGCACTGATATTTGATGTTACAGCCCGGGTGCAGCCGGATTATATGGAGAAATCACCATGCTTCAGATGATGACGTTAGAAGAATGGGCCGCAGAGAAATACCGGAGTAATCCACCGAGCATTAATACATTACGACGGTATGCCAAACAAAGCATGTTCACTCCCCCAGCCCAGAAAGAAGGAAAATTCTGGCGTGTGCGAGAAGATGCGGAAATAACCGGAAATATAACTCAACCAGTGATTAAAAAATCAGATCCGCCACTGCTTCAGAGGATATTATCCGATGGCTGCCAGACCACGTAAAAACAATGTCAAGGTGCCAAACCTTTACCCATTATACAGTCGCAAAGTTAATAAAATTTACTGGCGATACAAACATCCCGTTACTGGGAAATTTCATAGCCTCGGAACAAATGAGGAAGAGGCTATTGCAATAGCAAGTGAGGCAAATGCCCGTCTGGCTGAACAGCGTACGCGCCAGATATTAGCAATCAGTGACAGGATCGCCAGCAGTAAAGGAAAGGCTATTACCACATCAACGTGGCTTGATCGATACTGGAAAATCCAAGGCGAAAGACTGGAAAGCGGAGATATAAAACCAAATACCTATAAACAAAAAGCCAAGCCCGTTACCCTACTTCGGGAAAGGGTTGGTATGAAGATTATTTCGTCAGTAGATGTTCGTGATATTGCTGAGATTCTTGAGGAGTATATTTCAGATGGACAGCCGCGAATGGCGCAAGTGATTCGTTCTGTATTGATCGACGTTTTTAAAGAGGCACAGCATTTCGGGGAGGTTCCACCGGGCTATAACCCTGCCCTGGCAACAAAACAGCCACGGCGCCGTATCACGCGCCAGCGTCTAAATCTGGAGGAGTGGCAGCGAATTTTCAATATCGCCGACGCAAACCACCAGTACATGGGGAATGCTATGCTGCTCGCGCTCGTCACCGGCCAGCGTCTGGGGGACATTTCGAAGATGAAGTTCAGTGATATATGGGATGATCAACTGCATATTGTTCAGGAAAAAACTGGAAGCAAGATAGCCATTCCACTTTCACTTCGCTTGAATGCCATTAACTGGAGTCTGCGGGATGTTGTGACACGTTGCCGTGATTATGCTGTAAGTCCATATCTTGTTCACTTCTTCCGGACTACGTCGCAAGCAGAGCGTGGGGCGCAAGTAAAGTCCCACACCATTACCATGAATTTCAGCAAAGCTCGGGATAAAGCAGATATTGACTGGGGATCCGGCACTCCAGCTACCTTCCATGAACAGCGCTCACTTGCTGAGCGACTTTACGAGGCTCAGGGGATTAATACTCAAAAGCTGCTCGGACATAAATAGCCAAATCAGACAGCCCGTTATCATGACGATCGGGGTAAAGGATGGACTATTATTGCGGTCTGAATTGAGGGAGTTTTGATAAATTTTTTTGATAAAATTTTGATAACCGTTCGAATACTAATAATAAAAACGGGGACGTTAAGTCCCCGTTTTTGTTTTTAACAATTATCGTTATTACATATTCGCGATAATCGCGTCGCCAAACTCACTACATTTCAGCAGCTTAGCGCCTTCCATCAGGCGTTCAAAGTCATAGGTCACGGTCTTCGCGGCAATCGCGCCTTCCATACCTTTAACAATCAGATCCGCCGCTTCGAACCACTGCATGTGACGCAGCATCATCTCCGCAGACAGAATAATGGAGCCTGGGTTGACTTTATCCTGGCCCGCATATTTCGGCGCAGTCCCGTGAGTCGCTTCAAACAACGCGCATTCGTTGCCGATATTCGCACCCGGTGCAATACCGATACCGCCAACCTGAGCCGCCAGGGCATCGGAAATATAGTCACCGTTCAGGTTCATACAGGCGATAACGTCGTATTCCGCCGGACGCAACAGGATTTGTTGCAGGAACGCATCGGCGATAACGTCTTTAACCACGACCTCTTTACCCGTGTTCGGGTTCTTAATTTTCAGCCACGGACCGCCGTCAATAAGCTCACCGCCGAACTCGTCGCACGACAACTGGTAGCCCCAGTCTTTAAACGCGCCTTCGGTGAACTTCATGATATTGCCTTTATGTACCAGCGTGACGGAATCGCGATCGTTGGTAATAGCGTATTCAATCGCCGCGCGAACCAGACGTTTAGTGCCTTCTTCAGAACACGGTTTGATACCGATACCGCAGTGCTCCGGGAAGCGAATTTTCTTCACGCCCATCTCTTCGCGCAGAAACTTGATCACTTTCTCAGCGTCTGCAGAGTCAGCTTTCCATTCAATTCCGGCGTAGATGTCTTCAGAGTTTTCACGGAAGATGACCATATCGGTCAGCTCCGGATGTTTCACCGGACTTGGCGTGCCCTGATAGTAACGAACGGGACGCAGACAAACGTACAGGTCAAGCTCCTGACGCAGGGCAACGTTCAGAGAGCGAATACCGCCGCCAACCGGCGTGGTCAACGGACCTTTAATCGCTACGCGGTAATCACGAATCAAATCAAGGGTTTCAGCGGGGAGCCAGACATCCTGGCCGTAAACCTGTGTGGATTTTTCTCCGGTGTAAATTTCCATCCAGGAAATTTTACGCTCGCCTTTATAGGCTTTCTCGACGGCGGCATCGACCACTTTAAGCATGGCTGGAGTGACATCAACACCGATACCATCGCCTTCAATAAACGGGATAATCGGATTCTCAGGAACGTTGAGTTTGCCGTTTTGCAGGGTGATCTTCTTACCTTCCACCGGAACAACTACTTTGCTTTCCATTCACCTCTCCTTCGAGCGCTTCTGGTTTGCTCGTCTGTCATCGCGCTGCATGTGCAATGGCGTCCTGCTGCACGACTGCGTTAGAGCAATTTTTTGTTAATGTTTTGTAATGAGCATGTCAATACTACCCTATTGTTTGCCGCCATGAAAGACACTCATTATTGCGCTATAATGCGGCAATTAATAAGTTCTGAAAACACCATGCAAAAAACTTCTTTTAGAAATCACTACGTTAAGCGATTCAGCTCACGACAAGCATCTAAATCACGGAAAGAAAACCAGCCAAAACGCGTGGTTTTGTTCAATAAACCTTACGATGTGTTGCCGCAGTTCACGGATGAAGCAGGTCGCCGCACGTTAAAAGATTTTATTCCTGTGCAAGGCGTTTATGCCGCAGGCCGCCTGGACTGCGACAGCGAAGGGCTTTTGGTGCTGACTAATGACGGCGTGCTGCAGGCGCTTCGTACTGGCGTCACGCTCAACGATGGCCCTACCCTGCCCGCCGGTATTGAGATTGTCGCGGAGCCTGACTGGCTGTGGCCGCGCACCCCGCCGATTCGCGAACGGAAGAATATTCCCACCAGTTGGCTAAAAGTCACCTTATATGAAGGCCGCAACCGCCAGGTAAGACGCATGACAGCGCATGTCGGTCATCCCACTCTACGATTAATTCGTTACAGCATGGGCGACTACACGCTCAACGGCCTCGATAATGGACAGTGGCGCGAGATCGCACAGGAGAAAGACAGATGAAACGGCTTCTCATTGCTTTTGCTTTATTAACACCGTTATCCGTTAATGCGGCCAGCTTCGACTGCCAGAAAGCGCAGGCTGCGGATGAAAAGGCTATCTGCGCGCACCTGACGCTGAATGATAAAGACGTGGAAATGCACACCAAATATCAGTTTCTGAAAGGGTTGTTCGCGATGGGCAGTCGCGGCGCCCTGCAGGACGCCCAGCAGAGCTGGCTTAAACAGCGTCAGCAGTGCAAGGCCGACGTCACCTGCCTGACAAAAGCTTATAACGAGCGTCTGAAACAGCTTGACGTGATCTATGACCACATTGATAAACCGCTTTAATAAGGATGCCTATGTTCAAGCCGCACGTGACCGTTGCCTGCATCGTACATGCCGAAGATAAATTTCTGGTGGTGGAAGAGACCATCAACGGTAAATCGTTATGGAATCAACCTGCCGGACACCTGGAGGCAGATGAAACGCTGGCGCAGGCCGCCGCGCGTGAACTGTGGGAAGAGACTGGCATCACGGCGCAACCACAGTATTTTATCCGTATGCATCAGTGGATTGCGCCGGATAAGACCCCGTTCCTGCGCTTTTTATTCGCTATCAAGCTTGATCATATTTGCGCGACCGAACCCCATGACAATGACATCGATTGCTGCCGTTGGGTGAGCGCCGACGAGATTCTGAACGCGCCGAATTTACGTTCTCCGCTGGTGGCTGAAAGCATTCGCAGTTATCAAACGGGACAATGTTACCCCTTATCTATAGTGGGCGAATTTAACTGGCCGTTTACAGAGGGTGTCAAGTAAAGGGCTGCGTGGTAGAATACGCCGCCTTGAAGTTCAATGTCGCGAGTATTCCAATGTCAGAAAGCCCAAAAAAAGTGATCGTCGGCATGTCCGGCGGTGTCGACTCCTCCGTTTCCGCCTGGCTGTTGCAACAACAGGGTTATCAGGTAGAAGGCCTGTTCATGAAGAACTGGGAAGAGGACGATGGTGAGGAATACTGTACCGCGGCAGCCGATCTGGCTGACGCGCAGGCCGTGTGCGACAAGCTTGGCATTGAACTGCATACCGTTAATTTTGCCGCAGAATATTGGGATAACGTCTTTGAACTGTTCCTTGAAGAGTACAAAGCGGGCCGTACGCCGAATCCGGATATTCTGTGCAATAAAGAGATCAAATTTAAAGCCTTCCTTGAATTTGCCGCAGAAGATTTAGGCGCCGACTATATCGCCACCGGTCACTACGTCCGTCGCGCGGATGTAAACGGCAAAAGCCGGTTGTTGCGCGGGCTCGACGGTAACAAAGATCAGAGCTACTTCCTCTATACGCTTGGCCATGAGCAGATTGCGCAAAGTCTGTTCCCGGTTGGCGAGCTGGAAAAACCGCAGGTGCGTAAAATCGCCGAAGATCTGGGGCTAGTAACCGCAAAGAAAAAAGATTCTACCGGTATCTGCTTTATCGGCGAGCGCAAATTCCGCGACTTTTTAGGGCGCTATCTGCCTGCGCAGCCGGGGAAAATCATTACCGTTGACGGCGATGAAATCGGCGAGCATCAGGGTCTGATGTATCATACGCTCGGTCAGCGTAAAGGGCTGGGAATCGGCGGCACCAAAGACGGTAGCGAAGACCCCTGGTATGTGGTGGATAAAGACGTTGAAAACAATGTGTTAATTGTCGCCCAGGGGCATGAGCACCCACGTCTGATGTCGGTAGGCCTCATCGCCCAGCAGCTACATTGGGTCGATCGCGAACCGTTCACCGGCACTCTGCGCTGTACGGTAAAAACCCGCTACCGCCAGACCGATATTCCGTGCACGATTAACGCGCTGGATGACGATCGTATCGAGGTCATTTTTGACGAGCCGGTTGCCGCCGTTACGCCGGGCCAGTCCGCTGTCTTTTACAGCGGCGAAGTCTGCCTGGGCGGCGGCATTATCGAGCAGCGACTGCCGCTGACGGTCTGATTATTCAATACACAACATCATTCAAGTCGCCTCAAAGCGGCTTAAAAGATGAAGTGTATTTTATTTGATACAAGGAAGCAGTGATTGTGGCAAAGAATTATTATGACATCACCCTCGCTCTGTCTGGCATTTGCCAGTCGGCACGCCTGGTACAACAACTGGTGCACCAGGGGCACTGTGATGCCGACGCGTTGCACGTTTCACTCAACAGTGTCATTGATATGAATCCCAGTTCTACTCTGGGCGTGTTCGGCGGCAGCGAAGCTAACCTGCGTCTTGGTCTGGAAACACTGCTCGGCGTGCTGAATGCCAGCAGCCGACAAGGACTTAACGCCGAACTGACGCGTTATACGCTTAGCCTGATGGTGCTGGAGCGCAAGCTGTCATCCGCCAAAGGCGCGTTGAATACGTTAGGCGATCGCATTAACGGCCTGCAGCGCCAGCTTGACCATTTTGATTTACAGTCAGACACGTTAATGAGCGCCATGGCGGGCATCTACGTGGATGTGATTAGCCCATTGGGCCCGCGCATTCAGGTGACGGGCTCCCCGGCCGTTCTGCAAAGTCCGCAGGTGCAGGCCAAAGTCCGCGCCTCGCTACTGGCAGGCATCCGTGCAGCCGTGCTCTGGCATCAGGTAGGCGGTGGTCGCCTACAGCTTATGTTTTCTCGTCATCGCCTGACGACTCAGGCAAAACAAATTCTTGCTCATTTAACCCCGGAGTTATGATCTATGGAATTATCCTCACTGACCGCCGTTTCCCCTGTCGATGGACGCTACGGCGATAAAGTCAGCGCGCTGCGCGGAATTTTTAGCGAATACGGTTTGCTGAAATTTCGTGTACAAGTCGAAGTACGTTGGCTGCAGAAATTAGCCGCGCACGCAGCGATCAAGGAAGTTCCTGCTTTTGCTGCCGACGCAAACGGTTACCTGGATACGCTTGTTGCAAACTTCAATGAAGAAGATGCCGCGCGCATTAAAACCATTGAGCGTACGACTAACCATGATGTGAAGGCAGTTGAGTATTTCCTGAAAGAAAAAGTCGCCGCGATCCCGGCGCTACATGACGTTTCCGAATTTATCCACTTTGCCTGCACTTCTGAGGACATTAACAACCTGTCGCACGCGTTAATGCTCAAAACCGCGCGCGATGAAGTGATCCTGCCTTACTGGCGTCAGGTGATTAACGCAGTTAAAGATCTCGCCACGCAGTATCGCGACATTCCTCTGCTCTCCCGCACCCACGGCCAGCCGGCAACGCCTTCCACTCTGGGTAAAGAGATGGCGAACGTGGCGTATCGGATGGAGCGTCAGTTCCGCCAGCTCAACCAGGTGGAGATCCTCGGTAAAATTAACGGCGCCGTAGGCAACTATAACGCGCATATCGCCGCCTATCCGGAAGTTGACTGGCATCAGTTCAGCGAAGAGTTCGTCACCTCTCTGGGCATCCAGTGGAATCCTTACACCACCCAGATTGAACCGCATGATTATATTGCGGAACTGTTTGACTGTATCGCGCGCTTTAACACCATCCTGATCGATTTCGATCGCGATGTCTGGGGCTATATTGCGTTGAACCATTTCAAACAGAAAACCATCGCCGGGGAGATCGGTTCTTCTACCATGCCGCATAAAGTTAACCCCATTGACTTTGAAAACTCAGAAGGCAACCTCGGTCTGTCTAACGCAGTGTTGCACCATCTGGCAAACAAACTGCCGGTTTCCCGCTGGCAGCGCGATCTGACCGACTCAACCGTCCTGCGTAACCTGGGTGTCGGCATCGGCTATGCGCTTATCGCTTATCAGTCCACCCTGAAGGGCGTCAGCAAGCTGGAAGTAAACCGCGATCATCTGCTTGACGAACTGGATCACAACTGGGAAGTATTAGCCGAACCGATCCAGACCGTCATGCGCCGCTATGGTATTGAAAAACCATATGAAAAACTGAAAGAGTTGACCCGTGGCAAGCGTGTTGATGCCGAAGGAATGAAACAGTTTATTGATAGTCTGGCCCTGCCGGAAGCAGAAAAAACGCGCCTTAAAGCCATGACGCCGGCAAATTATATCGGTCGCGCTGTGACTCTGGTCGACGAACTTAAATAATGCCTGCCTCACCCTCTTTTCTTCAGAAAGAGGGTGACTATTTGTCTGGTTTATTAACTGTTTATCCCCAAAGCACCATAATCAACGCTAGACTGTTCTTATTGTTAACACAAGGGAGAAGAGATGATGCGCGTACTGGTTGTAGAGGATAATGCATTATTACGCCACCACCTGAAGGTTCAGCTCCAAGATTCAGGTCACCAGGTCGATGCCACAGAAGATGCCAGGGAAGCTGATTACTACCTTAATGAACACCTTCCGGATATCGCTATTGTCGATTTAGGTCTGCCGGATGAAGACGGCCTTTCCTTAATACGCCGCTGGCGCAGCAGTGATATTTCACTGCCGGTTCTGGTGTTAACCGCGCGCGAAGGCTGGCAGGATAAAGTCGAGGTTCTCAGCTCCGGGGCCGATGACTACGTGACGAAGCCATTCCACATCGAAGAGGTAATGGCGCGTATGCAGGCGTTAATGCGCCGTAATAGCGGTCTGGCCTCCCAAGTGATCAACATCCCGCCGTTCCAGGTGGATCTCTCACGCCGGGAATTATCCGTCAATGAAGAGGTCATCAAACTCACGGCGTTCGAATACACCATTATGGAAACGCTTATCCGTAACAACGGTAAAGTGGTCAGCAAGGATTCGCTGATGCTTCAACTGTATCCGGATGCGGAACTGCGGGAAAGTCATACCATTGATGTTCTCATGGGGCGTCTGCGGAAAAAAATACAGGCCCAGTATCCGCACGATGTCATTACCACCGTACGCGGACAAGGATATCTTTTTGAATTGCGCTAATGAATAAATTTGCTCGCCATTTTCTGCCGCTGTCGCTGCGGGTTCGTTTTTTGCTGGCGACAGCCGGCGTCGTGCTGGTGCTTTCTCTGGCATATGGCATAGTGGCGCTGGTCGGCTATAGCGTAAGTTTTGATAAAACCACCTTTCGTTTGCTGCGCGGCGAAAGCAACCTGTTTTATATCCTCGCCAAATGGGAAAATAATAAAATCAGCGTTGAGCTGCCTGAAAATCTGGACATGCAAAGTCCGACCATGACGCTGATTTACGATGAAACGGGCAAATTATTATGGACGCAGCGCAATATCCCCTGGCTGATTAAAAGCATTCAACCGGAATGGTTAAAAACGAACGGCTTCCATGAAATTGAAACCAACGTAGACGCTACCAGCACGCTGTTGAGCGAGGACCATTCCGCGCAGGAAAAACTCAAAGAAGTACGTGAAGATGACGATGATGCGGAGATGACCCACTCGGTAGCGGTAAATATTTATCCTGCCACGGCGCGGATGCCGCAGTTAACCATCGTGGTGGTCGATACCATTCCGATAGAACTAAAACGCTCATATATGGTGTGGAGCTGGTTCGTATACGTGCTGGCCGCCAATTTACTGTTAGTCATTCCTTTACTGTGGATCGCCGCTTGGTGGAGCTTACGCCCTATCGAGGCGCTGGCGCGGGAAGTCCGCGAGCTTGAAGATCATCACCGCGAAATGCTCAATCCGGAGACGACGCGTGAGCTGACCAGCCTTGTGCGCAACCTTAATCAACTGCTCAAAAGCGAGCGTGAACGTTATAACAAATATCGCACGACCCTGACCGACCTGACGCACAGTTTAAAAACGCCGCTCGCGGTTTTGCAGAGTACGTTACGCTCTTTACGCAACGAAAAGATGAGCGTCAGCAAAGCTGAACCGGTGATGCTGGAACAGATCAGCCGGATTTCCCAGCAGATCGGCTATTATCTGCATCGCGCCAGTATGCGCGGTAGCGGCGTATTGTTAAGCCGCGAACTGCATCCCGTCGCGCCGTTGTTAGATAACCTGATCTCCGCGCTAAATAAAGTTTATCAGCGTAAAGGGGTGAATATCAGTATGGATATTTCACCAGAGATCAGTTTTGTCGGCGAGCAAAACGACTTTGTCGAAGTGATGGGCAACGTACTGGACAACGCTTGTAAATATTGTCTGGAGTTTGTCGAGATTTCGGCTCGCCAGACCGACGATCATTTGCATATTTTCGTCGAAGATGACGGCCCAGGCATTCCCCACAGCAAACGTTCCCTGGTGTTTGATCGCGGTCAGCGCGCCGATACCCTACGACCAGGACAAGGCGTGGGGCTGGCTGTCGCGCGCGAGATTACGGAACAATACGCCGGGCAGATCATTGCCAGCGACAGTCTGCTCGGCGGTGCCCGTATGGAGGTCGTTTTTGGCCGACAGCATCCCACACAGAAAGAGGAATAAACATTTCTGTGCGTTCTTCCACGCATCTCGTTAAGCATCCGTTATAATCGGTGTCAGATACCAGCCTGCGGATACTTAACATGGAATACCAATTAACTCTTAACTGGCCCGACTTTCTTGAACGCCACTGGCAAAAACGCCCGGTGGTCTTAAAACGTGGGTTTAGCAACTTTATCGATCCGCTCTCGCCGGATGAGCTGGCGGGGCTGGCGATGGAAAGCGAAATCGACAGCCGTCTCGTTAGCCATCAGGATGGCAAATGGCAGGTCAGCCATGGCCCTTTCGAAAGCTACGATCATCTGGGTGAGAGCAACTGGTCGCTGCTGGTACAGGCGGTAAACCACTGGCACGAACCCGCCGCCGCCTTGATGCGCCCGTTCCGCGCTCTGCCGGACTGGCGTATCGACGATCTGATGATCTCCTTTTCCGTTCCCGGCGGCGGCGTTGGCCCGCATCTGGATCAGTATGATGTGTTTATTATCCAGGGAGCCGGTCGCCGTCGCTGGCGCGTGGGCGAAAAGCTGCAAATGCGTCAGCACTGCCCACATCCCGACCTGTTACAAGTCGATCCGTTCGAGGCCATTATTGATGAAGAGCTGGAGCCGGGCGACATTCTGTATATTCCGCCAGGATTCCCGCATGAAGGCTATGCGCTGGAAAACGCCATGAACTATTCGGTCGGTTTTCGCGCGCCCAATAGCCGTGAGCTGATCAGCGGTTTTGCCGATTACGTCCTGCAACGGGAGTTGGGCAATACATACTACAGCGATCCGGATATGCCGTCCCGCAAGCATCCGGCGGATATCCTGCCGCAGGAGATGGATAAACTGCGTAATATGATGCTCGATTTGATCAATCAACCCGCGCATTTCCAACAGTGGCTTGGCGAGTTTCTCTCTCAGTCACGCCACGAACTGGATATTGCGCCGCCGGAGCCGCCGTATCAGCCTGATGAAATTTACGATGCCTTAAAGCAAGGCGAGGTATTAGTACGTCTCGGCGGGCTTCGCGTATTGCGTATCGGCGATGAGGTCTATACGAATGGCGAAAAAATAGACTCTCCGCATCGCCCCGCTCTGGAGGCGCTCGCCAGTCATATTGCACTGACCGCTGAAAACTTCGGCGATGCGCTGGAAGACCCGTCCTTCCTCGCGATGCTGGCGGCGCTGGTGAATAGCGGGTACTGGTTCTTCGAAGGATAAGAACATCGCAATGCCCGGCGACCGCCGGGCTGACGCAAACTATCCACAACGATCGCCACCAGGTTTGGCGAAATCGTTATATTGCGGATCGCCCGGATAAATCGAGTGGGCCATTCGATGGCGAAATGACATTTGCCGATAGCGCCGCGCCAGTACGTTATCTCCAAGACCTTCGGCAATATTAGCCAGTTGCTGTAATCGTTCATACTGCATCTTTGCTGGATAAGCTACGGCATCAAGCGCAAAGGCGCGTTCCGCAAAGTCTTTTGCTTGTTCAAGCTGTTGATTATTCTTATAAAGCAGCGAAATACCATACAACACCATGGATACGTCGGACTGCCGACGTTTATATTCTTCCAGAAATGGGAGATAGGGGGAGGTACTGTCCAGGTCGATGTTTTCGGGCAAATAAAAGCGTAATCGTGATATTACCGTCGCCATTGGCGTTAAACGGCTCTGGTAATACGCGATAAGTTTAAGGTAGAGATCTTTCGCTTCCTTATAATGATGGCCCTGTGCATAAAAGCCAGCAAGATTATTGCTGTCAACCGTCATTTCGCCGAATTCGGCGCCATAAAGCGTTTGCTCAATTTTTAGCGCCTGACTTAGCGCATTAATCGCCTCGCTAATATGCCCTGCATTATAAGCAATATCCGCTTTCTGCTGCAAAAAAGAGGCGACGCGCTCACGATTATCCCAGGTTTTATCCCGTAAAATAACGTTCAGCCACTGCCGCTCCGTTGCGTCTATCTTCGCCAAATAATAGGCTTTACGCGCACTATCACATTCGACATCCCGCTCTTCCAGCGCATCAGAATAAGCATCGCGCATCCTGTTTAAGGTATAAACCAATGTCTCCGTCGATGCCTTTTTGTCTTTAAGACGCCACGTTAATGCCTGCTCTTGCCAGGCTATTCGCTGACGGTAATCAACCTTAATCTCGTATCGCCACTGCTCTGTAGATGAATACTCTATATGGCGATCGTCACTGTAAACATAAAAGGCCGCCAGGTGTTCAAACATATCGGCCCGATCGCCCGGATAAGTGCCCGCCGGAAATGTTTTCATTATTGCCCGCGCTCGCAGCAGCATTTGCGGCGTTAATTCAGGTTTACCCAGCCATTGATAAATATCACTTTGTAATAGCAGGCTACGAACAAGCTGTATTGAGCGTTTGCCATATTGCCGCGAGGCCAGCCTCACCGCATCATCAATAAACGTCATGCAGGTTTCATTGCCGGTCATAAAACATGCTGCAGATTGTTGCTGGCGCTGGGACCAGGAAGGCGTATATTCGGCGCTCCAGGCAGAAAAATTGATGGCGGAAAATATCCCTCCATAAATAATAAAACGCTTCACCACAATGCGTAACATTCGCTACTGGCCGCGCTTCGCCGTCAGCTCCGCGATACGTACAATCACCTGTACCGCTTTTTCCATCCCCTCCAGCGTCACAAACTCATGTTTACCATGATAGTTATATCCGCCGGTAAAGAGATTAGGACACGGCAGGCCCATAAACGACAGTTGCGCCCCGTCTGTACCGCCGCGAATTGGTTTCATCTCCGGCGTAATATGACAGTCACGCATGGCCTGCTGGGCGATATCGAGAATATGCGGATGCTCAACCACTTTTTCGCGCATATTGTAATAACTGTCTTCAATCACCAGTTCGATATAGCAGTCCGGATGCAGCCCCTTACCGACTTTTTTGGCAATCTCCATCATTTTGCGTTTACGCGCTTCAAACTGCTTACGGTCGAAATCGCGAATGATGTAGTGCATTTCGGCCCGGTCAACGGTGCCTTTCATGCTGGCCAGATGATAAAACCCTTCGTAACCTTCGGTGGTTTCAGGCGCTTCATCCGCCGGCACTTCCGCGTGAATCCTCGCCGCCAACGACAGCGCATTGACCATCACGCCTTTTGCCGTACCGGGATGCACGTTATTGCCGACGATTTTGATATTCACCGAGGCGGCATTGAAGTTTTCAAACTCCAGTTCGCCCACGCCGCCGCCGTCGACCGTATAGGCCCACTGCGCGCCAAAGGCCTCAACATCGAAGTGCTTCGCGCCTTTCCCTACCTCTTCGTCAGGCGTAAACGCCACTTTAATTTCACCGTGGGGAATAGGATTACCTTTCAGCACCGCCAGCGCGGTCATGATCTCCGCAACGCCGGCTTTATCGTCCGCGCCCAGCAATGTCTTACCATCGGTAGTAATCAGCGTCTGTCCCAGTAATTGATGCAGTACCGGGAACATCACGGGTGACAACACCTCATCGCCAATCCCTAATGCTATATCGCCGCCGCGATAATTCTCGACAATCTGCGGGTTAACGTTTTTACCGCTGAAATCCGGAGAGGTATCCACATGGGAGATAAAACCAATGGCGGGAATATCCCCCTCAACATTGGCCGGGAGCGTCGCCATCAACGTCCCTTTTTCACTTAATGTAATGTTAACCAGCCCCATCTCTTCGAGCTGCTGTTTGAGCAAACGTAGTAACTTCCACTGCCCCTCAGTGCTGGGAACCTGCCGAACACCCGACGTTGATTGGGTATCCAGCGATACGTAGTGTAAAAAACGCTCAAGTAGTTTATCCATGCAGTCACCCTCACTTTTCGTGACAACATTATTAATAAGCAAGAAAAGACAAATATTGCGTCAGGTCACTTTTATCCCTGCAAACAAGAATATTTCACTTTGACACGCTTTCTGACTATAAAGCTAAGTCAGTAATTCGCAACAAGGATTGGCGATCACAGTGGTTTGCCGTAGAATGACCGCCCTCATTAAGAGTGATTAAGGTGGTTAACCACAAACCCCGCAGCGGTCAGCCATCCGTTGCGTTTACATGGGACAGAGTAAGAAATTGAATAATCAACCGCGTTCGCTTTCACCGCTGGTGCTTTTGTCTGGAATTAGCAAAAGTTTCGATGGCAAAGAGGTCATTTCGCAACTGGATTTGACCATTAACAATGGCGAATTCCTCACGCTGCTTGGCCCTTCCGGCTGTGGTAAAACAACCGTTCTTCGCCTGATTGCCGGCCTGGAAACCGTTGATGCCGGGCATATCATGTTGGATAACCAGGATATCACCCACGTTCCCGCCGAAAATCGTTATGTAAATACCGTATTTCAAAGCTACGCTTTATTTCCGCATATGACGGTGTTTGAAAATGTCGCGTTTGGCTTACGGATGCAAAAAACGCCAGCCGCCGAGATAGCGCCTCGCGTGACCGATGCGCTGCGTATGGTGCAGCTTGAAGAGTTTGCACAACGTAAACCGCACCAGCTTTCCGGCGGACAGCAGCAGCGTGTGGCTATCGCTCGCGCGGTGGTGAATAAACCTCGCCTGTTATTACTGGATGAATCGCTTTCCGCGCTGGACTATAAATTGCGCAAACAAATGCAGAACGAGCTTAAAGCATTACAGCGTAAACTCGGTATCACGTTTGTTTTTGTCACTCACGATCAGGAAGAAGCGCTCACCATGTCCGATCGTATCGTGGTAATGCGTAATGGCGTGATTGAGCAAGACGGCACGCCGCGTGAAATCTATGAAGAGCCAAAAAACCTGTTTGTCGCCGGTTTTATCGGCGAAATTAACCGCTTTGACGCAACCGTCATTGAACGGCTTGATGAACAGCGCGTCCGCGCCAGCGTAGAAGGTCGGGAGTGCAATATATACGTCAATTTCGCTGTCGAACCGGGCCAAAAACTGAACGTCCTGCTGCGACCGGAAGATCTACGCGTCGAAGAGATCAACGATGATAACCACATCGAAGGGCTTATCGGCTACGTGCGCGAGCGCAATTACAAAGGTATGACGCTGGAGTCGGTGGTTGAACTGGAAAATGGCAAAATGGTGATGGTCAGCGAATTCTTCAACGAAGACGATCCTGACTTCGACCATTCACTTGACCAAAAAATGGCCATTAGTTGGGTAGAAAGCTGGGAGGTCGTACTGGCTGATGAAGAACACAAGTAAATTCCAGAATGTAGTGATTGTCACTATCGTCGGTTGGCTTGTGTTATTTGTTTTTCTGCCCAACCTGATGATCATTGGCACCAGCTTTCTGACCCGTGACGACGCCAGTTTCGTCAAGATGGTCTTTACGCTGGATAACTACGCGCGCCTGCTCGATCCGCTCTATTTTGAAGTGCTCCTGCACTCTCTGAATATGGCGCTGATCGCCACCCTCTCCTGCCTGGTGCTGGGCTATCCTTTTGCCTGGTTTCTGGCGAAGTTACCGGAAAAGATACGTCCGTTATTGCTGTTTTTGCTGATTGTTCCTTTCTGGACCAACTCACTGATCCGCATCTATGGGCTGAAAATATTCCTGAGCACTAAAGGTTATCTCAATGAATTCCTGCTGTGGCTGGGCGTGATTGATACACCGATTCGCATCATGTTCACCCCGAGCGCCGTTATTATCGGCCTGGTTTACATTTTGCTGCCATTTATGGTCATGCCGCTCTACTCCAGCATTGAGAAGCTCGACAAACCACTACTGGAGGCCGCACGCGATCTCGGCGCCAGTAAAATGCAAACGTTCATCCGCATCATTATTCCATTAACCATGCCGGGCATTGTCGCCGGTTGCCTGCTCGTGATGCTACCGGCAATGGGCCTGTTCTACGTCTCCGATTTAATGGGTGGCGCGAAAAACCTGCTGATTGGTAACATCATTAAGGTACAGTTCCTGAATATTCGCGATTGGCCGTTTGGCGCGGCTACCAGCATTACGCTGACCATTGTGATGGGACTCATGCTGTTGATTTACTGGCGGGCTTCCCGCTTATTGAATAAGAAGGTGAGTGATATAAGCGATTAATTGCGCAACGCTAACAAATCCACACGCATCCAGGCATGAAGTTTATTCAAGGGTAAACTTCATGCCTTCGGCATAAAAAACGCATGAAAGAAGTTGCCGCCAGTATTGCAAATCTACAACATCATCCGCAGTAGTCCTTCTTTTATTTTTACCTATAGCGACGCTATCACAGACAGTAATGCGTTTATACGCGAAGCTCTCAGGTTTTATACTGATTGCCAGTCTCTTTTAAAAATTATATTATATCCGATACGCCCGCAGTTGAGATAAAAAGGGTCGATTTAATCAATTATGTAGTCATTTTTACTCCAGTATAAGTGAGATTAATATGCCGATTACTATAGGGAATGGTTTTTTAAAAAGTGAAATCCTTACCAACTCCCCAAGGAATACGAAAGAAGCATGGTGGAAAGTTTTATGGGAAAAAATTAAAGACTTCTTTTTTTCTACTGGCAAAGCAAAAGCGGACCGTTGTCTACATGAGATGTTGTTTGCCGAACGCGCCCCCACACGAGAGCGGCTTACAGAGATTTTTTTTGAGTTGAAAGAGTTAGCCTGCGCATCGCAAAGAGATAGATTTCAGGTTCATAATCCTCATGAAAATGATGCCACCATTATTCTTCGCATCATGGATCAAAACAAAGAGAACGAATTGTTACGTATCACTCAAAATACCGATACCTTTAGCTGTGAAGTCATGGGGAATCTTTATTTTTTAATGAAAGATCGCCCGGATATTTTAAAATCGCATCCACAAATGACGGCCATGATTAAGAGAAGATATAGCGAAATCGTAGACTACCCCCTCCCTTCGACATTATGTCTCAATCCTGCTGGCGCGCCGATATTATCGGTTCCATTAGACAACATAGAGGGGTATTTATATACTGAATTGAGAAAAGGACATTTAGATGGGTGGAAAGCGCAAGAAAAGGCAACCTACCTGGCAGCGAAAATTCAGTCTGGGATTGAAAAGACAACGCGCATTTTACACCATGCGAATATATCCGAAAGTACTCAGCAAAACGCATTTTTAGAAACAATGGCGATGTGTGGATTAAAACAGCTTGAAATACCACCACCGCATACCCACATACCTATTGAAAAAATGGTAAAAGAGGTTTTACTAGCGGATAAGACGTTTCAGGCGTTCCTCGTAACGGATCCCAGCACCAGCCAAAGTATGTTAGCTGAGATAGTCGAAGCCATCTCTGATCAGGTTTTTCACGCCATTTTTAGAATAGACCCCCAGGCTATACAAAAAATGGCGGAAGAACAGTTAACCACGCTACACGTTCGCTCAGAACAACAAAGCGGCTGTTTATGTTGTTTTTTATAAAATCAGACGACGCTTTCTCAGACGTCACGTTCAGGGTTTACTCACGTACTTCCTGTTTGCCTACTGAGTAACCTCTTGCCAGGCGCAATAATGCCGCATATGACCGGATCGGATGAGAATAGTCATTTAAATGGCCTTTTTTTCCCCGCTCGTCTGGCAATTTGTTGTAAAATTCGCGGCTTCAAGCGGCAGCTTGCTTCTTCCTGGCTGCTGATAACCGCGAGACGTTTTGGAGAGAGTTTGGAGAAGAGAAAAAATTGATCATTTTCAATACTCTAAAAGCACCCCATCCTCTGAATAAGAAGGTGGAACTTGAATGATCGGTCGGCTGCTCCGTGGCGGTTTCATGACTGCCATCTATGCGTATCTGTATATTCCCATCATTATTCTGATCGTGAACTCCTTCAACAGTTCGCGGTTCGGCATTAACTGGCAGGGCTTTACCACTAAATGGTACGAACTACTGGTCAATAACGACAGTCTGTTGCAGGCCGCTCAACATTCACTGACGATGGCGATTTTTTCAGCGACCTTCGCCACGTTGATTGGCTCGTTAACCGCGGTGGCGCTTTATCGCTACCGCTTTCGCGGGAAGCCATTCGTCAGCGGGATGCTGTTTGTAGTAATGATGTCGCCGGATATCGTGATGGCGATCTCCCTGCTGGTGCTGTTTATGTTACTCGGCATTCAACTGGGCTTTTGGTCGTTGCTGTTCTCGCACATCACCTTTAGCCTGCCGTTTGTGGTCGTCACGGTCTATTCGCGCCTGAAAGGCTTTGATGTCAGAATGCTGGAAGCCGCAAAAGACCTGGGGGCCAGTGAGGTAACGATTTTACGCAAAATCATTCTGCCGCTGGCGATGCCGGCGGTGGCGGCGGGCTGGTTGCTGAGCTTTACGTTGTCGATGGACGATGTAGTGGTCTCGTCGTTTGTCACCGGGCCGGGCTATGAAATTTTACCCTTAAAGATTTATTCCATGGTAAAAGTCGGCGTTTCACCAGAAGTGAACGCGCTGGCGACCGTTTTATTGGTGCTGTCTCTGGTAATGGTCATTGCCAGCCAGCTTATTGCTCGTGATAAAACCAAGGGCCGATAAGGCCCGTAATTCAGGGGACGTTAAATGAAAAAATGGTCACGCCACCTGCTCGCGGCGGGCGCCCTGGCGCTGGGTATGAGTGCCGCTCATGCCTCCGACAACGACACGCTCTATTTCTATAACTGGACTGAGTATGTACCGCCGGGCCTGCTGGAACAGTTCACTAAAGAGACAGGCATTAAGGTGATTTATTCGACCTACGAGTCGAACGAAACCATGTATGCCAAACTCAAAACCTATAAAGATGGCGCGTATGACCTGGTTGTTCCTTCTACATACTATGTCGACAAAATGCGCAAAGAAGGCATGATCCAGAAGATCGATAAGTCGAAATTAACCAATTTCCACAACCTCGATCCGGAAATGCTCAACAAACCGTTTGACCCCAACAACGATTATTCTGTTCCGTATATCTGGGGCGCAACGGCGATTGGCGTGAACAGCGATGCTATCGATCCAAAAACCATTACCAGCTGGGCTGACTTGTGGAAACCGGAATATAAAAACAGCCTGCTTTTAACCGACGATGCGCGAGAAGTCTTCCAGATGGCGCTGCGCAAGCTAGGTTATTCCGGTAACACTACCGATCCGAAAGAGATCGAAGCGGCATATGAAGAGTTGAAAAAACTGATGCCGAACGTAGCGGCCTTCAACTCCGATAATCCGGCGAATCCGTATATGGAAGGGGAAGTCAACCTGGGTATGGTGTGGAACGGTTCGGCCTTCGTTGCTCGTCAGGCTGGCACGCCGCTGGAGGTCGTCTGGCCGAAGGAAGGCGGTATTTTCTGGATGGACAGCCTGGCTATTCCGGCGAACGCGAAAAATAAAGAGGGCGCGCTGAAGCTAATCAACTTCCTGCTGCGTCCTGACGTCGCGAAAGAGGTGGCAGAAACCATCGGCTACCCTACCCCCAACCTGGCGGCGCGTAAGCTGTTAAGCCCGGAGGTCGCCAATGATAAGTCGCTCTATCCGGATGCGCAAACCATCAGCAAAGGCGAGTGGCAAAACGATGTCGGCGACGCCAGCGCCATTTATGAAGAGTATTATCAGAAGCTAAAAGCAGGACGCTAATTCAGCCAAAGCGCCTGTCAGGCCTACAGATGAACGTAACGTGAAATGTAGGCCGGATAAGGCGTTACCGGGCAAACAGCACTACAGCCCTTTCAGGAATTTATCAACAAATTCCGGCACAACCTGGCTTGCCGGGCCGTAGTGCTTCTCTTCAAACTCGCTGCCGACCTGGCTTGGCTCAAGATTCAGTTCCACCGTATGTGCGCCGTGCAGTTTTGCTTCATGCACAAAACCCGCAGCCGGATAGACATGACCGGATGTGCCAATGGCGATAAAAATATCCGCCATCGACAGCGCCATATAAATTTCATCCATGCCAAGCGGCATCTCGCCAAACCACACCACGTGCGGACGTAGCGGCGCCGGGAACTGGCAGCAGTGACATTTATCTTCCAGCATCACATCGCCGTTCCATTCCAGAATCTGGCCGCTTTGCGAACAGCGCACCTTCAACAGCTCGCCATGCATATGAATGATGTTGCGATTGCCCGCGCGTTCATGCAAATTGTCGATGTTTTGCGTCACCAGCAAAAAGCGATCGCCAAGCGCTTCTTCAAGCTTCGCTAACGCTAGATGCGCCGCATTGGGTTGTATTTCCGGCTGTTGAAGCTGCTGACGGCGGGCATTATAAAATGTCTGCACCAGCCCCGGATTACGGGCGAATCCTTCCGGCGTGGCCACATCTTCAACCCGATGCTCTTCCCAAAGGCCATCCGCCGCGCGAAACGTACGAATACCAGACTCTGCAGAAATTCCTGCACCTGTAAGGACTAATACTCTTGGGTTTTCCATCATTTCCGGCACCACTCTGTCTCTGAAAAAGATCCGCTGGCGCAGACGTTCACGCAACAGACGTTTATTTTTACGAAAGCGGCTTAATCGATGAAACCGACGCGACTGCATAACAACCTCTTTTTTTGATTAGTCGGTAAGATGTAAAAAAGCAGCACCGCGCATCCCACCTGCATCCCCATGCCGCGCACGCTCAATGCGCGGCGCGCGGGCAACAGGGAGGAGATGGCGCGGCAGTCTTTCCGCCAGTTGCGTTGTTATTGCCGTAAAGTTCGATAGTCCGCCGCCGATCACCAATAAATCGGGATCGACAATCGTCAGTATATTCCCCAGACAAACCGCCAGTAAATCCAGATAGCGCTCAACATGCGCGTGCGCCTGCTCATCACCCTGCTCCCACAACGCGATAATCTCCGGCGCCTGCAGCGATTGATCATAATAATGCTGATATAGCCACGCAAACCCACGCCCGGACAGATAATTCTCAATGCAGCCCATCTGGCCGCATCCACAACGGCGGAGAGGAAAATCAAACCCCATCAACGTTAGCGCGTCAACCGGCAAACGCATATGGCCAAACTCGCCGGTGATATAGCTCTGACCGGTAATCGGCTTCCCGTTTAGCACTAGGCCACCGCCGACGCCGGTGCCGAGGATAAGCCCCATAACCAAAGGATATTGCGTGAATTCATCATCCCAGGCTTCGGACAAGGCAAAACAGTTAGCGTCATTGTCCAGACGCACATCGCGATCCAGTCGGGCGCTGAGATCGGCGCGCAACGGCTTACCGCTGGCTGCCGGGACATTCGCGGCGTACAGCGTGCCGTCTTCAGTTTCCGGCATACCGGGTATGCCAATCCCTACCGACCCTTTTACGCCAAATCGCTGGTCGGCTTCCGCGACCAGTTCGCACACGGCGTCTAAAAAGGCGCTATAGCTGGTATGGGGCGTGGGAACCCGTTTTTCCCACTGCAGCCGCCGCGTTGAGTCAAATGCGCCTAACGCAATCTTTGTTCCGCCAATGTCAAACCCGTAATACATCACCGCTCCTTGTTTTTATATTCCGCGATTACTGGCCGCTCAATACTCGCGCAGGGTCAATGTTGCTCGCCCGCCGCGCCGGATACCAGCTCGCCAGTAAGCTTAACAACAACGCCGTGACCAGTACGTAAACAACGTCCAGCCAATGTAATTCGGATGGCAGGAAGTCGATAAAATAGATATCGCCGGACAAAAACTGATGCCCGATCGCCTTTTCAATCCCATTAATAATGGCGGTAAGCTGAAGTGAAACGACAACGCCGATCGCCACACCAATCAAGCTGCCCAGCAAACCCGCCAGTAGCCCGTACCAGACGAAAATGGCACGAATCAAACCATCTTTCGCCCCCAGCGTTCTTAATACCGCAATGTCGCCGCTTTTGTCTTTTACCGCCATCACTAAGGTGGAAACGATATTAAAACAGGCCACGCCGATCACCAGAATCATCGCCAGATACATAATGGCGCGAATCATCTGGATATCGCGATACATATAGCCGTAGGTGCCGATCCAGCTCTTAATGTAGACATAGCTGTTAGTCACCTCACCCGCGTCACGCACCAGTTTGTTCGCATTAAACACGTCGTGGACTTTAAGCGCGATACCGGAAACGCTGGACCCCATATCCAGATACTGCTGCGCATCCTCAAGCGGGATCATGGCGAAGCTGTGATCGAGCTGGCCGCTCAGTTGCAGAATCCCGATGACATGCAAACGCACGCGTTTGGGCTGGAGCAGCTTATGGTCGGCATTCGCATTGGGGATCATGATGGACACCCAGTCGCCCTGTTTCACGTTCAGCGCATCGGCGACGCCTTTACCGATAATGATCTGCTGCTCGCCCGCTTTGAAATGATCCCAGGCGTGATTTTGCACAAATGACGGTAACGCGCTAAGCTGCTGCTCTTGCTTAGGGTCGACGCCTTTAACCTGAATGGCGCGCAAATTCGCTCCGCTCTCTACCAGGCCGGTAAAATTGATATACGGCGCGGCGGCGGCAATGCCCGGCACCTTCTGCACTTTTGCCAGCGCTTCACGCCAGTTGGTCCACGGCTGATTGACCGCTTCAATCTCCCCGTGCGGAACCACCGCCAGAATACGGTTATTTAACTCGCGTTCGAAACCGTTCATCGCGCTTAAACCGACAATCAATACCGCCACGCCCAGCGCGATACCGATGGTAGAAATGACGGAAATGAGCGAAACCATACCGCCGCGCCGCCGTCCACGGCTGAAACGCAAGCCAATTAACAATGATAAAGGCGACGCCATTACTCCGCCCCCATCAGACTCAGTTCCGCCGTCAGGCGGCCATCGCGCATCTCAAGCTGGCGGCTCATACGTTTCGCCAGTTGCAAATCGTGAGTCACCACCAGAAACGCGGTTCCCTGCAGACGATTTAACTCGCCCAAAAGCTCAAAAATACTGTCGGCATTACGCGCATCCAGATTACCGGTCGGCTCATCCGCCAGTACCAGACGCGGATTATTCACCAACGCGCGCGCTATCGCGACACGCTGGCGCTCACCGCCGGAAAGTTCCGAAGGTCGATGGGTTGCGCGATGCTCCAGCCCTACGGCGTGCAGCATTTCTCGCGCCCGAGCATCAATCTCCGCCGGTTTCTTTTTGCCAATCAATAATGGCATCGCCACGTTTTCCAGCGCCGTAAAATCCGGCAGGAGATGATGAAACTGATAGATAAACCCCAGTTTCTGGTTACGTAATTCCGCTTTTGCCGCAGAAGAGAGTTTGCTCATCGGCTGGCCGCTAAAAATCACATCGCCAGAGGTAGGCGTATCCAGCCCGCCTAACAGATGCAGCAACGTACTTTTACCCGAACCGGAACTGCCGACGATCGCCATCATTTCGCCTTCGCCGATACTGAAGCTGATATCGTGCAACACGTCGGTTTGTACGGTGCCTTCCTGATAGCGTTTGCACAGGTTGTCGCATTGCAACAGGATCTTATTCATAACGTAAAGCCTCAGCGGGTTGAGTGGCGGCAGCGCGCCAGGAAGGATAAAGCGTAGAAAGCAGCGCGATGGCCATTGCCACCAGAGCGATAACGATCACCTGTAACGGCTCTATCGCCACGGGCAACGCAGCGCCATCCAGAAACGCGCCGATGATCGGCATCAGGTTATTCAGTTGGCTGGCAAGCAATGCGCCCAGCGCGGCGCCCAACAGCGCGCCGATAATCCCGGCGCTGGCGCCCTGCACCATAAAGACCATCATAATTTGTCGCGGCGTCAGCCCTTGAGTTTGTAAAATCGCCACTTCGCCCTGCTTCTCCATGACCATCAGGCCCAACGAAGTAATAATGTTAAAAGCCGCGACTGCCACGATGAGACTCAGCAACAATCCCATCATGTTCTTTTCCATGCGCACAGCCTGGAACAACTCGCCTTTGCGTTCGCGCCAGTCCTGCCACTTCGTGCCTTGCGGCAGCGTCTGTTGGCTGAGGGTATCGACTTGCAGCGGTTCATCCAGCCACAGACGCCAGCCGGTAATATTGCCTGCCGGATAGCGCATTAAACGCGACGCGTCCTGAATATTGACCAGCATTTCATAGCCATCGACCTCGCTATTGGCGGCAAATGTGCCAATCACCGTAAACAGACGCTGGCTGGGCAGACGTCCCATTGGCGTAAACTGGCTGGCAGATGGCACCATTAGCCGAATCTGATCGCCGCGGTTGACCCCTAACTGTCCGGCGAGCTGCTCGCCGAGGATGACATTATACTTACCCGGCTGTAATTCGCTTTGCTTCACATTGACCAGATACGGCGTTAATGGATCTTTTTGCGCCGGATCGATACCTAACATCACGCCAACCGCAACGCTACGCGCGCTTTGCAGTACGACATCGCCCGTCGTCAGCGGCGCAATACGGTTAACGCCTTGCAGATTCACCGCTTTTTCCGGCATCTGATTCGGGTTAAGAGAGCCATGTTCAGCAGAGAGGATGGCCTGAGGCATCAAACCAAGAATGTTATTTTGCAGTTCGCGCTCAAAACCGTTCATCACCGACAATACCGTGACCAGCGCCATCACCCCCAGGGTAATGCCGATAGTGGAAAGCCAGGAAACGAAGCGACCGAAGCGATCTGCTGCACGCCCGCGCATGTAACGCAGGCCGATGAATAGAGCGACAGGTTGATACATGTAATCCGTCTGGTTGCTGTTAGCAAAGTCCCGAGTATATAAGCGAAAGCGGAATGCGTAAATGTCTGAACCGTAAGAGTTCGTCAGCGTTATTCTGAAAAAGGCCGACAAATCAAGTCACTTACATGTTCATACTTTACCTGTTCGGCGTATTATCCGGCGGATTCAATTTGCTAATAAACAACGATCGCGGATAATAAAGAACATTGCTTATCAGTCATATGCCCCTGAATACCTGAGTCCTTCATGCTGTCCTGGCGCGCAGCCAACCATGAAACAGCCTGAAGGGTGACGCGTAGAGTGCGGCGTAAAACAAAAAGAGATACTGACAACCGTTATGCCTGAAAAACAACGTTACACGCTGCCGACAAAAGCGGGCGATCAGCGCCAGTTGGGCGAACTTACCGGTGCCGCCTGCGCTACGCTGGTGGCGGAGATAGCCGAACGCCATGCCGGTCCGGTGGTACTCATAGCGCCTGACATGCAAAATGCTCTGCGATTGCATGATGAAATCCGCCAGTTTACCGATCAGATGGTGATGAACCTGGCGGACTGGGAAACGCTACCGTATGACAGCTTCTCCCCGCATCAGGAAATTATCTCTTCGCGCCTGTCCACGCTCTACCAGTTGCCGTCGATGCAGCGCGGAGTCTTGATTGTACCGGTAAACACCCTGATGCAGCGCGTTTGTCCACATAGCTATCTGCATGGTCATGCGCTGGTGATGAAAAAAGGCCAGCGGCTGTCCCGCGACGCTCTGCGCGCGCAGCTTGACAGCGCCGGTTATCGGCATGTCGATCAGGTGATGGAGCATGGCGAATACGCGACGCGCGGCGCGCTGTTGGATCTCTTTCCGATGGGCAGCGAACAGCCTTATCGCCTCGACTTTTTTGATGATGAAATCGACAGCCTGCGTCTGTTTGACGCGGATACCCAGCGTACGCTGGAGGAGGTCGAGGCCATCAATTTGTTGCCCGCGCACGAATTTCCTACCGACAAAGCCGCTATTGAGCTTTTCCGTAGCCAGTGGCGCGATACCTTTGAGGTAAAACGCGACGCCGAGCACATCTATCAGCAGGTCAGCAAAGGCACTCTGCCCGCCGGGATCGAATACTGGCAGCCGCTCTTTTTCAGCGAACCGTTACCGCCATTATTTAGCTACTTCCCCGCCAATACTCTGGTGGTGAATACCGGCTCGCTGGAAACCAGCGCCGAACGCTTTCAGGCCGATACGCTGGCGCGTTTTGAAAATCGTGGCGTCGATCCTATGCGCCCGCTTTTGCCGCCGGAAGCCCTCTGGCTACGAGTGGATGAGCTCTTTTCCGAGCTTAAACGCTGGCCTCGCCTCCAGCTTAAAACCGACCATCTGCCGGAAAAAGCCGCCAATACCAATCTCGGTTTCCAGAAATTACCGGATTTGGCTATCCAGGCGCAGCAGAAAGCGCCGCTGGACGCGCTGCGTAAGTTCCTCGAATCTTTCAGCGGTCCGGTGATTTTTTCGGTGGAAAGCGAAGGACGTCGCGAAGCGCTGGGAGAACTCCTGGCCCGCATAAAAATCGCGCCGAAGCGGATATTACGCCTGGACGAGGCGCAGGATGCGGGACGCTATCTGATGATTGGCGCCGCAGAACATGGCTTTATCGACACCCAACGCAATCTGGCGCTGATTTGTGAAAGCGATCTCCTGGGTGAACGGGTCGCGCGTCGCCGCCTGGATTCCCGCCGCACGATCAACCCGGATACGTTGATTCGTAACCTGGCGGAGCTCCACGTCGGTCAACCGGTAGTGCATCTGGAGCACGGCGTCGGACGCTATGCCGGCATGACCACTCTGGAGGCTGGCGGCATCAAGGGTGAGTATCTGATGCTCACCTACGCCAATGACGCCAAACTGTATGTGCCGGTCTCCTCATTGCATCTGATTAGCCGCTATGCTGGCGGCGCGGAAGAAAGTGCGCCGCTGCATAAACTGGGCGGCGACGCCTGGTCGCGCGCCCGGCAGAAAGCGGCGGAAAAAGTGCGCGATGTCGCAGCGGAACTGTTGGATATTTATGCGCAACGGGCGGCAAAAGAGGGTTTTGCCTTTAAGCATGATCGTGAGCAGTATCAGTTATTCTGCGACAGCTTCCCGTTTGAAACGACGCCCGATCAGGCACAGGCGATTAACGCCGTATTGAGCGATATGTGCCAACCGCTGGCGATGGACAGGCTGGTGTGCGGCGACGTCGGCTTCGGCAAAACCGAAGTGGCGATGCGCGCCGCGTTCCTGGCGGTGGAAAACCATAAACAGGTAGCGGTACTGGTGCCGACCACGCTGCTGGCGCAGCAACACTATGACAACTTCCGCGACCGTTTCGCCAACTGGCCGGTACGCATTGAGATGCTGTCCCGCTTTCGCAGCGCCAAAGAGCAGACGCAAATCCTGGCGGAAGCCGCCGAGGGTAAGATCGATATTCTGATCGGTACGCATAAACTGCTACAAAGCGATGTGAAGCTGCGCGACCTCGGCCTGCTGATTGTCGATGAAGAGCACCGTTTCGGCGTGCGCCACAAAGAGCGAATTAAGGCGATGCGCGCCGATGTCGATATTCTGACGCTCACGGCGACGCCGATCCCGCGGACGCTGAATATGGCGATGAGCGGTATGCGCGATCTCTCCATTATCGCCACCCCCCCTGCCCGTCGTCTGGCGGTAAAAACCTTTGTCCGCGAGTATGATAGCCTGGTAGTAAGGGAAGCGATTCTGCGTGAAATCCTGCGCGGCGGTCAGGTTTACTATTTGTACAATGACGTCGAAAATATTCAGAAAGCCGCAGAGCGGCTGGCGGAACTGGTGCCGGAAGCGCGAATCGCTATAGGCCACGGGCAGATGCGCGAACGTGAGCTGGAACGGGTCATGAATGATTTCCACCATCAACGTTTTAACGTGCTGGTGTGTACTACCATTATCGAAACGGGGATCGACATTCCCACCGCTAACACGATCATCATTGAACGCGCGGATCATTTCGGCCTCGCGCAGTTGCACCAGCTGCGTGGCCGCGTTGGGCGCTCGCACCACCAGGCCTACGCCTGGCTGTTGACGCCACATCCTAAGGCCATGACCACCGATGCGCAAAAACGGCTGGAGGCGATTGCGTCGCTGGAGGATTTAGGCGCCGGGTTTGCGCTGGCGACCCACGATCTGGAGATCCGCGGCGCGGGCGAACTGCTAGGCGAAGAGCAAAGCGGCTCAATGGAAACCATTGGCTTCTCACTCTACATGGAACTGTTGGAAAACGCCGTTGATGCGCTGAAAGCAGGCCGCGAACCCTCGCTGGAAGATCTCACCAGTCAGCAAACGGAAGTCGAGCTGCGAATGCCGTCGTTACTGCCGGATGATTTTATTCCGGATGTTAATACCCGGCTGTCATTCTATAAACGCATTGCCAGCGCGAAGAACGAAAACGAGCTGGAGGAGATCAAAGTGGAATTGATCGATCGCTTCGGCCTGCTGCCCGATCCGGCGCGTAATCTGCTGGATATCGCCCGCCTGCGCCAACAGGCGCAAAAGCTCGGCATCCGAAAACTGGAGGGTAACGAGAAAGGCGGAACGATTGAGTTCGCCGAGAAAAACCACGTTGACCCCGCCTGGCTTATCGGGTTGCTGCAAAAACAGCCGCAGCATTTCCGTCTGGATGGTCCGACGCGCCTCAAGTTTATTCAGGATTTAAGCGAACGTAAAACGCGTATAGACTGGGTACGCCAGTTCATGCAGCAACTGGAAGAAAACGCTATTGCATAAGCGTCAGGCCGGGCGTCATTACTCTGCGTCCGGCCTAATCTTTACAAATTCTTTGCACTTCCCTGCAGTTCCAGACACAGCCAACCGCCATAATTCTTATTTCCTCTTTTATAAAAATAACCACATAATAATCATGGGTTTATTATAATGTTCAACAATACGCGACTCTCTCGCTGGTGGGCGTTGCTTGCGCTTACCGCGACCATCATGCTTGCCCTTCCCGCGCAGGCGAATACGTGGCCTCTTCCGCCCCCCGGCAGTCGACTGGTGGGAGAAAATAAATTCCATGTCGTTGAAGACGACGGCGGCTCGCTGGAGGCGATCGCCAAAAAATATAACGTGGGCTTTTTAGCCCTGTTACAGGCCAACCCCGGCATTGATCCTTACGTGCCACGCGCAGGCAGCGTGCTGACGATTCCGCTGCAAACGCTGCTACCGGACGCGCCACGTGAAGGTATCGTCATTAACCTCGCGGAATTACGGCTTTACTATTATCAACCGGGGAAAAATACGGTCACGGTCTACCCTATCGGGATTGGCCAACTGGGCGGCGATACCCTGACGCCAACGATGGTGACGACCATTTCGGATAAACGCGCCAATCCAACCTGGACGCCGACCGCCAATATTCGCGCCCGTTATAAAGCGCAAGGCATCGATCTCCCCGCCGTGGTGCCTGCCGGTCCCGATAACCCAATGGGGCATCACGCGATTCGTTTAGCGGCCTACGGCGGCGTCTATCTGTTACATGGCACGAATGCCGATTTTGGCATTGGTATGCGCGTCAGTTCCGGCTGTATCCGTCTGCGCGACGGTGATATAGAGACATTGTTCCGTCAAGTCACGCCGGGAACCAAAGTGAATATTATCAATACGCCGATTAAAGCCTCGGTGGAGCCAGGCGGCGTGCGACTGGTGGAAGTTCATCAGCCGCTGTCTAAAAATATAGGCGACGATCCGCAGGTGTTGCCGATTGTGCTGAATGGCCCGATGCAGACCTTTAAGGACGCGCCGCAGACCGACGCCGCGGTGATGGAACATGTTATGGAAGTGCGCTCCGGAATGCCGGTGGATGTAACCCGTCAAGCAGAGGCGAAACCGCAGTCGCTGTAAGCGTGAATAGCTGACCGACAAAAAAGCCTCGCGATGCATCGCGAGGCTTTCTCTTTTTATTGTGGCAATCGCAGCGGCATTAATGAGGGTTAATGCTTACTTATAGATTACCGCCGTACCGTGGAGGGTATTCGGGCCGGTAACAGAGGTAATACGGAAAGACTTCGCCCCCATCTCCTGCGCTTTTTGCGCCAGCTGATCTTCCAGCGAGCCCAGATTCGTGCCGCCATTCGCGGAAATGGTGCCGAACTTCTGTTGACCTTCTGGCGTTGCCTGAACTTCAACGGCGGCGAAGCTGGCGAATGAGAGCGAACTTAGTACCGCAGCAGCGATGAGGTTTTTTACGTTTTTCATAGTGATGACCTTTAGCAGATGAATGGGTGTCGTAAGAATTAACTTAACGATCGATAAATTAATCATAGATGTGATCTACATCACACGTCAATCTATTTTTATAATGATCATTATATAATTTATAAAGATGTTATTTTTCATGTGAATAGAATTGATTTATTTTTCTAATGAATACTCTGGAGCCAGAAGTGGTTTGTTTTTATAATAGAGAGACCGCTCTTTAAACAGGTACAACGGCATCATGACAACGGATACCACAAGTTGCGCGAAGAAAAGCCGTGGCCGACCAAAAGTGTTCGACAGGGAAGCCGCGCTTGATAAGGCCATGACTCTCTTCTGGCAGCACGGCTATGAAGCAACTTCGCTTGCCGATCTCGTAGAGGCTACCGGGGCGAAAGCGCCTACTCTCTATGCGGAATTCACTAACAAAGAAGGATTATTTCGCGCTGTCCTGGATCGCTACATCACTCGCTTTGCCTCAAAGCACGAAGCCCAGCTCTTTTGTGAAGAGAAAAGCGTGGAATCGGCGCTGGAAGATTACTTCACAGAAATTGCCGCCTGCTTTACCAGTACAGACACGCCGGCTGGCTGCTTTATGATTAATACGTCCGCCACCCTCGCCGCCTCCTCGCGCGATATCGCCCGCACGGTAAAATCACGCCACGCCATGCAGGAACAGACGCTCATCCAGTTTCTGCGCCAACGTCAGGAGCGCGGTGAAATTCCGGCGCACTGTAACCCGCAGGCGCTCGCGGAATATATAAACTGTATTTTACAGGGAATGTCGATCAGCGCCCGTGAAGGAGCCACCTTCGAACAACTGATGCAAATTACGCGTACGACTCTGCGCATCTGGCCTGAACTGCTCAAGCCCTGAACGACGTAGCTTCGGATAAAAAAAGCCCCTCAGCCTGAGCGAATGAGGGGCTAACTTGCAGAGTACAGCTTTTTTATGCTTTGTTATTCAGAACCAGTTGGCCATTGCCGTCGAGGGGAATTTGCGTTCCGGGGTCTTTATCCATGCGGATTTTGCCCTGCTGATCGCCAATTTTGTAGGTCACGTCGTAGCCAAGCATCTTTTCAGATTTGTCATACACCGTCTTACAGCGTTGCTGCGTGGTAGTGTAGGTATCACTTTCCTGCATTGATCCCTGGATTTGATTGCCAGCATAACCGCCGCCCAGCGCCCCGACGACCGTCGCCACATCTTTACCACGACCGCCGCCAAATTGATGTCCAATCACGCCGCCTGCTACTGCGCCAAGCACCGAGCCGGCAATACGGTTTTCGTCCTGAACCGGTCTACGATGCGTGACCGTGACATTACGGCACTCCTGACGCGGCGTTTTTACCGTCTCTTTAATCGGTTTAGCCGATATCACCTGCGCATACTGCGGACTACGATCAAATACGTTGAGACTGGCCACTGCCGCCACACCCAGCGCAGCCGCTACGCCAATCCCTATACCCGCCAACATTGATTTATTCACGGGAGTTCCTCCTTCGTTGCTATTGGTAACAATTTTGCAACCAGTATGCGAACAAAGCCAATCGGAATGAGGATGAAAAATGCGGGATGAGGCGGTAAAGCTGAAGGATTCGGACAACTCCGAAGCAAGAGATGGAGAAGCGCTCACCGGCGCGAGCAGCCGGTGAGGCGCAGAGAAATTAATGCAGTTTCAGGCGCGGACGAATGACGCGGTTAATACTGCCCACCAGCATCATCAGGCCGGTTTTAAAGTATCCATGCAGCGCTATCTGGTGCATACGGTATAGCGAGATATACACGAAGCGGGCGATACGTCCTTCAATCATCATTGAACCGCGGGTCAGGTTCCCCATCAGACTACCCACGGTAGAGAAGTTGGACAGAGAGACCAGCGATCCATGATCTTTATACTGGTAAGCTTTCAGCGGTTTGCCATTCATCTGCGCCAGAATGTTATTCATCGCGCAGGTAGCCATCTGATGCGCCGCCTGAGCGCGAGGCGGCACAAAACCTCCTTCCGGACGTGCGCAGGAAGCGCAGTCGCCAATCGCATAAATATCAGGATCGCGCGTGGTTTGCAGCGTCGGTTCCACCACCAGTTGGTTGATGCGGTTCGTTTCCAGACCACCAATTTCTTTCATAAAATCTGGCGCTTTGATACCCGCCGCCCACACCATCAGATCGGCCTGAATATATTCACCTTCTTTCGTATGCAGACCGCCTTCGTCGGCGCTGGTGACCATAGTTTGCGTCAACACGCGAACGCCCAGTTTGGTCAGTTCATTATGCGCGGCGCTGGAGATACGCGGCGGCAACGCAGGCAGAATACGCTCGCCAGCCTCAACCAACGTCACGTTCAGCGCGTCGTTGGTCAGCCCCTTATAACCATAGCTATGCAGCTGTTTTACCGCATTATGCAGTTCAGCCGACAGCTCAACCCCCGTCGCACCGCCGCCAACGATGGCGATATTGACCTTACCGTTCGCGCCCAGATTAGCCGAATACTTGAGGAACAGGTTCAGCATCTCCTGGTGAAAACGGCGCGCCTGATGCGGGTTATCGAGGAAGATACAGTGCTCTTTCACGCCCGGCGTGTTGAAATCATTAGAGGTGCTGCCCAGCGCCATCACCAGCGTGTCATACGCGATTTTGCGCTCCGGCACCAGCAGTTCGCCCTTTTCATCACGCAACTCGGCAATAGTGATGGTTTTCGCTTCGCGATCGATATCCATCACCGACCCCAGCTGGAACTGGAAACCATGATTGCGCGCATGGGCCAGATAGCTCAGCGCATCCACGCCTTCGTCCAGAGAGCCAGTCGCCACTTCGTGCAGCAATGGTTTCCACAGATGGCTGTGATTTCTGTCTACCAGCGTGATTTTCGCTTTTTTCTTGCGCCCCAGTTTATGGCCTAACTGCGTCGCCATTTCCAGCCCGCCAGCGCCGCCGCCAACAATCACGATCTTTTTTAATGGTGTAGTCAACGTGACCCCCTTAAATTTATCAACCAATTGTTAATTAAAAGTTATTGGTATAGCCTTTAATTAACAACAAGTTACGTTAATGAGAATAAGCTTCTGATATGAGAATAGCATGAACGGTGCATTGGTCATACCAAAATTGATGTGCATCAAGTTTTCATGCTGAAAAGATAGACAGTTTGCGAGAATTGAGCATAAAAAAACCAGCCGCAAGGCTGGTTATCCGGTCACTGATAACGCCATATTGCCGGGGGCGTTACCCCAGCGTTTTAAACGCTTTGATACGTTGCAAGTGCGGCGAAATATTTTTGAATTTGTGAGTCTGTTCCTCATCCCACACAATTTCATAATACGGGTGAAGCGCTTGCGCTGAGCGTTGGCTGTCCAGCGCTTCGTCATGACGCGAGAGGATCACCAGACAACGATCGCGATTTTTTTCGCGAAAGTTGGTCACGCACTTTGTAGCGATGTCCGCATATTCTTCCGGGCGATCGATTTTCCCCTCCATGTTTTCATAGGGGAACAGGTTCGGGTTAAAAACCACCTGACGGATATCGCACAAAAAGCCAATCCGCTCCGCCCAGTAACCGCCCAGCCCCACGCCACAGATTAAAGGGCGCTCGTCCACATTCAACTGCAACATTTTGTCCACTTCTTTCAGCAGATGCTGCATATCGTGCTTAGGATGCCGCGTACTGTAGCTTACCAGCCGAACATCCGGGTCGATAAACTGTAATTGCAACACTTTTTCATGGTTGCCCGGACTATTTGAATCAAAACCGTGTAAATAAATAATCATCTGGCACCCTCACGAAAACTCGAGTTAATGACCTGCTTTTTCTTCCTGCCAGCGTTCATGTAACTGGTTGAGCTGGGCGCTGGCTGTTTTCCAGCGTGCTGAGTCCATGAGCTCCCGGCGTGAAAATGAACCTTTATGATACAAACGTGTAACACGCTCTGCTTTGATCGGCGACAGATTATCCAGCACGCTGACTGCGCCTTTACGATTATTGCAGACCAGAATCATATCGCAACCCGCATCCAGCGACGCCTGAGCGCGCTCAGCATAGCTGCCCATAATCGCCGCGCCCTCCATAGACAGATCGTCGGAGAAAATGACGCCGTCAAAGCCTAGCTCCTGACGCAGCACAGTTTTCAGCCAGTACGGCGAACCGCTTGCCGGACGCGGATCGATAGCGCGGTAGATCACGTGGGCAGGCATAATCGCATCCAGTTTATTCTCGCTAATCAGCGTGCGGAACACCGACATATCTTTGCCACGGATGTCCGTTTCAGGACGTGGATCGCACGGCGTCTCTTTGTGGGAGTCCGCCGTGACCGCGCCGTGGCCGGGGAAATGCTTACCGGTCGTTTTCATCCCGGCGTCATGCATACCGTCAATAAAGCGTGTTGCCATTGCCAACGCTTTTGCGGGATCGGCATGATAAGAACGCTCGCCAATTGCCGCGCTGATATGCCCGACGTCCAGCACTGGCGCAAAACTGATATCAATATCCATCGCGATCATTTCGCTGGCCATCAGCCACCCTGCCTCCTGCGCCAGTCGTCCCCCCTCTTCCAGCCCATGCAGCGCAAAAAAAGATTGCGCCGCGGGCAGGCGGGTAAACCCTTCACGGAAACGCTGTACGCGCCCGCCTTCCTGATCGACGGCCACCACCAGATGGTTACGCGATGCCGCCCGAATCTGGCGCACTAATTCGCGCAGCTGTTCCGGGTCATGGTAATTACGCGTGAACAGAATAAGCCCGCCAACCAGCGGATGCGCCAGTATCTCGCGCTCCTCCGCATCCAGCTCACATCCTTCGACATTCAACATTACTGGGCCCACACTGCTCTCCTTATCCTTTCATACGTAGCTGGCGCCAGGTTTCATCGGCCAACCTGATAAATTGTTGCTCGCCGGTTTGTCGCCAGCGGTATTCGAACCACCCTGCTTTTAGCATAATGACCCAGGGGTGCCATAATCGTATCTGTCGCCATAGCTGCCGGGCGTCGATTCGCGCGCACGCGGCATAAGCGTTTGCCAGTTGTCGGTGCTGGCGTTCATCCTCAACCCATACTGCCGCCAGCTCCAACGCAATATCGCCGTCACCGGCATACTCCCAGTCAATCAGTCTCAACCCGGCGGACGTTAATACTATATTGTCGCCATGGACATCCATATGCAAAGGCGCGAGCCGCAGCGGGCGAGGTTCACCGTTTTTTTGCAACTGTTTGAGCCGCCGCAACCAAAACGGCGTACGCCTTGCCGGATCGCAACACGACCAGTACTGCGCCAATAGTGGCGATAGCGCGATACGCCAGCCAAAACGCGGCTGTTGATGCAAATGATACAGTAAGGCCGCCAGTTCGTCGGCATCTGGCAGAGCGGAATTTACCACACCATGCAGATATTCTACCGCCATCCAGCCTGGCGTATAAAAAAGCGCTCGCGGCGCAAGACTGGCCGGCAATTGGGATAAGGCGCGGTAATGACGTAAAAAATGGGCTGGTGGAGCGTCGGGGTCGTGATGACGGCGCAGCACGACACGGTGAGTATCGTGGGCAATAATACAGCTCCCGCCGCTTAGCCCCTGCGATGCGGCGACGGCGGGACGATACTGGGGAAAATAGCGCGACAGGATCTCGTCGCGCGTTAAGGGATTATTGTTGTTGGACCGCACCTTTACCTGACCAGATTATCTCGCCAGTTTGCACCAGCATTAACTGCATCTGTAATGCAGGCGCGTTAACGTTACCGGATGCGCTGGAGTAAAGTACATATTGCGCCCCGACATTGCGCGCAATGCCAATAGCTTTACTGCGCGTTCCCAGACTATCCTGCGGAGACAACCCTAACTGCTGTTTTGCCATCGAGAGTTGCTGTACGGAGACCAGAGTAAATTTACCGTTGTTCGCCAGCGCATTACGTAACGTTTCCGTTGCCTCGTTCGCATTTAACGACCCATTCGTCCGGTTATTCACGCTGTCGACAAGCAATACGTTTCCGGCCGTCACGCCATCAGCCTGCAACATTTTGCTGACCAGCGGTTGCATCGCGCCGTTCCAGTCATAGTGGCGCACCTTAGGCGCTGGCTGGCCCGTTTGATCTTCATGTTCGATCGGCCCCGGTTGCTGTGGAATGGTTGGCACAGACGGCACAACAGGCGGCTGCGCGGGTTGTTCTGGCGCTGGTTTTACCTCTTCAACTGGCGCAGGTTGACGTTGCGCCATACACCCGGAGAGAAATATCGCCAGCGCAGCAATGGCAGCGTAGCGATGCATTTTTGTCATCAAAATTCACTCCTCACAAATAAAGATAAAGCCTGACCTTATGCGCCCCCAGATAATTGGCGCTGCCAAATAGCGTTACCGACGAACGCGCGGGTATGGTTACGCTACGCGGCGCCTCCAGCGGATGCATCTCCAACCCCCGCGCGTCATACCAGTAAAACCGATAATGAACGGTTATGGGCTCTTGCCTTTCGTTATAGACGCGGGAAGAGGCTGATGGCTGGATATCAGACGCCGTCAGTTCAGGCGGCTCTGCGGTGACGCCCGCCGCCAGAACCGTGGACTCCATCACCAGCGACTGCGCGTCGCTTACCGGAATTTCAGGGTGTGACCGGCAGCCGGTAAGCAGCAGCAAGCCCAGAGAAACCGCGATGCATCCTTTGATCATACTTACAAGCCTTTATGCGCCAGCATCGGGCCTAGCGGGCGGCCGCCCAGTAGGTGCATATGGATATGATAAACCTCCTGGCCCCCATGACGGTTGGTATTCATGATTAAACGATACCCATCTTCGGCAATGCTTTCTTGTTCGGCGATTTTCGCCGCCACGGTGATCATCCGACCTAACGCCTGTTCATGTTCCGCCGTCACGTCATTGACGGTTGGGATCAGGATATTGGGAATAATCAAGATATGCGTCGGCGCCTGCGGTGAAATATCACGAAAGGCGGTGACCAGCTCATCCTGATAAACGATATCCGAAGGGATTTCACGACGAATAATTTTGCTGAATATAGTTTCTTCTGCCACGACGTTTTCCTTTTTCATAATAGCCCTTGCAGCGCACATGCTACGCCGAGCCATACTGCGAGTATAGAGTATGAGCGAGTTACCGACGCTCTTTCAACTTTAACCCACGATTTATTAAGCGAAAAATGACTACATGCTGGACTTACCGCCATATCCCCCTGCCATGACGCCTTTGTACGCTTAAAAAATATTTCTAGTTTCCCTGGTTATACCGTTTTACACATTTAATACAAATGCGTATATTTCTCATTTGCATTTTTATGCGCATTAACTAGCAAAGAATGAAACGGTTCAACGTCATACGTCCTGAACTTACCCCAATAACAAGCAAGGATTTTCAGATGTCTTTCATTCAATACCGCCGGGACAAACACCTTCCGTCCACCGCCGCACCGTCGCTGTTAGCTATGGGTATGGCGATGGCATTTATGCCTGCCGCCTTCGCGGCTGAGGATACCGTTATTGTCGAAGGCGCGACGACCGCTGACGCCGTAAACCGTGAAGAACAGGATTACAGCGTGAAAATGACCGCAGCGGGCACCCAAATGCCGATGACTCAGCGCGATATCCCGCAGTCGGTCAGTATTGTCAGCCAGCAGCGTATGGAAGACCAGCAGTTGCAAACCCTGGGCGAGGTGATGACCAATACGCTGGGGATCAGCGGAAGCCAGGCTGACTCCGATCGCATCAGCTATTACTCGCGCGGGTTTGAAATTGACAACTATATGGTTGACGGTATTCCAACGTATTTTGAGTCCCGCTGGAATCTGGGCGATGCGCTAACGGATACCGCGCTGTATGAGCGCGTGGAGGTGGTTCGCGGCGCGAATGGGCTGATGACCGGAACCGGCAATCCTTCTGCCTCAATTAATATGATCCGTAAACACGCCACCAGTCGGGAGTTCAAAGGTAACGTCTCCACAGAATACAGTAGCTGGAATAAGCAGCGTTACGTCATGGATCTGCAAAGTCCGCTCACCGCGGACGGCAATGTCCGTGGGCGCATCGTGGCGGGTTATCAGAATAATGATTCCTGGCTGGACCGCTATAACAGTGAGAAAGCGTTCTTTTCCGGAATTATCGATGCCGATCTGGGTGCAACTACCAGCCTTTCAGCCGGTTATGAATATCAAAAAATTGATGTCAACAGCCCGACCTGGGGCGGTCTGCCGCGCTGGAACACCGATGGCAGCAAAAATAGCTATGACCGCGCGCGTAGTACCGCCCCGGACTGGGCTTATAACAACAAAGAGATAAATAAATTCTTCGTCACGCTTAAGCAGCGTTTTGCCGAAAGCTGGCAGGCGACCCTGAATGCGACCCATACTGAGGTCAAATTCGACAGTAAAATGATGTATATCGATGCGTTAGTCGATAAAGAGACAGGTACGCTGGTGAGTCCTTATGGCGCAAGCTACCCCGTGGTCGGCGGTACGGGCTGGAACAGCGGCAAGCGCAAAGTAGATGCCATAGATCTCTTTGCCGATGGCGCTTATGAGCTGTTTGGCCGCCAGCACAATATGATGTTTGGCGGCAGTTATAGTAAGCAGAATAACCGCTATTTTAGCGCCTGGGCGAACGTCTTTCCGGACGACATTGGCAACTTCAGCGCCTTTAACGGTAATTTCCCCCAAACCCACTGGGCGCCACAAAATCTGGCGCAGGACGATACCACGCATATGAAATCGCTGTATGCCGCTACGCGCATTTCGCTGGCCGACCCGCTGCATCTGATTCTTGGCGCTCGTTATACCAACTGGCGTGTTGATACACTGACCTACAGCATGGAGAAAAACCATACCACGCCGTATGCCGGGCTGATTTATGATATCAACGACAACTGGTCCGCTTATGCCAGTTATACCTCTATCTTTCAGCCGCAGAATAAACGCGACAAAGCGGGTCAATATCTGGCTCCGATTACCGGTAATAACTATGAAGCGGGCCTGAAGTACGACTGGATGAACAGCCGCCTCACCACCACATTGTCCGTGTTCCGCATTGAGCAGGATAACGTCGCTCAGGCAACCACTATTCCCATCCCTGGCAGTAATGGGGAGTTTGCCTGGAAGTCTACTGACGGAACGGTGAGCAAAGGCGTCGAATTTGAAGTGAACGGCGCAATTACCGATAACTGGCAGATGACTTTCGGGGCTACCCGGTATGTTGCCGAGGACAATGAAGGTAACGCCGTGAACCCTAATCTCCCGCGCACCAGCGTGAAGTTATTCACCCGCTATCGTCTGCCGGCGATACCGGAGCTGACGGTCGGCGGCGGTGTGAACTGGCAGAATCGGGTTTACAAAGATACCACGACGACGTACGGCACTTTCCGCGCCGAACAGGGCAGCTATGCGCTGGTCGATCTGTTTACCCGCTATCAGGTGACGAAAAATTTTTCCGTACAGGGAAACATCAACAACCTGTTTGATAAAACCTACGACACCAATATTGATGGTTCCATTGTTTACGGCGCGCCGCGTAACGTCAGCCTCACCGCCAATTATCAGTTCTGATAAACTGTCGGAGAGCGGCATGTAAAGCGCCATTAAAAAAAGGCAGCCGAATGGCTGCCTTAATTCTCCCCAACATCATTACTGCTTAGCTGTTACGGATGTACTCATCCATTTCCGTTTTCAGGTTATCGGATTTCGTACCGAAAATAGCCTGAACGCCGGAACCCGCGACGACAACGCCTGCTGCGCCCAGTTTCTTCAGGCCAGCCTGATCCACTTTCGCTACATCGGCTACGCTCACGCGCAGACGCGTGATACAGGCATCCAGGTTAGTGATGTTCTCTTTACCGCCAAACGCCGCAACCAAAGCCGGCGCCATTTCGCTGGTCGCGCCCGCTTTTGCGTCATCAGTAGTGTCTTCACGACCCGGCGTTTTCAGATCCAGCGCTTTGATCAACACGCGGAACACGGTGTAGTACACAATCGCATAACCGGCGCCAACAATCGGGAACAGCCACAATTTGCTGCTGTTACCGGACAGCACGATAAAGTCGATCAGACCGTGGGAGAACGACGTACCGTCACGCATCCCCAGCAGGATACAGATCGGGAATGCCAGACCTGCCAGAATCGCATGAATAATGTACAGGATCGGCGCCACGAACATGAAGGAGAACTCGATAGGCTCGGTAATACCCGTCAAAAACGAGGTCAGCGCGGCGGAAATCATGATACCGCCCACTTTTGCGCGGTTTTCCGGTTTAGCAGAGTGCCAGATAGCAATGGCCGCAGCCGGCAGACCGTACATTTTGAACAGGAAGCCGCCAGACAACATACCCGCCGTCGGGTCGCCCGCCATATAGCGCGGAATGTCGCCGTGGAATACCTGACCCGCTGCGTTGGTGTATTCGCCGATCTGCATCTGGAAAGGAACGTTCCAGATATGATGCAGACCAAACGGCACCAGGCAACGCTCGATAAAACCGTAAATACCAAACGCGACAACCGGATTCTGATAAGCCGCCCACTGCGAGAACGCCTGGATAGCCGTACCGATTGGCGGCCATACGAAAGACAGCACCACACCGGTAAAAATAGCGGCCAGACCCGAAATGATCGGCACGAAGCGTTTGCCCGCAAAGAAGCCCAGATACTCAGGCAGTTTGATACGGTAGAAGCGGTTAAACATATACGCTGCGATCGCACCGGAGATAATCCCCCCGAGAACACCCGTATCAGCAAGGTGTTTAGCGGCGATCTCTTCAGCAGGTAAATGCAGAACCAGCGGCGCAACCACAGCCATGGTTTTCACCATGATGCCATACGCTACTACCGCCGCCAGAGCCGAAACGCCGTCGTTGTTGGTGAAGCCCAACGCCACGCCGATAGCGAAAATCAGCGGCATATTGGCAAAAACAGATCCGCCCGCTTCTGCCATAACGTGCGATACAACGGCTGGCAGCCAGCTGAAGTTAGCGGAACCGACACCCAGCAGGATACCTGCGATAGGGAGTACGGATACCGGCAGCATCAGCGATTTACCGACCTTTTGCAGGTTAGCAAATGCATTCTTAAACATAATTGAGAGTGCTCCTGAGTATTTGTGCTTTTCTACGTTCTCACGCATTGGCGAGGGGGGAGAACCCCGCCGTGGACAGGACATCTAAGTGCCCTTTTATTCATTACACAGAGTAAAATAAATACGTCTGATTTTGTTTGACGGCTATCACGTTTCAGCGCCAGATAGCCTAAAAAGTATCACATTCTGCCAAAATGAGTTTCCGAATGTTTCCATAAGCTCGTTCACCGCCCCTTTTGTGGCGGTGAACTTTACGCGCTTTGCTTATTAATTACGAGCTTTAAAAAAACTCGTTTAACGGATTGATGACAGGCGAGACGCGTCAATATGGAACAGGCGAGCAAAGTTATCGGTGGTGATCTGCGCCAGTTCTTCAACGGCAACCCCTTTCAATACCGCCATATATTCTGCGACGTCGCGTACCATCGCAGGCTGGTTCTCTTTACCGCGATGCGGCACCGGCGCCAGATAAGGAGAATCGGTCTCGACTAATAACCGATCCAGCGGCACATAGCGCGCCGCATCACGCAACTGTTCAGCGTTACGGAACGTTACGATGCCGGAAAAAGAGATATAAAACCCCAGATCCAGCAATTTGCCGGCCGTTTCTCTGTCTTCTGTAAAACAGTGTAGTACGCCGCCGCAATCCGTCACTTTTTCTTCGCGCAGGATAGCCAGCGTATCGGCACGCGCGTCGCGAGTATGGACAATCACCGGTTTATGCAATTCGCGGCCAATCTGGATATGATGAATAAAAGACGCCTGCTGGCGGATTTTGGTCTCAGGCGTGTAAAAGTAATCAAGCCCGGTCTCGCCCATCGCCACCACATCGTCTTCTGCAGCAAGGAGGCGCAGTTCTTCTACGTCATATGCTTCATCCTGATTTAACGGATGCACGCCGCAGGAAAAGACCACATTATCGCGCTTGCCCACCAGCTCGCGCATATGGCGATACCCCGGCAGCGTCGTCGCCACCGCTAAACAGAACTTCACATCGCGCGCGGCGGCTTTCGCCAGCACATCGTCCACGTCCTTATGCAAAGATTGATAATCCAGACCATCAAGATGGCAGTGTGAGTCGACTAAAAACATAATGTCTCTCTCAAAGATGAGGAACAGGCAACAAGGTGCCTGGTTGCAGGTAATGCTCGATGCGGAGAATGAGATCGGTTAATACCAGTTCGCGATTTAATCCGGTCACATGAAGTAATTGATCACGACAATGGCAAACATCGTTCAGGATTGCCTGAATACGCACCGGGGATAGCGGCCCCGCCAGCGCGGCAACAACCGCGTCCGCATCAACGTTTGTCAGGTACGACGCGCCGTGCTGACGTTTCAGCGCGTCTACCAGCAGCGTTGCCAGCCAATGCAGGCGCGCCGGGGCTTGCTCATGATTGAGCGCCGTTAATAACGCATACCAGTCGCCCGTATGCAAACTGTCCATTAACGCCTGACACAGCGCCTCACGCTGCGCCCAGCGTTCAGACTGCAACAGCGCCAGCGCGGCGCCGGGCGACCCCGCATTCAGACGTAGCGCCGTGAGCAATGCTTCTTGTGACGCCGTCACTTCTCGCGACAGCCATGACATCGCATACGATTCGGACGGCGGCGCCAGATGATGCAGCCGGCAGCGGCTGCGTAATGTCGCCAACAGACGAGCAGGCTCCGGGCTGGCAAGGAAAAACCAGGTTTGCTCCGGCGGCTCTTCCAGCGTTTTGAGCAACGCATTGGCGGCGGCGTCGGTTAATAGCGCCGCATCCGCAATCCACACCACCTTCGCGCCGCCCAGACGGGAGTGCTCGTACAATTTCTCGCTGACCTCGCGTACCGCATCTACGCCGAGGCTGCTTTTGCCTTTATCCGGCGTCAGCGTGTAATAGTCCGGATGCGTGCCAGCCTGCATAAGCTGACAGCCACGGCAATGCCCACAGCTTTTGTGGCCCTCAGGCTGCTGGCATAACAGATAACGGCTCAGCGCATAGCACAGCGCCTCGTCGCCCATGCCAGGTAAGGCCTGAATCAGTAGCGCATGGTGCCCACGTCCCGCCTGGTAACTTTCTACCAGTTTTTCATAGGCGGGCCGTAACCATGGATACCATTTCATGCCGCTTGCTCCTGCACCCACTTCGTCACCGTGGCGCGAATGTCGCGCATGACGGCATCCAGCGGCTGGGTCGCGTCAATGGTGCGGATACGCGAGTCTTGCGCCGCCAGTTCCAGATAGCGCGCGCGAGTCCGGTTAAAGAAATCAAAAGATTCCTGCTCAATGCGATCCAAATCGCCGCGCGCTCTGGCGCGTTTTAGCCCGACTTCCGGCGTGACATCCAGATACAGCGTCAGGTCAGGACGAAAATCGCCCAGCACGGCATCGCGTAGTGTCGCCAGCATGGTTTGATCAATGCCGCGCCCTCCCCCCTGATACGCCTGGGTCGAGAGATCGTGGCGATCGCCGATCACCCATATGCCTTGCGCCAGCGCGGGTTTGATTACCGTTTCGACGAGCTGTACGCGAGCGGCATAAAACATCAGCACTTCCGCTTTATCGGTAATCACTTCGTCGCCTACCGATCGGATATCCAGCACCAGACTTCTTAGTTTTTCGGCAAGTTGCGTCCCGCCCGGCTCTCGGGTAAAAATCATATTACGAATACCCAGTTGCTCAAGGGTCTCCACCACCACGTCGCGCGCAGTGGTTTTTCCGGCGCCTTCCAGGCCCTCGATGACGATATAATTACTGCCCATTTTTTTCCTTAAGCACTTTCAGGTACTCCTGCACTGACCGATTATGGCTGGCAAGATTGGTGTTAAATGTGTGACCGCCTTTACCGTCGGCCACAAAATAGAGATACGGCGTTTTCGCCGGATGCGCCGCCGCCTGCAATGACGCTTCGCTGGGCGATGCAATCGGTCCTGGCGGCAGCCCGGTTATGGTATACGTGTTATAAGCCGTCGGCTTTTCCAGATCCGCACGCGACAAGTTACCATTATAACTCGTCCCCATTCCGTAAATCACGGTGGGATCGGTCTGAAGGCGCATACCGATTCTCAGGCGATTAATAAAGACTGAGGCCACCTGATCGCGTTCGCTGGCGACAGCCGTTTCTTTTTCAATAATCGAGGCCATTGTCACCAGTTGGTTCTGATCTTTATAAGGCAGCCCCCCGGCCCGGCCTTTCCAGACAGTATCGACAGCTTTCACCATCTTTTGGTGCGCTCGCTTGAGAATAGCGACATCGCTGGTGTTGGCGGTATACATCCAGGTATCGGGCCAGAACCACCCTTCTACCCATTCCGGATGCGCAAGCTTTAATGCCTGAGCGACAGTGGCGTAGTCATCATCCGGCAATGTATGGCGAATATACGGCGCCTCTCGTAGCTGTTTTAGGTAGTCGCTAAGGCGCATCCCTTCCACAAACCGCAACGGGAATTGCGCTTCTTTGCCGCTCTCCAGCAACTCAAGCATCTCCCGTACGGTCATCCCCGGCGTAAAACGGTAAGTTCCCGCTTTAAAGTGCGATAACTCAGGCTCCACGCGCAGCAACCACTGAAATACCCGGGGGCGATTAATGATTTTTTCATCATAAAGCTGGTCGCCAAGCGCCAGCCGCCCCGTTCCCGCCTTGAGCGTAAAGATAGTCTCGTTTTTAATAAGTAACGTGCTGTTCGCCAGATGGCGAACTTTCCACATCCCCACGCCCGCGGCAATACCCAGCACAACCAACAGCAGAAGGAAAACGCCTGACAATTTTTTCATAACTAATTCGGATGCTCACAAAATGGGGCTAAAAATTGAAACAGTGTTCGCGAAGAATACGACGCCCCGTGATAGGCGCGTATGGGAATAATCGGCATTAGCGCGTTGCAGATGATAATCTCATCCGCCTGCCTGACTGCCTCCTCTCTCGCCTGTACTTCAAGAACCTGGAAAGGAGATTGCGCCAGTTGGCGTAAACAAAATTGTCGCATAATGCCGTTCACCCCGGCCTGATCCAGACGCGGCGTAAAAACAATGTCGCCTGTACGCCAGAACAAATTAGCCGCACAGCATTCCGTAACCCATCCCTCGCTGTCAAGAACCAGCGCCTCATCGGCGTCCGTCTGCTCAAGATGAGAGCGAATCAACACCTGTTCGAGGCGGTTCAGATGTTTTAATCCGGCAAGATAAGGATTGCGCCCAAGCGGTATGGGACTAAGGGTAAGAGTGATGCCTTGCTTACGCCACTGAGAATAATAAGCGGGATAAGCAGAAACGGAGAGGATTCGGGTAGCTGCCTGACAATTCATGGCGCTGTATCCCCGGCCGCCGCTACCACGGCTAATGATCACTTTCAACACGCCTGAATCATGCCCTGTGGCCAACATTGTCATCTCTTGCCGAAGGGTCGACCAATGGCTAAAAGCGATCCGTAATTTTTCACAGGCAACCTGCAAGCGCTGAAGATGCGCTTCCAGATGGCAAATGTTGCCATCAACAATACGTGCGGTCGTAAAACTGCCATCGCCGAACTGCGTCGCCCGGTCGCTTACAGCAAGTTGATCCTGCGCATGGCCATTAATTAAAAACATAGTGGCTCCTTATCCGTCGCCTGCTAGTGTGGCAGGATGAATAACGCAGAACAAGAGGTGATATGCTGACTAGTCCTGATATAGGTTGACAGTTTTTTGTCTGTAAAACGCCTGATGAACATCATCGGGCGTTTTGTATTTC
>NZ_JBGDTY010000022.1:0-77407 GCF_046552515.1 Salmonella sp. SAL00653
GCGTCCACGGTGAACGACAGCCCGCGAAACAGCGTCCTCTCGTCCCGCTCGCAGTACAGATCTCTGGCTTCAAGCATCATTGTCATTGCGCATATTCAGGTTGATATGGCGTATAAACACCGGTCAGGCTTTCCAGGAAGGCGACGATATCGTCAATATCGTTTTGCGGCAGATCGGTGCCAACCTGATAACGCAGCATCAGTTTTACCGCGCCATCCAGCGTCGGTACGTCGCCCCGATGGAAATAAGGCGCTGTTAACGCGACGTTGCGTAAGCCTGGGACTTTTTGCCGTAATTTATCGCGAACCTCTTTGGTGACGTTCATACGACCAATATCCGCTGCGGTAATTTCGCCAAAATTAAAGTCTCGCTTTAATCCCAATGGCTCAAAAGAGCGCCCGCCTAAAATGATACCGCCGTGACAGGTTACACATTTATTCTCTTTAAATAATTGATAACCGTGTTTCTGTTGCGCGATCAGCGCATTTTCATCTCCACGTAGCCATTTATCAAAGGCGGAATCCGGCGTTATCAACGTTTTTTCGAATTCGGCGATCGCATCAGTAATATTTTCCCCGGTAAATCCTTGCGGATAAACCGCCTGGAAATCTTTTTTCAGGACAGGATCTTTATCAAGCTTGCTAATAATTTCATCCCAGGATTTAGAGGCCATTTCAATAGGATTTAACGGTGGTCCGCCTGCTTGCTCCTGCAGGGTTGCAGCACGACCATCCCAAAATTGTTCGATATTAAATACGGAGTTGAATACCGTCGGCGCATTTATTGGTCCTACCGCACCGCCAACGCCAATTGAGGTTTTTCTGCCATCGACACCGCCCGCATTTAACGCGTGACAATGCGCACAGGATATTGTGCTGTCGCCGGATAAACGTTCATCATGATAAAGACGGAAACCTAAGTCGACTTTTTTCGCATCGACGGGAATATTGCGCGGAATAGGCTGAACGGGTTCATTCCGGTGCGCCGGGTCGGTATCGGCGCTGGCATAGTTGCGCTCACGCTGATCGGCTATCCAGTTCAGGATGTCAGTACGCTCTTTATCGCTGACGCCCCCCGCCCAGTGCAGCGCGACATAGCGGGTTGGCGGCATAGTCTGATGTTGCATAACCCATTCAATTTTATTCAGTTCGCTTTGCGGCACCGGCGTATCCGCAATCAGGGCGGCCCGTACCGCCTCCAGGTTAAACGATTTGTAGCCAAGCTGGATATCGTAATCCATTAGCTGCTTTGCCACCGGAAAAGAGGAATAAAAAGGTAATTCAGCGGAAGGCGTATGACAATAATCACATCCTTTCTCCCTGAAATAACCCAGTATTTTATTATTTTCACCCACAACCGAGGCCTGCACATCGCTTTTTTTACTGCGCTGTTTGTCGTAATACCATACATACCCGGACAAACCTAAATAACATAACAGCCCAACGGTGATAACCGTTGTCGCATAGAGGGTAATTTTTTTCATATCACTATCCTTATGGGGTATTGCGGCATGATTAATTAAATTTTATTTTTTTACTCATGAGGCCCGTCAATACTAAATACAAACCCATCATGGATATTGATTGGTATCAATAATTACAATTGGCTAAACCTATAGATATGATAACCCCCGACTATCGTAAGATTTATTTTGCGATGCCCGTCACAGGGTTTATTCAGCCGCAACAATGGATAAATCCTCTTTTCCGTCATCAAAACGAACGATAGCCAACAATAATTGACTTAACGCAGCATAAAAACCATAAGGATCATGCTTAAGGCAATTATTTGTAAATTCCGGAAGCCATTCCAGTAATGACGACAATGTTTTCTGGCGTAATTTATTCATTCTCCGTTGTTGGAACGATTCACCCAATGAAAAATGTAAATGGCTGAGTAATTCCAGATAAATCGCCAGGTGGTCGGCCGGCTCTTTAAAATCGTCGTTGACTTCCATCCCGGCTTCAAGCAATAAATGTTTAATCATGCCGGGTTCCTGCTGCGGGTATTGCGAGGCGTAGGGCAACGCCGATTTTTTATCCGTCATCAGGAACAATCCGCAAAAATCTGCGGCCAGCTCCAACTGCGCATCCTGGCGCAGGCTAAGCGCGGCAATTTTTTGTTCGAGTAACGCCACCGACGCCGCCAGCGCAGGCTGACGCTTTAACAGCGCCAGCCAGTCCGCGATCTCCGCGGACTGTAATTGTATTAACCCTTCATCATCCACTTCCCGGAAAAAGAGTAACGCCAGCCATGTATATACGCAGGCGTACTGTTCCTGAGCAAGCGCTGGCTGCTTAATCATGCGGACTCCCCTGCGATGCGGGTACATATTCACACTGCGCGACCATCTCGACCGGACCGTTAAACGCCGTGACGTTATCCATAGGGCCGGTATATTTTTCAATTTCCACCAGCGTCGTATGCGCGCTGGTCGCCTGCGCGAGCTGTGATGTACCGATATCCAGCGTTAATACGTTAGGGTTGCCGTACTTACATAACGCGTTGAGATCGCCGCCTTTATCAGGATCGTACCAGGCGCCTTCATGAATTCGCGCCACGCCCGGCGCATAGCGATCGGAAACTACCGCTCCCGCCAGTACCTGCCCGCGTGCATTGAATACCCGCACGATGTCACCGTTGCGGATCCCGCGCGCGCTGGCATCCTGTGGGTTAATAAAGACCGGCTCCTTGCCGCCAACGGCATATTGCTGACGCAGCGTTTCCGACTCGCACAGTTGGGAATGCAGACGGAAATCAGGGTGGACGGACTGTAAGTGCAGCGGCCAGCGCTGCGATCCCGGCCCGCCATGCGAGCGTTCGATTTTTTCGAACCACATGGGATGGCCCTGACAATCGTCGTATTGCATGTCGGCGATCGTTTTGGAGTAAATCTCGATCAAACCGCTTGGCGTGCCCAACGGCTCCAGGTCCGGATCTTCACGGAAAGCCTGATGGCGCACAAACATCTGCGGATGATCAAACTCGATGTACTCCTGTTGATTCCAGAACACCTCGAAAGTCGGTAAGTGGATACCGCGACCTTTTCCCTGCTGGCTCCCTTCCTGCCAGATGCGTTTCAGCCAGCCCATTTCATCAAGACCTTCCGTGAATGCCGCTTCACGGTTAAAGCGTCGGCAGAGATCGCGGAAAATATCAAAGTCGTTACGCGCTTCAAACTGCGGCGACACCACCTGTTTCATGGCGATAATGCCGCGGTTAGAGTGGTTGCCGAACTGATCGAGGTCGTTACGCTCAAATTGGGTGGTAGCCGGCAAAACGATATCCGCAAAGCGGCAGGTCGACGTCCACTGGTTATCAATAGCGATGACCGTTTCCAGCTTGCGCCAGCCTTCAATTATGCGGTTAATTTGTTGGTGTCGGTGGAACGGGTTGGTCCCGGCGAACACGCACATCTTCAGCGGCGGTAATTTAACCGATTTCCCGTTCCAGTTAATGATCTTGCCCGGTTCAAGAATGGCATCCATAAAACGCGCAATAGGAATGGTGCTGCTGTAGCCTTTGTAATCCGTGCTGTCGTGCACTGGCGGAACGGTCGTCGAACCGGAAAAGCCGCTTAAAATGATCCCTTTACGACCAGGCGTCCCGGCGCCGTTATAGTGCCAGCCAAAACCAAAGCCGCCGCCCGGTAAACCAATCTGTCCCAGCATTGCCGCCAGCACGACGACCATCCATGACCACTGTTCGCCATGCTGCATACGTTGTACGCACCAGCCAGCGATGATTTGCGTTCTGTCGCCCGCCATCTGCCGCGCCAACGCGCGGATGGTGTCGGCGTCAATACCGCACAGTTTTTCCGCCCAGGCGGCATCTTTGGGCTGTCCATCTTTTTCGCCCAGCAAATAGGGGAGGAACTGGTCAAAACCGACGCAATAGTTATCGAGGAAATTTTTATCGTACAGTTTCTCGCTGTACAGGGTATGCGCCAGCGCCAGTTGTAACGGGACATCCGTCTGCGGGTTAATAGCGATATGTTTGACCTTATCGCGCCCCAGATAATCGTGCGTGGAGGTGACGACCGGGTCGATGCTGATGACCGAGATAGCGCCGCTGGCAACTTTCTCTTTTAATTGTTCATAGTACTGATAGACATCGTGATCCGGGCACCACCAGTTTGCCTGCTGGTTTTTCACCATATCAGAACCCCATAGCACAATCGTTTTACTGTTCTGTAAAACCAGAGGCCATGACGTTTGCTGCTCGTACACTTCCATTGAACCCACCACGCGCGGCAGAATCACCTGCGCCGCGCCGGTCGAATAGTCCCCTCCCGTGCTAACGCTATTGCCATGTAGCGCAATCGCGCGCGCCAGCATCCCGGAGGCGTTATGGAACATGCCGGTAGATTGCCAGCCGCTCGCCGTCAGTAACGCGCTCGGCCCGTAGGTTTTTTGCACCCGCTCCAGTTCCTGATAGAACAGATCCAGCGCTTCATCCCAGGAGACGCGCACAAAACGATTATCGCCGCGCTGCGAGGTGTCGCTTTGATGACCTTTGCGCATCCAGTCGACACGCACCATCGGATAACGGATACGCGCCGCGTTGTGGACGTGATCGGGCAGACCGGCGATCATTTTGGACGGGTATTTATCCTGTTCAAACGGTTTTGCCGCCACAAATCGACCGTCAACCACCGTGGCGCGAATCGCCCCCCAGTGAGAGCCGGTAAGGATACCCTCTTTCGTCGCGGCGCCTGGCGCAACGGCATCCGCTGCGCGGGCGCTACGGGGCGTCAGTAGTGACGGCCCCAGCATTCCTGCCACCGTCAAGCCGCCAAGCTGCGCCAGAAAACGTCGACGAGAGACGTGTAGCGTGTCCTTATTTTTCATTGTGTTCTCCCTTATCGCTGTGCGGCGTGTTGGTGGTATCAGACGCATTCATCTGGAGATATTTCAACAAGGTACGTTCTTCACGCTTATCCAGACTGGTGAAACCGATCATGCCGTTGAGCGTGCCGATCCAGCCGTTAGCGTCAAAGTGCGCTTTGTCCGGCGCGCCGTGACACTGATTACAGGTGCCGTTATAGAGGGAGTCGGCATAGGCCCAAATCGGTTTAATGTCATTTACCATGTCGCCTTTTTGCATCCACGCAGTTGCCTGTAATTTGCTCCACTGAGTATTGGTCGCCGCGACGGTGGTCTCTTCCAGTGTTTTCACATGCTGTTGCACATCGCCGCAAATCGAGGCGACAAAAATACGTTTACCTGGCAACTGCGTCAGCACGCGCTGGCGACCGTCCGTCTCCGTCCAGCCTTCGATTTGCACTTGCAGCCAGTCACCGTCCCGTTTAAGGACTTTCACTTCAGAAGCAGGCAACAGCGAACCTGCCGGTTCTTTATCGCCTTTAGCGGCGTAAATCGGCTTGATATCCAGCGAATAGAGCGTATCGCCGTCATTATGCGTACTGGCGCTGGCGCGCAGTTCATCAAACTGTTTGCGGAAACCGCTGCTCATATCCGGTAGCTGGTGGGCAATCCCTTTATGGCAGTCGATGCAGGACTGATTTTCTTTCGCGGCGATTTTCATTTGCCGCGCCGCTTCCGGGTTCTGTTTCGCGTGATCCATCGCATCGTAGTTATGGCAGGAACGACAGGTCGCGGAGTTATTCTCTTTCATGCGCGCCCATTCACGCTCGGCAAGCTCGGCGCGTTTGGCTTCAAATTTTTCCGGGGTATCAATCGAGTGGGCGATAAATGTCTGGTAAAGATCGTTGCTGGCTTCCAGCTTACGTTTCACCATGCCTGGAATATCAGGGGGGATATGGCAATCGTGGCATTCCGCGCGTACGCCGGAAGCATTCTGGAAATGTACGGACTGTTTATATTCCTGATACACCGGCTGCATACTATGGCAGCTGACGCAAAACTCTGTCGTACTGGTCAGTTTGATACCGACGTGAGGTAACACGATCAGCGCAACGCCGATCACAATCCCGACAATGACCAGCGCCAGTATCGACCAACGGGCGCTTGGCCTGAGTAGCGCTCTCCAGAGTTTTCGCATAATAGCCCCTGTAATTATATGGTTTAATGCGCAGATCTTATTCCGCAAATATGAACAGCGTCACTGGTCAGGATGAACGGGATACGGCAATATATGAACAGATATGAACAGAAAGAGACCGCGCGCAGGATGTCACATCACATTGTTATTGTTGAGGATGAACCTGTTACTCAGGCCAGATTACAGGCCTATTTTGAGCAGGAGGGGTATAGCGTTTCGGTGACCGACAGCGGCGCGGGCCTGCGTGACATCATGGAGCATGAGCACGTTTCGCTGATCCTGCTGGATATCAACCTCCCCGATGAAAACGGGTTGATGCTGACCAGGGCGCTACGCGAACGTTCCACGGTGGGCATTATTCTGGTGACGGGGCGTTGCGACCAAATCGACCGCATCGTCGGGCTGGAGATGGGCGCGGACGACTACGTCACCAAGCCGCTGGAACTGCGCGAGCTGGTAGTGCGGGTAAAAAATCTTTTGTGGCGTATCGATCTGGCCCGCCCCACGCCGCAAAATGCCAGTGAAAACTGCTATATGTTTTCCGGCTACTGCCTGAACGTGATGAATCACACGCTGGAGCACAACGGTGAAGCCATTAAGCTTACGCGCGCGGAGTACGAGCTGCTGCTGGCCTTTGTGACCAACCCAGGCAAAGTGCTGCATCGCGAACGTCTGCTGCGAATGCTTTCCGCCCGCCGCGTAGAGACTCCGGATCTCCGCACGATTGATGTCCTGGTTCGCCGCTTACGCCATAAAATTACGCCGGAGCTGCTGGTCACACAGCATGGCGAAGGCTACTTTTTAGCCTCGGAGGTGTATTGATACAAATAGACGGGCCGAAATCCCGGAGGCGATAGCGAACGACGAACGCGCGCGCTGTCGGCGTTGTTATGCGTCAAAATAAGCACCGGCGGGCTGATATTTTCAGGCACCGGTTGCCCCTGTAAGACCTTAATCGACTGCGTTATCGCTAATTCTCCCTGCCAGGCCATCTGATCGCTGAGCGCCATCAGGATATGGCCGCGTTTTAAACCGCGATAAACCTGATGCGTCAGATAAAATGAGACGATCGTGAGCGGAGTCGTCAAATTTCACCCTTCGCCCATCGCCGCCTCCGCCGCTATCGCCGACCCGGCGACCACATTGGCGTCCGGATGACGCTCCAGCATTTCCTGGAGTAAGTTTCGCTGCACTTCAATGTCGTTATCGCCCCAGGCGATATCCACAATGTTGATGGCGCTGCCTTTAATTGCCTGACGAAAACCCGCCACCATCTCCTGACTGCCGCCAGCTTCCTCCGGCCCCGGGAAGAGTAAAACGTTAAGCGTTTTTCCTTTGCTCCACTGCACCAGGAAACGTCCCGGCAGATAACCCATCTGAAACCACGGCAGACCGACGTGAGTTGCCACGCTGGCGTCGCGTATCACGTTCGCCACTTCAATAACCGGCACATTACCGGCATACCGTTCCAGTTCCGGGAAACGAATGGTACTGCTGCCAAGCAGAATAGCGTCGGCGCCCCACTCCCGGCACTGCGTCATTTGCTGTTGTTGCGTCGCCAGTTGCCGATAGCCATTCGCTTCCAGCACTTTTAAATCAACGCCATACAATTTGGCCGCTTTTTGCATCCCGTAGTTGACGGACAACCAGTAAGAATCTTTCAGGCTGGGGTATAATGCGCACAGTTTCCAGGGTTTACTCGCATTGACTGACGTTTGCCGCCAGGGAATCGCCCGATCGGCGCGCGTCCAGTGTAGCAGTCCGGTTTCGGCTGACGCCGTTTCTACATTCGAGACGATGATTATCAAAAAAAAGAACGAAATAAGCGCGCGCATGATAGCCCCACCAGCAATAAGGTTTTATCCTAATGGTTTTTCCGGCGGCAACTCAACCCATTTCACCCGCGGCGCATAAATGTCAACGCCTTCACTGACCCGCAGATTATGGCTGGCCTTCGCCCTGATGGCGGCACTCACCCTGCTCAGCACCGTGATCGGCTGGATAAGCCTGCGCGTCATTAGTCAGGTGGAGCAAACCAATACGCAAGCGCTGCTCCCCACTATGAATATGGCCAGGCAGTTAAGCGAAGCCAGCGCTTACGAGCTCTTCTCCGCGCAAAATCTGACCAATGCCGACAGTGAGGGCGTTTGGCTGGCGCAGGGGAAGATGCTGAAAGCGCAAAGCCTTAAAATTAACCATCTTTTGCAGGCATTAAGCGAGCAGGGGTTTAATACCTCGGCCATCGCCCGGCAAGAAAAAGAGATTGCGCAAACGCTTGGGCAACAGGGAACGCTGGTCGGTGAAATTCTCACGCTGCGCGCACAGCAACAGCAGTTAAGCCGCCAGATTGCGGAGGCGGCGGAAAGCATTGCCGCCCAGGCTCACGGTCAGGCCAATAATGCAGCGACATCTGCGGGCGCCACCCAGGCCGGTATTTACGATCTTATCGAAAGCGGTAAAGGGGACCAGGCTGAACGCGCGCTTGACCGACTGATTGATATCGACCTTGAGTATGTGAATCAGATGAATGAGCTGCGGGTCAATGCCCTGCGGTTTAAGCAGCTCATTGTGACCTTAAAAGACGCGCAAGGGCTGAGCGATGCCGAGGACACCGATGAAAAACTTAATCAGTTGGTTAAAATTTTATCCCGCCGCCAGCAGCGTATAGAAGATCCTACCGTTCGCGCCCAAATCGCCGACGCGCTGGAGAAAATAAACCAGTACACCACACTGGTTACCCTGTTTCGTAAGGAAAACGCCATCCGCGACCAGCTTCAAACGCTCATGGCCAATAACCTCTTTCAGTTTACCCGCTTCAGTACGGAAGTGTCGCAGTTGGTGAACGCCATCGAAAAACGAAACGAGGCTGGGTTAGCGCGTCTTACACACGCCAGTCAGCGTGGGCAAATAGGGTTAGTGATCTTAGGCATCCTAGCGCTGTGCTCATTAAGTTTTATTCTTTGGCGAGTGGTTTACCGCTCCGTATCCCGCCCGCTGGCGCAACAAACGCAGGCCTTACAGCGGCTACTGGAGGGCGATATTGACTCGCCGTTTCCGGAGGCGGCTGGCGTCAGCGAACTGGATACCATCAGCCGTCTGATGGAAGCGTTTCGCGCCAACGTGCGCAAATTGAACCGCCATCGTGAGGATTTGGCGGAACAGGTGCGTTCGCAAACGGCGGAGCTTCATGCGCTGGTGCTGGAACACCGGCAGGCGCGCGCCGAAGCGGAAAAGGCCAACGAGGCGAAATCGACGTTCCTTGCCGCCATGAGCCATGAAATTCGCACGCCGCTTTACGGCATTCTCGGTACGGTACAATTGCTGGCCGATAAACCGCTCATGGCAAACTACCGCGACGATTTACAGGCCATTAATGATTCAGGCGAATCGCTACTGGCGATTCTTAACGATATTCTTGATTACTCGGCGATTGAAGTAGGCGGCACCAACGTTTCCATTAGCGAGGAACCGTTTGAACCGCGACAATTGTTGAATAGCGCGCTGCATTTAATGCACAGCCGCGTTCAGGTGGCGCTCATCACCGACTTTAGCGAGCAACTCCCCTCAACGCTACAAGGCGATCCGCGCCGGATACGTCAAATTGTGATTAATCTTTTAAGTAATGCGGCGAAATTTACCGATCGCGGCAGCATAGTGCTGCGCACGTTTTGCGACGATCAGAACTGGTTTATTGAGGTTGAAGATACCGGATGCGGTATCCCTGAAGCGAAGCTGACGGCTATTTTCAAACCGTTTGTGCAGGCGACAGGACGCCGGGGCGGGACGGGCCTGGGGCTGGCTATCAGCGCCAGCCTGGCAGAGGCGATGGGCGGGACGCTAACCGTCACCAGTACGCTTCATGTTGGCAGTTGTTTTCGTTTACAACTGCCGGTTTGCCACTCCAAACCCGCAAGTAAAAGTGCGTTCAGGGAACCGATAAATCTTAACGGACTACGCTTGTTGCTGATTGAAGATAATATGCTGACGCAGCGTATTACCGCTGAAATGCTCACGGGCAAAGGGGTGAAGGTCTCAGTAGCTGAAAGCGCGAATGACGCGCTACGCTGTTTAGCCGAAGGCGAGTCCTTTGATGTCGCGCTGGTGGATTTTGATTTGCCGGATTATGACGGCTTAACCCTGGCGCAGCAGTTGATGAGCCTGTATCCCGCCATGAAACGCATTGGTTTTAGCGCACATGTGATAGACGATAATCTTCGTCAGCGTACCGCCGGTCTTTTCTGCGGGATTATTCAAAAGCCCGTTCCCCGCGAAGAGCTTTACCGCATGATAGCGCACTATTTACAGGGCAAATCTCACAACGCGCGGGCGATGTTGAATGAACATCAGCTTGCCGGCGATATGGCGTCTGTCGGCCCGGAAAAACTCCAGCAATGGGTCGCCTTATTCAAAGACAGCGCGCTGCCTTTAGTCGAGGAGAGCGAGGCGGCGCGCGCCATGAATGACGACGTTAACATTAAGCGGCTGGCGCATAAATTAAAAAGCGGCTGCGCCAGCCTGGGGATGACGCAGGCAACCGAAGCCTGTCGGGAGCTGGAATTGCAACCGCTTAGCGATATAGATATTAAAACTATCGTGACGCAGGGAGTGACGGCGCTCGACGCATGGATAGCCGGTCATCCTTCGCCATAATGACTTCCGGCTCGCCACGGCCAACTTATCCGACGCGTTTCACATCGCCCACTAACAGGATGTAAGACAGCGCGCCCAGCAGGGCCACAACGGAGATATAGACCAGCGCCGGAGCAAAACCGTAGCTTTGCGCCAGATAACCAATCACTAACGGTACGCTAATCCCGCCTAACCCACCGATAAAGTTAAACATACCGCCGGTAAGGCCAATCAACCGCATCGGCGCAAGGGAAGAGATTAACGACCAGGTAATGGACGCAAATCCATTGCCGAAGAAAGCTATCGCCATCAATGCCATAATCCACAACGGATCGTTAGTGTAGTTAGCGCCCATAATGCACGTGGAGATGAGCAAACCGCAAATAATCGGCGTTTTGCGCGCCACGCCCAGCGAGAAGCCTTTTTTCACCAGTTTATCCGCCAGCCAGCCGGAGAGCAGTACGCCAAAAAAGGCAGCCAGGAACGGTACGGTCGTCATAAAGCCCGCTTTTAGCGCGGTAATGCCTTTTTCCTGGGTCAGATAATTAGGGAACCAGGTCAGAAAGAACCATAGCGTAGAGTTTACGGCGAACTGACCGAGGTAGACGCCCACCAGCTTACGATGGAACACCAGTTTCCAGTCGGCTTTCGTCAACGGCTGGCGGGCCTCTTTTTTCGCTGGCGCATCGCCATCCACCAGACCGCCGCCATCGCGAATATACTCCAGCTCCGCCTGGCTAAGGCTTTTCGTCAAACGCGGCGGTTGATAAACCTTAAACCAGACCAATGACCAGATAATCCCGATACCGCCGGTGACGATAAAGACCCAGTGCCAGCTCAGCATTTCCTGAATCCAGATCAGCAGCGGCGTAAGGAATGCCAGTCCGACGAACTGTCCGGAGGTGTAGAACCCGACTGCGGATGCGCGCTCATGCTCCGGAAACCAGCTAGTGACCATCCGGTTATTTGCCGGAAAGGCTGGTGCCTCGAAAATCCCGGTAATAGCGCGCAGGCCGATAAGCGACAATAGTCCCGTCGCAAACCCCTGCAATAGCGTTGCGACTGACCAGCCGAAGATAGCGATAAAATAGGTCAGCCGGGACCCAATACGGTCGAGAAACCAGCCGCCAGGGATCTGGCATAACGTATAGAGCCAGGCAAAAGCGGAGAAGACATAGCCCATTTCCGCTTTGGTAATGCCGAATTCTTTTTGAATATGCATGGAAGCCACGGCAAGGTTGGCGCGATCGACGTAGCAAATCACCACGGTAATAAAGATCATCACCAGCGTCAGATAGCGGCGACGCCCCGGCTGTGCTGCTGTAACTGAAATATCCATCGTCATCTGTCTCCAGATTCTGGGCATAGCGAGGCCGCTCACCATGCCCTGTAAATTACAGAGGGTGTGTTTTTATATTTAAATTGGGTTGCCCGGAGGGCGACGTTTGTTGAGCCTACAGCGTGGCGATCACCACTCGGCTACCGATCCGTCAGCGTGCCGCCACAACGGATTACGCCAGTCCGGCGCGCTTTTGCTAAGTTCAATCACCCTGGCCTCGTCAATGTCTACGCCAAGACCCGGTTTGGTTAAGGGTTTAAAGAAGCCGCCGTCCATGCTGAAGTCTTCTTTGTTTTTCACAAAGTCGAGCAGCTCCGCGCCCTTGTTATAGTGAATGCCCATGCTCTGCTCCTGGAATACCGCGTTGCGCGAAACAAAATCGATATGCAGGCAGGCAGCCAGGGCGATTGGACCCAGCGGGCAATGCGGCGCCAGCGCCACATCATATGCTTCCGCCATTCCGGCGATTTTATAGCATTCGGTAATGCCGCCCGCGTGGGATAAATCCGGCTGTAGAATCGCCAACCCGCCCGCGTCCAGCACGCGTTTAAATTCAAAACGCGAGAACATACGTTCGCCTGCGGCAATCGGAATATGCGTTTGCGCTGCCAGGCGCGGATAATATTCCGCCTGTTCCGCCAGCACCGGCTCTTCAATAAACAGCGGACGATAGGGTTCCAGTTCTTTAATCAGCACCTTCGCCATCGGCGCGCTAACGCGACCGTGGAAATCGAGCCCAAACTCAATTTCACTGCCGAAAGCTTCGCGGATTTGTGCCACGGTATTGACCGCCGCATCCACCGCACGGGAGTTATCAATCACGCCCATCTCTTCACAGCCGTTCAGCTTGAAGGTGTCAAAACCAATACCGCGCAATTTTTCAATACCATCAATGACGTCTGCCGGACGATCGCCTCCCACCCAGCTATAGGCCTTGATTTTGTCGCGCACCAGGCCGCCCATGAGCTGCCAGACCGGCGCATTCAACACCTTGCCTTTGATATCCCACAATGCCTGGTCAATACCGGCGATGGCGCTCATCATAATCGGGCCGCCGCGATAAAAACCGGCCCGGTACATTACCTGCCACAGGTCGTTGATACGCGCCGGATCTTTCCCTATCAGGTAGTCGGCAAACTCATGTACTGCCGCCTCTACAGTACGTGCCCGACCTTCAATGACCGGCTCTCCCCAGCCAACCACGCCTTCATCCGTTTCGATTTTCAGGAACATCCAACGTGGAGGTAAACGGTACGTGGTGATGTGAGTTATTTTCATTTCACTGCCTCTCGATACGCATTAACAAATGCCGCAGCCTGCTGCGCGGTGCGTTCAACGGATTGCCCGGCGCGATAGAGATCGCTACCCAGTCCCGCGCCCACACAGCCTGCTTTAATCCATTGCGCCAGGTTTTCCGGCGTCACGCCGCCAACGGCAAATAGCGGAACATCCGGCGGAAGTACCGCTTTCAGCGCGCTGATGTAGCCCGGACCAAACGCCGACGACGGGAAAATTTTTAACGCCTGTGCGCCTGCATCCAGCGCAGAAAAGGCTTCCGTTGCCGTGGCGCAGCCCGGACACACGGTCATGCCATAGCTCACCGCCCGGCGGATCACCTCCGGTTGGATATTCGGCGTGACGATCAGCTTGCAGCCCATCCCGGCAAGCTGGTCTACCTGTTCCGGTTTCAGTACGGTACCAGCGCCAATAAGCGCCCTGCCGCCATACGCCTTCACCACGGAAGAAATGCTTTTTTCCCACTGTGGGGAGTTAAGCGGAATTTCTATAGCGTCAAATCCCGCATCCACCACCGCGCCAACGTGCGCCAGGGCATCATCGGGCGTAATACCGCGTAAGATAGCGATGAGAGGGAGATTAGTTTGCCACTGCATGAGCGATGCTCCTTATTCCAGCCTGAAATGCCATATCGCCATCCACGGTTGAAACATCACGCCCAATAGCACGAAACGCCTGTTGGTAACGTAAGATCAGCGCGGGTCCAGCGACGAGAGTGATAGCCTGTTGCGCCGCGAAGGATTCGCTCATGCTGGCGACTTCCGCACCAATCAACAGGCCGGAGAGGAAGTCGCTGACCTGCTCACGCGCAAGATGTCCCAACACGTGCGAGGCGCGAACCTCAAAAAGAGAAGGCAGGACGGCAGGAGAATTAAGACCGCGCTCCAGCCCCGCGGCATAGGCGTCGCCAGAAGCTTCCTGTTCCGGCAAACCAGCCCCGATCAGCGAGTGACGCAGCAACAAGTGATGGAGTTCGCCTGTCATCACAGTACGAAAATCATGAATTTGTTGCGTATCAGTCTGTACCCATTTGCAATGCGTGCCGGGCATGACATAGACAGAAGAAGGAGAAAGTTCGCGGGCGCCAAGCAGTTGCGTCTCTTCGCCGCGCATCACGTTGTGGTTATCCTCGCGTGAGACACACAATCCGGGGATGATCCAGATGTTGTCGCCAACGGCGGTTAACTGTTCGCCAATAGCGGAGAACAGGGCGGGAACCGGCAGATAAGGCGCATTTTGCCAGCCTACGTTACTGCCGATCATGCCCGCCATTACCACGGGGGTGGCGCTGTCGCGCCAGTGTGTTGTGACTTCTGCTAACACCGCGTCAGGAGATTTACCGTTCAGGCGTGTAACGCCTGCTTCTGATTGCCTGCTCTCCAGGCATTTGTCGCCCTGGTAAAGCCAGGCGCGCAGATTGGTCGATCCCCAGTCAATTGCGATGTAGCGAGCTGTCATGTGATTTCCTTTAACCTTCGTGTCGAGCTGGCGATCATGGTTAATGCCGCCTGCTCTGCCGCATCGCCATCCTGATGCCGTATCGCATCGAATAGCGCCTTATGTTCCTGGAGCGTTTTCGGCATGTTGGCCGCATCGCCCATCCAGGTCCGTTCAAATACCGCTCGCTGTAGCGAGCTGATCGCTACATTTAACTGTTGCAACACCGGGTTATGCACCGACTGCAACACTGCCTCGTGATAGCGAATATCCGCCTCGTTAAACGCTTCCCGGTCCTGGTTGTTGGCAATCATGTCGTTTAGCGCCGACTCAATTTCAGCCAGATCGCTTGATGTTGCCCGTTCCGCCGCCCAGCGTGCTATTGCTGGCTCCACCAGGTTTCGTATTTCGCTCATCGCGCTGATAAGCCTCGGGTCGTAGTCGTTTTCCAGTACCCATTGCAGCACGTCGGTATCGAGATAATTCCACTGGTTACGCGGTGCGATAAACGCGCCGCGATAGCGCTTCATTTCAATTAGCCGCTTCGCCATAAGCGAACGAAACACTTCACGAATGATGTTGCGCGACGTTTCAAACTCCTCGCACAGATCCGCTTCCGCTGGCAGCGCCGAACCGGGTACGTATTTACCGCTGACAATCTGTTTGCCCAGCGTGATAACGATGCGATCGGTTTTATTGAGAGTCATAGAGAGTCCTTGTGCTCGATGTGAACTCTCTTACTTTACCGCGATAGCTGAATTACGCCGCAATTTTGTAGTACTAGCGTGATATCAACCGTCGTTATCATGTCATTAATGTAGTACAACACAATTATGTTGTACTACAATTTAGATCACAAAAACGACAATTGGTTATGGGAACGTTATAAGACGTAAACGAAAGACATAAAAAAACCCGCAGCAAGTGCGGGTCGTTAAGCGCGTATTTGCCCGATGGCAACTATGCCTTATCGGGCGGGGAAATGGCCGGATGAGTGATCGGGGTTCAGCACAAATTTTTCAATCGCCCAGGCAACACCATCTTCAAGGTTCGATTTAGTCACAAAGTTAGCCACCTCTTTGACCGACGGAATGGCGTTGTCCATTGCCACGCCCATGCCGGCGTATTCGATCATCGCAATGTCGTTTTCCTGATCGCCAATCGCCATCACCTCCTCTGGCTTAATACCCAGCGCCTCGGCCAGTGATTTTACGCCAGTGCCTTTATTAACCCGTTTATCGAGGATTTCAAGGAAGTACGGCGCACTTTTCAGCACGGTGTACTTTTCCTTCACCTCTGCCGGTATACGCGCAATCGCCCGGTCGAGAACGGCAGGCTCATCGATCATCATAACTTTCAGGAACTGGGTGTTCGGGTCCATCTTCTCCGCTTCACAAAATACCAGCGGAATGGTCGCCACATACGACTCATGCACCGTGTAGTAGCTGATATCGCGGTTAGCGGTATAAAGCGTATTTCGGTCTAATGCGTGGAAGTGAGAACCCACCTCACGGGACAGTTTTTCCAGGTAACGGTAGTCATCATAGCTGAGCGCCGTTTGCGCAACCGTACTGCCGTCCCCTGCTTTCTGCACCAGCGCCCCGTTATAGGTGATGCAATAATCGCCGGGCTGTTCCATGTGAAGTTCTTTCAGGTAACTGTGCACACCCGCATACGGACGGCCTGTGGTCAGCACCACATTTACCCCTTTTTCACGCGCAGCGGCAATCGCGTTTTTAACCGCCGGAGAAATGGTGTGATCGGGCAGCAGAAGGGTGCCATCCATGTCGATAGCAATAAGTTTGATAGCCATGAAATCCCCGCATTAAATGAGTCCTGACTCATGCTAACGCGATTCCGCTCAAAAAACAGCAAAAGAGTCAGGGATAAACGGGGCTAAAGAATAAGACAAACCTTCCTCTTTTGCTCAGTACAGAAGGCGAGTTTTGTGCAGTGAATACTCACATTTATTAGATAACCTCATTAATCAAACAGAAAATACCGTTTTTCTAATCTCATCGATATTGTTACCCTGGTCATAAATCACCCTATTGTAAAAATAAACAAAAATGATGTTAATTTAATTAAAGGAGATCGCCAAATGTCGATGGCCCTTACCGCCCCGCCTGGCAGGAAAAGATTTTTAATCGTTGCCTGTTTATTTATTGGAATATTCATTGCCTATCTCGACCGCGTTAATGTTTCGGTATTAGCCGCAAACGAACCCTTCTTAGCCTATATGGGTATTGAAGGCATGCCATTGCAAATTGGCATGATGATGACTGTTTTTCTTGCCGCTTATGGTATCGCTAATGTTGTATTATCACCACTTGGCGACTACCTTGGCCCGAGAAAAGCGATGATGCTTTGTATCCTAATCTGGACCATCGCCTTAATTATTGGCGGAGTTGCGACATCGTTTGCATTAATTATTATTTGCCGCATATTACTGGGTATCGGAGAGGGTTTTTATTATCCGCTGCAAAGCGTATTTATTAAAAACTGGTTTCCGAAGCAGGAACGTGGCCGGGCAAACGCAGCGTGGATCGTCGGCCAGTCGGTCGCGCCCGCCATTGCGATGCCTTTTTTCACCTGGTGGATAGGCACCCACGGCTGGCGTTCCAACTTCTTTTTATGCGCCGCTCTCGGGTTAATTCCACTCTGGCTGCTATGGCGATATGTTGCTGATAAACCAGAACAACTTAAAGGTATCAGCGAGCAGGAACTGGCTTATATCAAAGCCGGGCAGGAAACGGAAAGCGCAGGCAGCAGCGAAAGTTTTATGTTGCGGGTAAAACCGGTGATTACCAACTATTGCTACTGGTTGCTGGTGCTATGGTACCTGTGTCTGCAATGCCTGTACTGGGGGATGATTACCAGGCTGCCAACCTATCTTAAATCAGCCAGAGGATTTAGCTGGGCAGAAATGGGCTGGCTGGCGTCGCTGCCGTTTGTCTTGTCGATATTTTCCAAAGCCGCCGCGGGCGTCTTCGTCGATAAAATAGGACGCAGCGCCCCCATATTAATGGTGTTAATGTTTTTCGCCGGTATCAGTATCTATTTCGGCACAATAACCGAACACAAATATATGTCAGCGGTACTACTCTCCTTCGCCGTCGCTTTTTGCACGATGGGTACGCCTGTTGCGTGGACATTATTACAAGGGATGGTGTCCGGGAAATCTATTTCCGCCGCCAGCGGCGTAATGAACGGCGTCGCGAACGGCCTGTCATCATTATCACCAGTATTTATCGGTTTATTTATCTCTATTACAGGAACTTATACCGGCGGCTTATTATGTCTGGTTTTCATCAGCGCTATCGCCGTGGTATCTGCATTCGTTTTAACGATTAAAAAATATTAATCACAAGGAGTAAATGATGAAAATTACCAGCATTGATATTATTGATGTTGCTAATGATTTTGCGTCCGCCACCAGCAAATGGCGTCCGGTGGTGGTAAAAATTAATACCGACGAGGGCATTTCCGGTTTTGGCGAAGTCGGGTTGGCCTACGGCGTCGGCGCCTCCGCAGGCATCGGCATGGCAAAAGATTTAGCCGCCATTATCATCGGCATGGACCCGATGAATAACGAAGCTATCTGGGAAAAAATGCTCAAAAAAACCTTCTGGGGGCAGGGCGGCGGCGGCATTTTTTCCGCGGCGATGAGCGGCATCGATATCGCGCTGTGGGATATCAAAGGCAAAGCGTGGGGCGTGCCGCTGTATAAAATGCTTGGCGGCAAAAGCCGCGAGAAAATTAGAACCTACGCCAGTCAGTTACAGTTTGGTTGGGGGGACGGCAGCGATAAAGATATGCTGACCGAGCCGGAGCAGTATGCACAGGCGGCGCTGACCGCCGTCAGCGAAGGCTATGACGCGATAAAAGTGGATACCGTCGCAATGGATCGCCACGGCAACTGGAACCAGCAAAACCTCAACGGGCCTCTCACCGATAAAATCCTGCGTCTGGGCTACGACCGTATGGCCGCCATTCGCGATGCAGTCGGCCCGGACGTGGATATCATCGCCGAAATGCATGCCTTTACGGATACCACCTCGGCGATTCAGTTTGGCCGCATGATCGAAGAACTGGGCATCTTCTACTACGAAGAGCCGGTCATGCCGTTGAACCCCGCGCAGATGAAGCAGGTTGCCGATAAGGTCAATATTCCGCTGGCGGCTGGCGAACGTATATACTGGCGCTGGGGATACCGTCCTTTCCTGGAAAACGGCAGCCTGAGCGTGATCCAGCCAGATATTTGCACCTGCGGCGGCATCACCGAAGTGAAGAAAATCTGCGATATGGCGCATGTTTATGACAAAACGGTGCAAATCCACGTTTGCGGCGGGCCGATTTCCACAGCAGTGGCGCTGCATATGGAAACCGCGATCCCGAACTTCGTCATCCACGAACTGCACCGGTATGCGCTGCTGGAGCCGAATACGCAAACCTGTAAGTACAACTACCTGCCGAAAAACGGCATGTACGACGTTCCGGAGCTTCCCGGCATCGGCCAGGAGCTGACCGAAGAAACCATGAAAAAGTCGCCGACCATTACCGTAAAATAAGCCAACAGTCTGCCTGCGCCGCAGGCAGACACCCTGTATTTGCGAGTCGTATCAACGCGACCTTATCCAGCCTGAGATAAAATCCTCTCAGTAAAGGGGTAACACAGGTGGCAAATGAATTTAACTATCCGACAATTTCGCGCGTTTCTGGCCGTCGCGGATTTGCGTAGTTTTACCGCCGCCAGCAAATATCTGTGCATCACGCAGGGAGCTGTTAGCGGTTTAATCAACGAAATGGAAAGCCAGATGGAGGTTTCCCTTTTCGACCGCACTTCGCGCGTGGTGAAGCTATCGCCCGACGGCGAAAAGTTTTTACCCGCCGCCATGCGGGTTGTTGAAGAGTTTCAACGGGCCGAAAATTATGCCCGCGACCTGAAAGAGATCAAAAAATCCCTGGTGCGGGTGGTCGGCGCGCCATTAATAGCCTGTGCCTTTTTGCCGCAAATTATCCATGCCTTTAAGCGGCAGCATCCGCATACCCACGTACAGCTTATTGATAAGCCCATGTCGCAATTACAAAAAAGCATTATGTTGGGAGAAGCCGATTTTGGTATCGGCCCGGAGCGGCCGCTGGAGCCGGAAATCGACAAACAAACGCTGTTCACAACGGAAATCGCCCTGTACTGCCATCCGGACTATCGGCTGCATAAAAAAACGGTGCGCTGGGAAGAGATTCAGAGCGAAGAGCTGATCGCCGTTGGCAACGAATCCATTCCGATGATCTCCGCGACCGCTGGCGTGCGCATTAAGCCCAAAATGACGGTGGAACATATGGCGACCGCCATGTCGCTGGCGGCGCAGTGTGAAGGCGTGGTGATCGCCGGAACCTTTTCCCGCCATTACGCCAAAAGCTACCAATTAGCGACCTGTTCGCTCACGCCTCCGCTGCGGCGCAATATGAACGTGTATTACCATGCGTGGCGCGCACAAACGCCCGCCACTCAGCGCTTTAAAGATTTTTTATTCAGCTATGTCGGAGAACATCATGATGCCCCGGCCAACCAGCGCGGTAGGCCGGGGATTAAGGCAGGTTAAATATCGATATTCGCCGCTTTCAGGGCGTTCTCTTCGATAAAGGCACGACGCGGCTCAACGGCATCACCCATCAGCGTAGTGAACAGCTGGTCGGCAGCAATTGCATCTTTGACGGTCACGCGCAGCATACGGCGGCTTTCCGGATCCATGGTGGTTTCCCACAGCTGATCCGGGTTCATTTCACCCAGACCTTTATAACGCTGGATAGCCAGACCGCGACGTGATTCTTTCACCAGCCACTCCAGCGCCTGCTCGAAGCTGGTTACCGGCTGGCGACGCTCGCCGCGTTCGATGAACGCGTCCTCTTCAATCAGACCGCGCAGCTTCTCGCCCAGCGTGCAGATACGACGATATTCCGCGCCGGTCACAAACTCGTGATCCAACGGATAATCGGTATCCACTCCATGCGTACGCACGCGAACGATCGGCTCGAACAGATTCTGTTCCGTATTAGTATGAACATCGAACTTCCACTGACTGCCGTGCTGCTCTTTCTCGTTCAGCTCGGTAATCAGCGCATTCACCCAGCGCGTTACAGTCTGCTCATCAGAAAGATCGGCTTCGGTCAGAGTTGGCTGATACACCAGCTCTTTGAGCAGCGCTTTCGGGAAGCGACGCTCCATACGACCAATCATTTTCTGCGTGGCGTTATATTCAGAGACCAGTTTTTCTAACGCTTCGCCGGATAGCGCCGGCGCATGAGCGTTCGCGTGCAGAGTCGCACCGTCAAGCGCGATGGAAATCTGGTACTGATCCATCGCTTCATCGTCTTTGATGTACTGTTCCTGCTTGCCTTTCTTGACTTTGTACAGCGGCGGCTGGGCAATGTAGACGTGGCCGCGTTCAACGATTTCCGGCATCTGACGATAGAAGAAGGTCAACAGCAGCGTACGGATGTGCGAGCCGTCGACGTCCGCATCGGTCATGATGATGATGCTGTGATAGCGCAGCTTGTCCGGGTTGTACTCGTCGCGACCGATACCGCAGCCCAGCGCGGTAATCAGCGTCGCCACTTCCTGAGAGGAGAGCATCTTGTCGAAGCGCGCTTTCTCGACGTTGAGGATTTTACCCTTCAGCGGCAGAATCGCCTGGTTCTTGCGGTTACGCCCCTGCTTCGCAGAGCCGCCCGCGGAGTCCCCTTCCACCAGGTACAGTTCGGAAAGCGCCGGGTCGCGTTCCTGACAATCCGCCAGTTTGCCCGGCAGACCGGCTAAATCGAGCGCGCCTTTACGACGGGTCATTTCACGGGCGCGACGCGCCGCTTCACGCGCACGCGCGGCGTCGATAATTTTGCCGACGACGATTTTCGCGTCAGATGGGTTTTCCAGCAGGTATTCGCTCAGCAGTTCGTTCATCTGCTGTTCTACCGCCGATTTCACCTCGGAAGAGACCAGCTTATCTTTGGTCTGTGAGGAGAATTTCGGGTCCGGTACTTTTACGGAAACCACCGCAATCAGACCTTCACGGGCATCATCGCCGGTAGCGCTGACTTTAGCTTTTTTGCTGTAACCTTCTTTGTCCATATAGGCGTTCAGCGTACGGGTCATCGCCGCACGGAAGCCTGCCAGGTGGGTACCGCCGTCGCGCTGCGGAATGTTGTTGGTAAAGCAGTAGATGTTTTCCTGGAAACCGTCGTTCCACTGCAGCGCTACTTCCACGCCGATACCGTCTTTTTCGGTGGAGAAGTAGAAGATATTCGGGTGGATCGGCGTTTTATTCTTGTTGAGATATTCAACAAACGCCTTGATGCCGCCTTCGTAGTGGAAATGATCTTCTTTGCCATCGCGCTTGTCGCGCAGGCGGATGGAGACGCCTGAGTTCAGGAATGACAGTTCACGCAGGCGTTTCGCCAGGATCTCATATTCAAATTCAGTGACGTTGGTAAAGGTTTCGTGGCTCGGCCAGAAACGTACCATCGTGCCGGTTTTATCGGTATCGCCAGTGACGGCCAGGGGTGCCTGCGGCACGCCGTGCTCGTAGATCTGACGGTGAATTTTGCCATCTCGCTGGATAACCAGTTCCAGTTTTTGCGACAGAGCGTTGACTACCGAGACGCCCACCCCGTGCAGACCACCGGAGACTTTATAGGAGTTATCGTCAAATTTACCGCCCGCGTGCAGAACGGTCATGATCACTTCCGCCGCCGAGACGCCTTCTTCCGGGTGAATCCCGGTCGGAATGCCACGGCCATCATCCATTACGGACACGGAGTTATCGGCGTGAATAGTCACGACGATATCTTTACAGTGACCCGCGAGCGCTTCGTCGATAGCGTTATCTACCACCTCGAATACCATGTGGTGCAGACCGGTGCCGTCATCCGTGTCGCCGATATACATACCCGGGCGCTTACGCACCGCATCCAGCCCTTTCAGGACTTTGATACTGGAGGAGTCATAAGAATTCGACATCAACGTTTCTCGCTCATTTAATCTTGGGTTAATCCGTTATTTTACCCTTTTCCACGGTAAACATCTTCGAATTTTCATCCGACATGTCTATAACGTGTTCAGCGCTAATTGCGCTGACAAAGACCTGCGATTGCGTGGCTTTTAAGCGGCTGGCCAGCAGTCCGCGACGCGCATCGTCAAGTTCAGAGGCAAAATCATCTATCAGGTACAGGCAGCGCCGCCCGCTTTCGCGGGTGAGGAACTCGCCCTGCGCCAGACGTAAGGCGCACATCAACAACTTTAGCTGACCGCGCGACAGGGTATCTTCCACCGGTGCGCCGTCAGCGCGAATGCGAAAGTCCGCTTTATGCGGCCCGTGCGCGGTGTAGGTCAACATACGGTCACGCTCAAAGCTTCGCTCCAGCACGTCCGCATAGTCTGTCTCTTTCTCCCAGCCGCGCTGGAAAGAGAACGTCAGGGAAAATTCAGGTAAAAACTGCTGACAGGTATCCGCCATGTCCTGTGCGATAGCGCTACTGTACTCCGCCCGCCAAGTACTAATTTGTTCCGCCAGCGGAATCAGCTCTTTATCCCACGGGCGCAATTGCTCATAACGACTCACCTGGCGCAGCGCAGCATTACGCTGTTTCAGCAATCGTTTCAGGTTGCTCCAGGCGGTGAAGAATCCGGCTTCGTTGTGAAAGCATCCCCAGTCAAGGAACGCTCTTCTGTATTTGGGGCCGCCGTTGAGTAAAGTAAACCCCTCCGGCGTAATCAACTGCATCGGCATTAAATGCGCCAGCTCCGCGATCTTGTGACCGTCGGTACCATCGATACGGACTTTGCTGTCGCCCTGCTTATCTTTGGTTAAGCCAATCGACGTCTCACGCTCTTCGCCCTGCAGGCGCCCGTGAAGAACAAACGCTTCCTGCTCATGACGAATCACGCGGCCAGGCTGCAAACTGCGAAACGCCCGACCGTGGCCAAGCGTATAGATAGCTTCCAGCACGCTGGTTTTGCCGCTGCCGTTGGCGCCAACCAGGAAGTTAAAGCCGGGGGATAAAGCGAGATCCGCATTTTCTATGTTGCGGAAGTCTTTGATTAAAAGGCGCGTCAGTGACATATATTAGTACATTCGTCTAGGGGCGTGTGTGTCGCAGCCAGTTCGTCTACCGCCAGCGCGCAGAAAGCGGAGCGTACACGAAGTACGTGAGCATTTAGAGCACTGCCGGGAGGCGAAATGGCAAGTAAACCAGCCCCTTTTCAGATTCTACAGCCTCATTGGCATAACAACGTAGGCAGCACTCTGTGACGCCGCATCCTCAATCTGTACGCTGGATACGGAATCCGTCAGCATAATGCGCACGGTTTCGCACTTCAGCGCATTGAGCACGTCCAGCACGTAACTGACGTTAAAGCCGATTTCCATCTCCGTCCCGCCGTAGCTCACGTCCAGAATCTCTTCCGCTTCTTCCTGTTCCGGGTTATTGGCGGTGATTTTGAGCTGATTCTCACTGACGTACAGACGCACGCCGCGGAATTTCTCATTCGAGAGGATTGCTGCGCGGGCAAACGCCTGCTTGAGGATATCGCAGCCCGCTTCCAGATGTTTATCCGGATTCTTCGGCAATACGCGACGGTAATCCGGGAAACGACCATCCACCAGCTTCGAGGTAAAGATAAAGTCGCCGACGTGCGCGCGGATATTATTACTGCCGATCTGCACGCGCAGCGGGTTTTCGCCACCGTCGAGCATACGCATCAGTTCAATCACGCCTTTACGCGGCACAATCACCGAGTGGCTAGGTAAAGACGCCTCCAGCGGCATTGAGCACACCGCCAGACGGTGGCCGTCGGTCGCAACAGTGCGCAGTTCGCTGCCTTCCGTTTCAAACAGCATACCGTTTAAGTAGTAGCGCACATCCTGATGGGCCATCGAAAACTGGGTCGCTTCAATCAGGCGCTTCATCGTGGCCTGCGGCAGCGTAAATTCAACTTCGCTTTGCCAGTCGTCAAGATTCGGGAAATCGGCGGCAGGCAGCGTAGACAGCGAGAAGCGGCTACGGCCAGAACGCACCAGCATCCGATCGCCTTCCAACTGAACGGCAATCTCCGCGCCCTCCGGCAGGCCGCGGCAGATATCAAAGAATTTCCGCGCCGGCACGGTAGTGGCGCCTGGCTCATGCGGCTGAGAAAGCGTAACGCGCGCGACCATCTCCATTTCAAGATCGGTGCCGGTCAGAGAAAGCGTACCGTCCGCTACCTGGAGGAGCAGGTTACCGAGAATCGGCAGCGTAGGACGACCGCCCAGCGGGCCGCTGACCTGCTGAAGCGGTTTTAATAAATGTTCACGTTCAACGGTAAATTTCATAGGATCACGACGACAATGTTCTGATTAAATTCGAAAAATCTTCTTTGATATCGTGGCTTTCTTCACGCAGTTGCTCAATTTTACGACAGGCATGAAGTACGGTAGTGTGGTCGCGCCCGCCAAACGCATCGCCGATTTCCGGCAGACTGTAGTTGGTGAGCTCTTTTGCCAGCGCCATAGCCATCTGGCGCGGACGTGCTACCGAGCGAGATCGACGCTTAGAAAGCAGATCCGCAATTTTGATTTTGTAATACTCGGCCACCGTCTTCTGAATATTGTCGATGGTGACCAGTTTTTCCTGCAACGCCAGTAAATCGCGCAGCGCTTCGCGCACAAAGTCGATAGTAATCGCCCGGCCGGTAAAGTTGGCATTGGCGATCACCCGGTTCAGCGCGCCTTCCAGTTCACGTACGTTAGAGCGTAGACGCTTGGCGATAAAGAACGCTACTTCGCCTGGCAGACGAATATCATTTTCGTCCGCTTTTTTCATCAGGATCGCCACGCGGGTTTCCAGCTCTGGTGGTTCGATCGCCACTGTTAGCCCCCAACCAAAGCGGGACTTGAGACGATCCTCAACGCCGTTGATCTCTTTCGGATAGCGATCCGACGTCAAAATGATCTGCTGATTGCCTTCCAGCAGAGCGTTAAAGGTGTGGAAAAACTCTTCCTGGGATCGTTCTTTATTGGCGAAGAATTGAATATCGTCGATCAGCAATGCGTCAACGGAGCGGTAGTAGCGTTTAAACTCTTCGATGGCGTTATTTTGCAGGGCTTTTACCATATCCTGCACAAAGCGCTCGGAGTGCATATACACGACTTTCGCGTTGGGTTTGCGCGCCATAATGCCGTTACCCACCGCGTGCAGCAGGTGAGTTTTACCCAGACCGGTGCCGCCATAGAGGAATAACGGGTTATAGGCGCCGCCAGGATTATCCGCCACCTGACGTGCCGCCGCGCGCGCCAGTTGGTTGGATTTACCTTCGACGAAGTTATCAAATGTATGTTTAACATTGACGTTGGAGCGGTAGGTCGGCTCCGCCGACGCTGGTACGTTATCCCAGCCCGAACGGGCCGCAGGCGCTACGCGCTGCGGCTGCGCCGTCGTTGTCTGCGTAGGCGCGACAACGTTATGCACAGGCGTTTTTAGCGTTTGCGTAACGGGCTTTGTTCCCACTTCAAAACGCAGTTGTGGGGCATCCGCGCCGCAGAATGTGTTGAGTAATCCATTGATATTGTTGAGGTACTTATCTCTTACCCAATCGAGCACAAAACGGTTTGGCGCATACAAAGCCAGCGTGTTATCGCTCAGTTCCGCCTGCAACGGGCGTATCCACATACTGAATTCTGTGGCTGGTAACTCATCCTGCAATCGGGCAAGACACTGCTGCCAAAGCGAAAGTGACACGGCGGACTCCACTCGAACAAAAGTCGATAAATGACAAAGGCTGATACATTAATGATTGTTGGCGCACGTCGATAAGACCCTGCATGAAGGGTGACGCACGAACCGCTGTCTGCGGTTTTCACGGATCTTTCAAACGATCGCGACTTCACGCAGTCTGAAAGATTTCGTGTTCATGCCTGACCAGGATCGTTTGAAACGATCAGGACCGCGGATCATAGCCTAAACTGAGCAAGAGATCTTCTGTTTCTCACAGATTCTTCCCGATTTATCCACAGGACTTTCCAGGAAAGGATAAGTGTAATCGATCCAGGGGAACTCCTGTACGCTTTCGCGCGCATATTGAAAAAATTAATAGGTAAAGGTGAGCAGACGCCTAAAAGATCGCATAAAGATCCAGGGCGATCCTTGCGCTTTACCTGGCAGTCCGTATAATTCTCCACCCGTCGCGCAATGCCCGTCATATGGCGTCAACGCTGCTTATTTTCCGCACAAAAAGGCGTGGAAAATCGCGGGAAAATAAGGAAAGAGAATTGACTCCGGAGTGTACAATTATTACAATCCGGCCTCTTTAATCACCCACACTGTGGCGTAAGTCGTTCAAAGTTTGTTCGGGTATACGCAAAAGTCAGTGAATTTATTCAAGTTTAGGTAGAAATCGCCATGAAACGCACTTTTCAACCGTCTGTACTGAAGCGCAACCGTTCTCACGGCTTCCGTGCCCGTATGGCTACTAAAAATGGTCGTCAGGTTCTGGCACGTCGTCGTGCTAAAGGCCGCGCTCGTCTGACCGTTTCCAAGTAATAAAGCTAACCCCTGAGTGGTTAAGCTCGCATTTCCCAGGGAGTTACGTTTGTTAACTCCCGCTCATTTCACATTCGTCTTCCAGCAACCTCAACGGGCTGGCACGCCGCAAATCACCATCCTCGGCCGCCTGAATTCGCTGGGGCATCCCCGTATCGGTCTTACCGTCGCCAAGAAAAATGTTCGACGTGCGCATGAACGCAACCGGATTAAACGTCTGACGCGTGAAAGCTTCCGTCTGCGCCAGCATGAACTTCCTGCAATGGATTTCGTAGTGGTGGCGAAAAAAGGGGTTGCCGACCTCGATAACCGTGCTCTCTCGGAAGCGTTGGAAAAATTATGGCGCCGCCACTGTCGCCTGGCTCGCGGGTCCTGATAGCCCTTATTCGGGTCTATCAACGCCTGATCAGTCCGCTGCTTGGGCCGCATTGTCGTTTCACGCCAACGTGCTCAAGCTACGGAATTGAGGCATTGCGCAGGTTTGGAGTGATAAAAGGCAGTTGGTTGACGGTGAAACGCGTATTAAAATGCCACCCTTTACACCCTGGTGGTGACGATCCCGTCCCGCCCGGACCATTTGATACCAGAGAACACTAACGATGGATTCGCAACGCAATCTTTTAGTCATCGCTTTGCTGTTCGTGTCTTTCATGATCTGGCAAGCCTGGGAGCAGGATAAAAATCCGCAACCTCAGACTCAACAGACCACGCAGACAACGACCACCGCAGCGGGTAGCGCCGCCGACCAGGGCGTACCAGCCAGTGGCCAGGGGAAAATGATTACGGTGAAAACCGATGTGCTTGATTTGACTATCAACACCCATGGTGGTGATGTCGAGCAGGCCTTGCTCCCGGCTTACCCGAAAGAACTGGGTTCCAACGAACCGTTCCAGCTGCTGGAAACCACCCCGCAGTTTATCTATCAGGCGCAAAGCGGCCTGACAGGCCGCGACGGCCCGGATAACCCGGCGAACGGCCCGCGTCCGCTGTACAACGTCGAGAAAGATGCGTTTGTACTGGCCGACGGTCAGAACGAACTGCAGGTTCCGATGACTTATACTGACGCCGCAGGCAACACGTTTACCAAAACGTTTGTCTTTAAGCGTGGCGATTATGCGGTTAACGTGAACTATAGCGTGCAGAACACCGGCGAAAAACCGCTGGAAGTCTCCACCTTTGGTCAGTTAAAACAATCCGTCAACCTGCCTCCTCATCGCGACACCGGCAGCAGCAACTTTGCGTTGCATACGTTCCGCGGCGCAGCGTACTCCACGCCGGATGAGAAGTATGAGAAATACAAATTCGACACCATTGCCGATAACGAAAACCTCAACGTCAGCTCCAAAGGCGGTTGGGTGGCAATGTTGCAGCAGTATTTCGCTACCGCATGGATTCCGCGTAACGACGGCACCAACAATTTCTACACCGCTAATCTGGGTAACGGCATTGTCGCTATCGGCTATAAAGCGCAGCCGGTACTGGTACAGCCAGGCCAGACTAGCGCGATGACCAGCACCCTGTGGGTCGGCCCGGAAATTCAGGATAAAATGGCGGCTGTTGCACCGCACCTGGATTTGACCGTGGACTACGGTTGGTTGTGGTTCATCTCTCAGCCGCTGTTCAAGTTGCTGAAGTGGATCCACAGCTTTGTGGGCAACTGGGGCTTCTCCATTATCATCATTACCTTTATCGTTCGCGGTATCATGTACCCACTGACCAAAGCGCAGTACACGTCAATGGCGAAGATGCGTATGCTGCAGCCGAAAATTCAGGCGATGCGCGAACGTCTTGGCGATGATAAACAGCGCCAAAGCCAGGAGATGATGGCCCTGTACAAAGCGGAGAAAGTTAACCCGCTGGGCGGCTGCTTCCCGCTGATCATCCAGATGCCTATCTTCCTGGCGTTGTACTACATGCTGATGGGTTCCATTGAACTGCGTCATGCGCCGTTCGCGCTGTGGATTCATGACCTGTCCGCACAGGACCCGTACTACATTCTGCCGATCCTGATGGGCGTAACGATGTTCTTCATTCAGAAGATGTCGCCGACCACCGTGACCGACCCGATGCAGCAGAAGATCATGACCTTTATGCCGGTCATCTTTACGGTGTTCTTCCTGTGGTTCCCGTCAGGTCTGGTGCTGTACTATATCGTCAGCAACCTGGTCACCATCATTCAGCAGCAGCTGATTTACCGTGGTCTGGAGAAGCGTGGCCTGCATAGCCGCGAGAAGAAAAAATCCTGATTCGGTGTAGGCCGGATAAGGCGAAGCCGCCATCCGGCAAGGCGCGCCGGTCAGCCTGATGGCGCTAACGCTTATCAGGCCTACAATCAAAAGGCGGTCATATGACCGCCTTTTTTTATTGCAACAAAGTTGAGACTAACCATGAGCCATAACGACACTATCGTCGCCCAGGCAACCCCACCGGGACGCGGTGGCGTGGGTATCCTGCGTATTTCCGGTCTGAAGGCGCGCGACGTTGCGCAAGAGGTGCTGGGCAAGCTGCCGAAGCCGCGCTATGCCGACTACCTGCCGTTTAAAGATGTTGACGGCAGCGCGCTGGATCAGGGTATTGCGCTGTGGTTCCCCGGCCCGAACTCCTTCACCGGTGAAGATGTGCTGGAGCTACAAGGGCACGGCGGTCCGGTGATCCTGGACCTGCTGTTAAAACGTATCCTGACGCTTCCAGGCGTGCGCATTGCCCGACCGGGCGAGTTCTCCGAGCGAGCGTTCCTCAACGATAAGCTCGATTTAGCCCAGGCGGAAGCCATTGCCGACCTGATCGATGCCAGTTCCGAACAGGCGGCGCGTTCGGCGCTAAACTCGTTACAGGGGGCATTTTCCGCCCGCGTTAACCACCTTGTGGAAGCACTTACTCACCTGCGAATCTACGTCGAAGCGGCTATCGATTTTCCGGATGAGGAGATCGACTTTCTCTCTGACGGCAAAATTGAAGCGCAGCTCAATGGCGTCATCGCCGATCTTGACGCCGTGCGAACCGAAGCGCGCCAGGGCAGCCTGCTGCGCGAAGGGATGAAGGTAGTGATTGCCGGACGCCCGAATGCCGGGAAATCCAGCCTGCTGAATGCGCTGGCAGGCCGTGAAGCGGCCATTGTTACCGATATCGCCGGCACCACGCGCGACGTGTTGCGCGAGCATATTCACATCGACGGGATGCCGCTGCATATCATCGATACCGCCGGACTGCGCGACGCCAGCGACGAAGTTGAGCGTATCGGCATCGAACGCGCCTGGCAGGAGATTGAACAGGCCGACCGCGTGCTGTTTATGGTGGATGGCACCACAACGGACGCCGTTGACCCTGCCGACATCTGGCCGGACTTTATCGCCCGTCTGCCCAAAAATCTACCGATTACCGTGGTACGTAACAAGGCGGATATCACCGGCGAAACGCTGGGTATTAGTGAAGTAAATGGTCACTCACTGGTTCGCCTCTCGGCGCGTACCGGCGAAGGCGTCGACGTGTTGCGTAACCACCTCAAGCAAAGCATGGGGTTTGATACCAATATGGAAGGCGGCTTCCTAGCCCGTCGCCGTCACCTACAGGCGCTGGCGGAAGCCGCTGAACACCTTGAGCAGGGCAAAGCGCAGCTATTAGGCGCATGGGCAGGGGAACTGCTGGCGGAAGAGTTGCGCCTGGCGCAGCAAAGTTTAAGCGAGATTACCGGCGAGTTTACCTCCGACGACCTGCTGGGACGGATTTTCTCCAGCTTCTGTATTGGTAAATAACGTTGTGTTGCCCGGTGGCACGATGCTTACCGGGCCTACAAAACCCGTAAGCCGGATAAGGCGTTTATGCCGCCATCCGGCAGCAATAATTTCCCATTAGGAAATCACTGTTGTCCAAATGGCAACTCGTCTCGCGCAACGTCGCCCCGTATTCTTAGCGCCACACTTTTCGTGAGGCCGATATGAAACGTTTTCTACTGTGTAGTTTTGCCCTGGTTTTACTCTATCCTGCCGGTATTGATATGTATCTGGTCGGTTTACCGCGTATAGCCGTCGATCTGAACGCCAGTGAGTCGCAGTTGCATATCGCCTTCTCCGTTTACCTGGCCGGAATGGCAACGGCCATGCTGTTTGCCGGGAAGATAGCCGATCAGTCAGGCCGCAAACCGGTCGCGATCGTCGGCGCGATCGTCTTTATGATGGCCTCACTGCTTTGTTCACGGGCGTCGGAAGGCTCGCTATTTCTGAGTGGGCGTTTTCTTCAGGGAATAGGTGCAGGCGGCTGCTATGTGGTGGCGTTCGCCATTCTGCGCGACACGCTCGACGAGCATCGCCGGGCGAAAGTGCTGTCATTATTGAATGGGATTACCTGTATTGTGCCGGTACTCGCCCCGGTGGTGGGGCATTTGATTATGCTTCGTTTCCCCTGGCAAAGTCTGTTCTATACGATGTCCGCGATGGGCATTATTGTGGGCCTGTTATCACTGTTTATCCTGCGCGAGACGCGCCCGGTAAGGCTGGCTCCACGCGATTTATCACGATCGTCGCCCGCCGCCGAGTCGCTGATTAACCGTTTTTTCGTTAGTCGACTGGCGATCACCACCCTTAGCGTGTCGGTGATCCTGACCTTTGTCAATGCCTCTCCAGTGCTGCTGATGGAGGTGATGGGATTTAGCCGTGGCGACTATGCCATTACCATGGCGCTCACCGCAGGCGTCAGCATGGTCGTCTCTTTTTCTACCCCTTTTGCGCTTGGGTTATTTAAGCCGCGAACCTTAATGCTCGTCTCACAGGGGCTGTTTTTGACGGCTGGCGTGACGTTAAGCCTTGCTCATACCAATACCGTCACGCTCTTTGGCCTGACGCTTATCTGCGCCGGATTCTCGGTTGGTTTTGGCGTCGCGATGAGCCAGGCGCTGGGGCCATTTTCGCTGCGCGCCGGAGTGGCCAGTTCCACGCTGGGTATCGCGCAGGTTTGCGGTTCATCACTGTGGATTTGGCTGGCGGCAATACTCGGTATCAGCGCGATGAATATGCTGATCGGGATTCTGATTGGTTGTAGCATAGTGAGTATTCTGCTGATCTTCTCCGTCGCGCCCAACAGGTCCGTAGCCGAGCATGAAGAAATCCCTTACCAATCTCGACCTTAATTTGCTGTTATGCCTACAGTTACTCATGCAGGAGCGCAGCGTCACTAAAGCTGCAAAACGGATGAACGTAACGCCCTCGGCGGTCAGCAAATCGCTGGCGAAACTCCGGGCATGGTTTGACGATCCGCTGTTCGTCAATACGCCGCTGGGCCTGGCGCCGACGCCGCTGATGGTCAGTATGGAGCAAAGTCTGGCGGACTGGATGCAGATGGGGAATCAACTGCTTGATAAGCCGCATCATCAAACGCCGCGCGGTTTAAAATTTGAGTTGGCAGCAGAGTCGCCGCTGATGATGATTATGTTTAATTCACTGTCGCAGCAGATTTATCAGCGCTATCCGCAGGCTACCATTAAGGTTCGCAACTGGGATTATGACTCGCTGGAGGCGATTACGCGCGGGGAAGTCGATATCGGATTTACCGGACGCGAAAGCCATCCCCGCTCGCGATTGATTTTGAGGTGTTGTTTAGCGATTTGCCGTGGGTCTGGCTGCGGGAAGATCATCCGGCGCTGCGCGAAGCGTGGAATCTGGACACTTTTCTGCGCTACCCGCATATCAGTATTTGCTGGGAGCAAAGCGATACCTGGGCGCTGGATGATGTCCTGCAAGAAATGGGACGCAAACGCCATATTGCCTTGAGCCTGCCGGGGTTCGAGCAGTCGCTCTTTATGGCCGCCCAGCCGGATCACACCCTGATAGCAACCGCGCCGCGCTATTGCCAGCACTACAATCAGCTCCACCAGCTACCGTTAGTGGCGCGCCCCCTGCCTTTTGATGCGCAACAGCGGGAAAAGCTGATGGTGCCGTTTACCCTATTATGGCACAAACGTAATAGTCATAATCCCAAGATTGTGTGGCTACGACAGGCTATCAACACGCTCTGCCGTCGCCTTATCTGACCACCTGCGTTGATAAATTAACCTTCCTCTTACCAGAAATGTCACCGTCTGATTAAAGAACCTTCTGAAATTGAATTTTTAGCGCGTAAAACCTGTCCATAATTTACGTTAATGTTACTCTCGTCATTATCACGGCCCATTAATCACGGAGCGAAAAATGGCGACTCACTTTGCCAGAGGGATACTTACGGAGGGACAGTTGGTTTCAATTCGTCTCTCTTCGTCTTGCCATATTGAAGCCAGAAACCTGCCTGCTCACCGACGAACGCGTTTTCTCGCCTCCAGAGGCCTTCTTGCCGAACTGATGTTTATGCTGTACGGAATTAGCGAGCTGCCGGAAATCATTATTCAGGCGAAAGGTAAACCCGCGTTTCGTGACAAAAATCTGCCAGGCTTTTCTATCTCCTACGCCGGAAATATGGTTGGCGTGGCGTTGACCACCGAAGGAGAGTGCGGGCTGGATATGGAATTACAGCGCACCTCCCGCGGCTTTCACCATCCGCATTCGCTCGAACGCCACCCTTTCTCCCGTAATGAAAACTTATGGGTAGCCAATCAAAACGATCCCAACGAAGCGCGAGCGCAACTCATCACATTGCGCCAGAGCGTGTTAAAACTCACCGGCGATGTCATGAATGACGATCCGCGGGAGCTGCAACTTTTACCCGTTGCCGGACGCCTGAAGTGCACGCATGTCACACAGCTTGAAGCCGTATGCGATGCGGAAGATGTGCTGGTATGGTCCGTAACCGTTACGCCAGCGATAGAAAAATTAAAAGTGTGGGAGTTCGATGGCAAACTGGGCTGGAAAAGCCTGCCCGATATCCAGACGCGCGCCAATGAGCCAACCGGTCGTCTGATGCGATTCGCCCAACTCCCCGCCGCCAAATCGTATACGCTTAATCGTTTATAATGAAAAAAGGGGCACGTATGTCTGAAACGCTGAATGTGGTTACATTGCTGGGAAGTTTACGCAAAGGTTCCTTTAACGGAATGGTGGCGCGTACGCTTCCTAAAGTCGCGCCGGCAGGAATGACAGTATCGCCGCTGCCTTCGATCGGGGATATTCCGCTGTATGACGCCGATATCCAGCAGGAAGAGGGATTTCCAGCCAGCGTAGAGGCGCTGGCGGAGCAGATTCGCAACGCCGACGGCGTCGTCATTGTGACGCCGGAATATAACTATTCCGTTCCCGGCGGCCTGAAAAATGCCATCGACTGGCTATCCCGTCTGCCTGAGCAGCCGCTGGCGGGTAAGCCCGTTCTTATCCAGACTAGCTCAATGGGGGCGATTGGCGGCGCGCGCTGCCAGTATCATCTGCGCCAGATTCTGGTGTTCCTTGATGCGATGGTGATGAATAAACCGGAATTTATGGGCGGCGTGATTCAGAATAAAGTCGACCCGCAGACTGGAGAAGTGGTGGATCAGGGAACGTTAGATCATTTGACCGGTCAGCTGACCGCATTTGGCGAGTTTATTCAGCGGATGAAACACTGAGGATTATCACCGTAGTAAATATGCGTGCTTTTTTAGTAAAGCACGCATATCCGATGTGATGTAAAAAGCATCTTCCAACTCTTCATCCTCACAGTCCGTACATGACCAATACCACACTGTATAGATATGTCTGGTGATATGTTTATCCAGTAAGTCATAGATTACTGGCCAGGAAGGATGCTTATGGTACTGCTCACCAAAGTTATCAATACATTCAAGAAGTATTACCATTAACACAAAGCATTCATCATCGTTGCATTCGCTATAAGCCGATAAAAACTCATCCAACCGTCGATTATCCGCAACCTCGATTGGCCAATCTTGCATGCAAGATTCATTAGGCAGGCTGAAACGCTGAGCCAGGGAATCGATAGCCTAGCCTGTTTCATAACGAATTAAATGTTTGGGGAGATGAATAAATATTTTGTCCATGTTTCTATACATTAATGGGCGGTTTTACCGCCCATTTCGTTGTTCTTAGTGGCCGTCAATAAACACAATCTTCAGCACGAATAACAGCGCGACAATCACTACGCACGGGCTAAGGTCGCGCAGGCGACCGGTACCGATTTTCATCACGCAGTAAGAGATAAAGCCCAGCGCGATACCTTCGGTGATCGAGAAGCTAAACGGCATCATTACCGCCGTAATAAATGCCGGGACCGATTCGGTTAAATCCTGCCAGTTTACCCGCGCCAGGCTGGAGGTCATCAGCACGCCGACGTAAATCAGCGCGCCCGCCGCCGCGTAAGGCGGCACCATGCCCGCCAGCGGCGACAGGAAGATAACCAGCAGGAACAAAATACCGACCACCACCGCCGTCAAACCGGTGCGACCGCCCACCGAAACGCCGGAAGAGGACTCAATATAAGCGGTCACAGAAGACGTTCCGACAAATGCGCCAGTGACAGAAGAGATACTATCAACAAACAGCGCCTGCTTCATGCGCGGGAATTTGCCTTTCTCATCCGCCAGGCCGGCTTTATCAGTCACGCCAATCAGCGTACCGGAGGAGTCAAACAGGTTTACCAGCATGAAGGAGAAAATAACCCCCGCCAGGCCAAGATTGAACGAGCCTGCCAAATCGACATGCCCTACCACGCTGGTGACGCTTGGTGGCGCGGAGACAATGCCGTTGTAGTGTACATCACCCATCATCCAGCCAAGCAACGTCGTGACGATGATGGACACCAGCACCGCCGCATGAATGTTGCGCGAAGCGAGAATCGCAATAATAAAGAATCCGAGAACCCCCAGCAGCACGCTGTGCGAGGTCAGGTTGCCGATGCTGACCAGCGTTTCCGGGTTAGCGACAATCACGCCGGCGTTTTTCAACCCCATCATGCCGATAAACAGGCCGATGCCGCTGGTGATGCCCACGCGCAGGCTGACCGGAATGTTGGCGATCATCCAGTAACGCACGCGGAAGATAGTCAGCAATAAAAGACCAACAGCGCCCCAGAAAATGGCGCCCATGCCTACCTGCCACGGCAGTCCCATTGCCTGCACAACCACGAAGGCAAAGAATGCATTCAGCCCCATCGCGGGCGCCAGCGCCACCGGCAGGTTAGCGAACAGGCCCATCAGAATACTGCCAAAGGCCGCAATCAGACAGGTGGTCACAAAGACGGCGCTGGTGTCCATGCCAGCTACGCCCAGAATTTGCGGGTTAACAAAAACGATATAAACCATCGTCAGGAAAGTGGTAAAACCGGCGATCACTTCGGTTCGTGCCGTCGTGCCATGTTCGCGCAGTTTAAACACGCGTTCCAGCATACCCTGACCAGAAGCCTGGGTGGTGTGTTGTTGACTCATTATCAATTTCCGGAGAAAGGAGGGAAAATTCGCCGTTATCCTATACCAAAATGCAACACCTGGCGCAGTTGTGTGGTAATTTTTTTCACTCAATTTGTTAGTACGGCAACGATTGCGTCCCCTCATTCAGCATTACGTAAACGTTAAACTTGTTAAAATGGAAATGACATGTCCCAAATCGAAGCAGTGTTTTTTGACTGTGACGGCACGCTGGTCGACAGTGAAGTGATTTGCTCGCGCGCCTATGTCACTATGTTCCGGCAGTTCGGCATTACGCTTGAGCTCGCGGAAGTATTCCGACGCTTTAAAGGCGTAAAGCTCTACGAAATTATCGATACCATCAGTAAAGAGCATGGCGTTGCACTGGCAAAGGCGGAGCTGGAACCCGTGTATCGCGCCGAGGTTGCGCGCCTGTTCGATACCGAACTGGAAGCGATCGCGGGCGCAAATACGCTGCTGGACAGCATTAAGACGCCCATGTGCGTGGTATCCAACGGGCCGGTCAGTAAGATGCAGCATTCGCTGGGTAAACTGGGCATGTTGCATCATTTTCCTGATTTGCTGTTTAGCGGTTACGATATTCAACGCTGGAAGCCCGATCCGGCACTGATGCTCCATGCGGCGAACGCCATGAAGGTCAATGTTGAGAAGTGTATTCTGGTGGATGATTCCAGCGCAGGCGCGCAGTCAGGAATTGCGGCGGGAATGGAAGTGTTTTATTTCTGCGCCGATCCGCATAACAAGCCGATCGATCACCCTAACGTGACGACTTTTACCGATTTGGCGCAGTTGCCGGGATTGTGGAAAGCGCGCGGGTGGGAGATTACGCGTTAACTGAAATGCCGGATGGCGCTAACGCTTATCCGGCCTACAGCATCTGTACCTGTAGGCCCGGTAAGCGCAGCGCCACCGGGCAAAAGAATGAGATTTACTCTTTCGGATCTTTCCCCGCCAGCAGCTTATCCAGCTCATCGCCGCCCACGTGACGGAAATCTTGCCCCTTCACGAAGTAGAAGATGTATTCGCAGATATTCTGGCAGCGGTCGCCGATACGCTCGATAGAGCGCGCGCAGAATAACGCGGTCAGCACGCTGGGAATGGTGCGCGAGTCTTCCATCATGTAGGTCATCAGCTGACGCACGATGCCTTCATATTCCTGGTCAACTTTCTTATCTTCACGATAGATACGCACCGCTTCATCGAGATCCATCCGCGCGAACGCATCCAGCACGTCGTGCAGCATCTGCACGGTGTGGCGGCCCAGTGACTCCAGGCTGACCAGCAGCGGCTGGTGCTGCTGGGAGAATTTCTCCAGCGCGGTACGGCAGATTTTATCCGCCACGTCGCCAATGCGCTCCAGTTCGGCGATGGTTTTGATAATCGCCATCACCAGACGCAGATCGCTCGCCGTCGGCTGGCGCTTGGCGATAATACGCACGCAGGCTTCATCGATGGCGACTTCCATCATATTAACCTGATGATCGCCTTCTACCACGCGCTTCGCCAGCTCGCTGTCCTGGTTGTGCATGGCGGTGATAGCGTCAGAAAGCTGCTGCTCCACCATGCCGCCCATGGTCATTACCTGAGTGCGGATGCTTTCCAGTTCGGCGTTGAACTGGCCGGAAATATGTTTATTAAGGTTCAGACTGTCCATTACGCACTCCTGAATTAACCGTAACGACCGGTGATATAGTCTTCTGTTTGTTTCTTCGCGGGCTTGGTGAACAGATCGTCCGTGTTGCTGAACTCAATCAACTCGCCCAGGTACATAAACGCCGTATGATCGGAGCAACGTGCCGCCTGCTGCATGTTGTGGGTCACGATCACCACGGTGTAATCCTGTTTCAGCTCGGTGATCAGCTCTTCAATACGCCCGGTAGAGATCGGGTCCAGAGCTGAACATGGCTCATCCAGCAGCAGCACTTCCGGGCGAATGGCGATACCGCGCGCAATGCACAGACGCTGCTGCTGACCACCGGAGAGAGAGTACCCGCTCTGGTGCAATTTATCTTTGGTTTCGTTCCATAATGCGGCTTTGGTCAACGCCCACTGCACGCGCTCGTCCATATCGGCGCGAAACAGCTTCTCAAACAGACGCACGCCAAAGGCGATATTGTCATAGATGGACATCGGGAACGGCGTCGGCTTCTGGAATACCATCCCCACTTTTGCGCGCAGCAGCGCGATATCCTGGGTGTTGGTGAGAATATTGTCGCCATCCAGCAGAATTTCACCTTCCGCGCGCTGCTCCGGATAAAGCGAATACATTTTATTGAAGGTACGCAGTAGCGTTGATTTACCGCTGCCGGATGGCCCGATAAATGCCGTTACCTGATTCTTCGCGATATCCAGATTAATGTTCTTCAGGGCATGGAATTTGCCGTAGTAGAAGTTCAAATCACGAACCTGAATCTTACTCGGGGCAGTTTCAACCATACTCATTTCACTCTTTTCCTCATCCAGCGCCGCATCCGCCACGCCGTAAAATAATGCCTGATGGCGCTACGCTTATCAGGCCTACAATGTCTTTAACCGTGTTTTTTCTTCGCGAAAACAACACGCGCCAGAATATTCAGCAGCAGTACGCACAGGGTAATAATCAGCACGCCCGCCCAGGCTAATTGTTGCCATTCGGCAAACGGGCTCATCGCGAATTTAAAGATGGTCACCGGCAGGTTGGCGATCGGCTGCATCATGTCGGTGCTCCAGAACTGGTTCGAGAGCGCGGTAAACAACAATGGCGCCGTTTCGCCGGCGATACGGGCAATTGCCAGCAGAATACCGGTCATAATGCCGGAGATAGAGGCTTTCAGCGTAATCGCGGAGATCATCTTCCACTTCGGCGTACCCAGCGCATAAGCGGCTTCACGCAGGCTATCCGGCACCAGCTTGAGCATGTTTTCAGTGGTACGGATAACGATCGGTACCTGCAACAGCGCCAGCGCAATCACCCCTGCCCAACCGGAGAAGTGCTGCATCTGCGCCACCACGATGGTGTAAACAAACAGCCCCACAACAATTGACGGCGCGGAAAGCAGAATGTCGTTAATAAAGCGAATGATTTCCGCCAGCCAGGATTTACGGCCATACTCCGCCAGATAGATCCCGGCCATAATCCCCAGCGGCGTACCCAATACGGTAGCCCAGAGAATCAACAATCCACTCCCCGCCAGGGCGTTCGCCAGCCCGCCGCCCGCCGTATTCGGCGGCGGCGTAATTTCGGTAAACAGCGCCAGCGACATACCATCAATACCGCGCGTGATGGTGGACATCAAAATCCAGATCAGCCAGAACAGGCCAAATGCCATCGTCGCCATTGAGAGCGTTAGTGCGATACGGTTCTTCATGCGGCGACGCGCCTGCATCTTGCGACGGGATTCCGCGAGCTGCGCGGTGTTCTGCATATCAAGCGTAGCCATTAACGTGCTCCCTCGTTCTTCGCCAGACGCATAATCATGAACTTAGACGCCGCCAGGACGATAAAGGTGATCACAAACAAAATCAGCCCCAGCTCCATCAACGCTGCCACGTGCAGACCCGATTCCGCCTCAGCGAATTCGTTCGCCAGCGCGGAAGTGATGCTGTTGCCCGGCATATACAGCGACGCGCTGTCGAGCTGGTAGGTATTACCGATGATAAAAGTGACCGCCATCGTTTCACCCAGAGCACGGCCCAGCCCCAGCATAATGCCGCCGATCACGCCATTTTTGGTGAACGGTAGCACGATGCGCCAGATAACTTCCCAAGTAGTGCAGCCGATACCGTAAGCGGACTCTTTCATCATTACCGGCGTTTGCTCGAAGACGTCGCGCATAACCGCCGCAATGTAGGGGATGATCATGATGGCGAGGATGACGCCCGCCGCCAGAATGCCGATACCAAACGCCGGGCCGGAGAACAGCGCGCCGACAAACGGAATGTTGGAAAGAATATTGCCGACCGGCTCCTGGAAGTACGTCGCAAACAGCGGCGCGAAGATAAACAGCCCCCACATGCCGTACACGATACTGGGGATCGCCGCCAGCAGTTCAATAGCGATGCCGAGCGGACGCTTTAGCCAGCCTGGCGCCAGCTCGGTTAAAAACAGGGCAATGCCGAAACTGACCGGAACGGCGATCAGCAGTGCGATAAAGGAGGTCACCAGCGTGCCATAAATGGGCACCAGCGCGCCGTAGATATCGTTTGGCGCGTCCCATTCCTTAGTCCAAAGAAATGAGAAGCCAAATTTCTGAATACTTGGCCAGGAGGAGATGATCAATGAGACGATAATACCGCCCAACATCAATAGCACAATCAGCGCAGCCAGTTTTACTAGCGCGCTGAAAATCATGTCGCCTTTTTTACCCGGCGGGTTAAAAGCAGGCTTGGTTGCAGCCATAAATTACTCTTTCCATTAAACGCGTTTTACGACGTTGCCCCTGCCGGATGGCGCTACGCTTATCCGCCCTACGGTTTCGACCGCAGGCCCACGTTGTAGGCCGGATAAGCGTAGCGCCATCCGCCAATTCGTTAATTAATACAGCGCCTTACCGTTGCTGTCTTTTATACTGGTCTTCCAGGCGGTACGAACCTGCTCAACAACGTTATCCGGCAGGCTGGCGTAGTCCAGATCATTCGCCTGTTTAGCGCCATTTTTGTAGGCCCAGTCGAAGAACTTCAGCACTTCAGCACCCTGCTCAGGTTTCTTCTGCGCTTTGTGGACCAAGATAAAGGTGGTGGAGGTGATTGGCCACACATCGTCACCTTTCTGGTTGGTCAGATCCTGCGCGAAGGTTTTGCTCCAGTCTGCGCCTTTCGCCGCATTAGAGAAGCTATCTTCCGTCGGGCTTACCGGCTTGCCGTCGGCAGAAACCAGTTTGGTGTAGGCCAGGTTGTTCTGCTTAGCGTAAGCGTATTCAACGTAGCCGATAGCGCCTGGCAGACGCTGTACAAATGCCGCGATGCCGTCGTTACCTTTACCGCCCAGACCGGTTGGCCAGTTCACGGTAGAACCCGCGCCCACTTTCGATTTCCACTCGTCGTTGACTTTCGCCAGGTAACTGGTGAACACGAAGGAGGTACCGGAACCGTCAGCGCGACGCACCACAGCGATGTTCTGAGAAGGCAGCTTCACGCCTGGGTTCAGTTTGGTGATGGCTTCATCATCCCACTTCTTGATTTTACCGAGGTAGATGTCACCCAGCGTTTTACCATCCAGCACCAGTTCACCGGATTTGAGGCCTGGAATATTCACCGCCAGCACCACGCCGCCGATCACCGTCGGAAACTGGAACAGGCCTTCCTGATTCAGTTTTTCGTCAGACAGCGGCGCATCGGAAGCGCCAAAATCAACGGTATTCGCGGTGATTTGTTTCACGCCGCCGGAAGAGCCTATCCCCTGGTAATTGACTTTGTTACCGGTTTCTTTCTGGTAGGTATCCGCCCATTTGGCATACACCGGCGCAGGAAACGTTGCACCGGCACCTGTCAGGCTTGCTGCTGCAAAGGCAGAGAACGCGCTCATCGATAAGGTCGCGGCGACAACAGTTGCGACAGTGGTACGCATAACTTTCATAATGTCTCCTGCACGGTTTCGGTAAATCGTTGTTTGAGTTGCTACGATGAGCAAAATAGGACAAATTGATGACAGTTATATGTCTTTATTATGACGGTTTGATGACAATGGAAATAAAAAAAGCTGGCCCGGGGAGACACCAGACCAGCCTGCAGGGGGAGATGAATTAGACTGTTTGCGCAACCGCAGACGGTTTCAACAGCGCGTACATCAGGCCGCAGGCAATAGTGCCCAGGGCAATCGAGAGCAGGTACTGCATCACATGTTCTACCGCATGTGGGATCGCCAGGACAAAGAGGCCGCCGTGTGGCGCCATCAGTGTACAACCGAAATACATGGATAGTCCCCCGGCGATTGCGCCACCGACCATCGTAGAAGGGATGACGCGCATCGGGTCACGCGCGGCGAAGGGAATCGCCCCTTCAGAGATAAAGCACAGCCCCAGGATAAAAGATGCATTACCCGCTTCATGCTCAGCGGCATTGAATTTCGCTCTTGCCGCCCAGGTTGCGACGCCCATTCCTAATGCCGGTACCATCCCTGCCGCCATAATAGCCGCCATTGGCGTATAAGAATGAGAAGCCAGTAAACCGACGCCGAAGGTATACGCAGCTTTATTCACCGGCCCGCCAAGGTCAAAACCTTGCATTGCGCCCAGCAACATTCCCAGCAAGATAGCATTCGTAGAGGTCATATTCCCCAGGAACGTCGTCAGCCCTTCCATCACCGCAGAAACGGGGCCACCCACCACGTAAATCATGATTAGGCCGGTAATCAGCGTAGACAGTAGCGGCAGAACCAGCACAGGCTTAAGCGCTTCCATTGACGCTGGCAGCTTAATATTTTGCGCCAGAAACCGTACGCTGTAACCGGCCACAATCCCTCCCAGGAAACCAGCACCGCACAGGCTGGCCAACATCCCGCCAATAAGCCCCGGGGCCAGACCCGGACGATCGGCAATTGAGAAGGCAATAAACCCAGCCAGTACCGGCACCATCAGCACAAAGGCCGCCTTACCACCAATTTGAAATAGCGCAGCCGCCAGCGTGCCCGGCTCGTTGAAGGCCTGGATACCGAAGGCGCGATACACAATCCTCCCGCCACCACCAAAGGAAGCATATGGGATACGCCGGTCATTAAATGCTTATAAACGCCGGGTAGCTCTGTTTTACCAGCTGAAGAAGAGCGCCCGGCACTCCCCTGATAGACCTCGGCGCTATTGAAAGCATTATCCATTTCCTGCGCACTCTTTTTTAGCGCCGCGCCGGTACTGGTGCGATAGAGTCTTTTGCCAACAAAGCCTGACAGATCCAGCTCAATATCCGCCGCGATAATCACCACATCCGCCTGCGCTATCTCTTCCGCGGTCAGCGTGTTCTTCGCCCCGACGGAACCGCGGGTTTCAACCTTGATCCAGTCACCACGCTTGCGGGCTTCAATTTCCAACGCTTCTGCCGCCATAAAGGTATGGGCGACGCCCGTCGGACAGGCCGTCACAGCAACAATTTTTTTAGTCATAGTAGGGTACCCTGTTCTTTTAATTTAAAGAAAAAGCGGGAAAAAATGTTACAGGCGTGACCAGGCCGCTGCTTTCTGGAACAGCGCGTCATCCGGGCGAATCCCGGTATAAAGGACAAATTGCTCCACGGCCTGAATATCAAACACTTCGGAACCGGTAATCACGGTTTTACCGCGTTCACGGGCGTAGCGGATTAGCGGCGTGACGGGCGGTAGCGCCACCACATCAAAGATAACGCTCGCCTTATCCACTTCCTGTTCGGAATAAGAAAGTTTGTCGGCATCATTACCGCCAGCCATTCCGATAGGCGTGGCGTTAATTAACAAATCAGCTTCAATACCGTCGGTATCCGGGCGCCATTCATAGCCATAGAGTTCGGCCAGTTGTTTACCTGACGCTTCATCAATCGCGACAATATAACCACGGGTAAACCCCGCATCCTTCAGCGCGCAGGCCACCGCCTTTGCCATACCACCGCTGCCACGCAAAGCAAACACCAGGTCGGGAGAGACCTTGTAATTCGCCAGCAAGCGAGCTATTGCAATGTAATCGGTGTTGTACGCCTTCAGATGGCCATTGGTATTCACAATGGTATTAACTGAGTGAATGGCCTGAGCGGAAGCATCCAGTTCATCCACCAGCGGAATGCAGGCTTCTTTAAACGGCATAGAGATCGCGCACCCACGGATCCCCAACCCGCGCACGCCGCTAATGGCCTGCGTAAGATCGGTCGGCGAAAAAGCTTTGTAGAGATAATTGAGATCCAGCGCTTCGTACAGATAGTTGTGAAAGCGTGTACCGAAGTTACTTGGGCGTGCCGCCAGGGACATGCAGACCTGAGTGTCTTTATTAATGCGCTTTGTCATGATGAATCCTCATAGAAGTTGCGATAGAGAAAATCATCGGCTAAAAAGGGGATATTAAAAATTGCTCATTCCCGTTCGGGAAATTTCACCTTTTATGACAACCCGGCACACTGAACAAAAATACTTAAAGCTACTCCAGCACTATGGCGACAAGCCTGTTAGCGTGACGCTACAGGAGCTGGCGGATATGTTGTTCTGCACCCGGCGGCATATGCGTAATCTGTTGCTTCAGATGCAGGAGGCAAAGTGGCTCATCTGGCAATCACAGGCCGGACGTGGGCATCGCGCCCGGCTTCACCTGCGCTATAAACCAGAATAGCTGTTAAGCGAAAAGGCGGAGCAGTTGCTGGAGTCTGGTCATGTTGATCAGGCCATTCAGCTGCTGGGTAAAAATAAGCACCAGGTGGCGCAACTGTTGCGTTCAAAGCTGGGCTATAGCGTGCGGGCAGACTATCAGCGGCTGTGCATCCCCTATTACCGGACAATGCCGTCGCTGTGCCCCGGCATACCGTTGCGTCGCTCTGAGCAGCATCTGGTCAGGCAGATTTTTAGCGGCCTGACGCGCATAAATGAGGAAAAAGGTGAAGTCGAAGCCGATCTTGCCCACCACTGGCGGCAGATTGATCCACTGCGCTGGCGTTTTTATCTGCGCCCCGCCGTCCTCTGGCATGATGGTCAGGAGCTGACGATCGACGCGGTTATCGCTTCACTGACCCGCAGCGCTAAGCTGCCGTTGTTCTCGCACTTGCAGACCATTCAGGCCACCGGGCCGCTGAGCCTTGAAATTACGCTGGCGCACCCGGATAACCGACTGCCGCTGCTGCTCAGCCATATTGATGCCATGATCCTACCGCCTGACCATACACAACGCGCTGATTTCCCGGCACATCCTGTGGGGACTGGCCCTTATGAGGTGGTGGAAAACAATGGCTTTCATCTGCAAATGAAGGCCTTTGACCACTATTTCGGTCTGCGCGGGCTGCTGGATGAAGTGGAGGTCTTTATCTGGCCGAATTTAACGGAGACAGACAACCTGGCGGAATCGCTGTCGGATAACGACACGGCAGCTTGGCTCAGTTCCAGCCTGAGCGATGAGGATTACGTTTCCGGACGGCTTAGCCAGGTAGCGGGCAAACCTTCTGACAACCTGCGCGAGATGTTTCTTGAGCGTGGAGGATATTTTTTATTATGCGACAGTCGCTCTCCGCACTGGCATACCGCCGAACATCGCCGCTGGCTGCGGGAAACTCTCAGCCCTTACGCCTTACTCCAGCATCTGAGTGAGGCAATTCGCCCCTTCTGGGTACCGGGCGGCAGCCTGCTGTCCTCCTGGTTTCATACTATTGAGGCGGGCCCGGCCTGTTCACCTTTTATCTCGTCGTCGCCCTACGCAAAACTGCGTCTGGCCTATCACGATCAGCACCCTGAATTTCCAATGCTCCTGGATATTATGCAAGAGATCATGCGCCAGCAGGGCATTTTACTTGAGGGCGTTGAGCTGAATTATGATGACTGGGCGAATGGCAAAACCAATGTGGATCTCTGGCTGGGGACGGTCAATTTCCCCATTCCCGAAGAGTGGAACGTCGGTACATGGCTACTGGGCTCCCCTTTACTGCGCCACGCCATCAGCGGTGGGGATGATGCGCTGCTGGCCCAATGGGAAACCCAGTGGCATACCGAAACCATCAGCGCGGAACAACTGGTCAGGGAAACCACCCGTTCAGGCTGGCTACAGCCGCTTTTTCACCACTGGATGCGACTCAAAGGCCCCGACCGGGCCAGGGGGATCCACCTGAATAACCTGGGATGGTTTGATTTCCGATCCACCTGGATTGAGCCAGGGCCTTAAAGAAGAGAATGTGACCGGGTACCCGTAGCGCAGGCAGGCGTAGCACCTCTTAGTCGCTCTTCAGCCACCATAGAGAAAGAACAGCGCCTGTCACGGCGCACAAAAAAAGGCCGTCTATCGACGGCCTTCTGCCTGGTACTACATTTGTACTTACTCTACGGTAACCGATTTCGCCAGGTTACGCGGCTGGTCAACGTCGGTGCCTTTAATCAGCGCCACGTGATACGCCAGCAGTTGCAGCGGAACGGTGTAGAAGATAGGCGCAATGACCTCTTCCACATGCGGCATCTCGATGATGTGCATGTTGTCGTTGCTGACGAAACCCGCATCCTGATCGGCGAAGACGTACAACTGACCGCCACGTGCGCGAACTTCTTCGATGTTGGATTTCAGTTTCTCCAGCAGTTCGTTGTTCGGCGCCACCACAATCACCGGCATATCGGCGTCAATCAGCGCCAACGGCCCGTGTTTCAGCTCGCCTGCAGCATAGGCTTCCGCGTGAATGTAAGAGATCTCTTTCAGCTTCAGCGCGCCTTCGAGCGCAATCGGATATTGATCGCCACGCCCCAGGAACAGCGCATGGTGTTTGTCAGAGAAATCTTCCGCCAGGGCTTCGATACGTTTGTCCTGCGACAGCATCTGCTCAATACGGCTCGGCAGCGCCTGTAGGCCATGCACGATATCATGCTCAATGGACGTATCCAGACCTTTCAGACGCGCCAGTTTCGCCACCAGCATCAACAGCACGGTTAACTGGGTGGTGAAGGCTTTGGTAGATGCTACGCCAATTTCCGTACCCGCGTTGGTCATCAGCGCCAGATCGGATTCACGCACCAGCGAAGATCCCGGCACGTTACAAATGGCCAGAGAGCCCAAATATCCCAGCTCTTTCGACAGACGCAGGCCAGCCAGGGTATCTGCGGTTTCGCCAGACTGTGACAGGGTAATCATCAGGCTGTTACGACGCACGGCAGATTTGCGATAGCGGAATTCAGAGGCGATTTCAACGTCGCACGGAATACCTGCCAGCGATTCAAACCAGTAACGGGAAACCATACCGGAGTTGTAAGACGTACCGCAGGCGAGGATCTGAATATGCTCAACCTTCGACAGCAGTTCATCGGCGTTCGGTCCCAGCTCGCTTAAATCCACCTGACCGTGGCTGATGCGCCCGGTAAGGGTGTTTTTGATCGCGTTCGGCTGTTCGTAGATCTCTTTCTGCATGTAGTGGCGGTAAATACCTTTATCGCCCGCGTCATATTGCAGATTGGATTCGATATCCTGACGTTTTACTTCCGCGCCGGTGTTATCGAAGATATTTACCGAACGGCGAGTGATTTCAGCGATATCGCCCTCTTCAAGGAAGATAAAGCGACGAGTCACTGGCAACAGCGCCAGCTGGTCAGAAGCGATAAAGTTTTCGCCCATACCCAGGCCAATCACCAGCGGGCTACCAGAACGTGCCGCCAGTAGGGTATCCGGGTGACGGGTATCCATAATTACCGTACCATATGCGCCACGCAGTTGCGGGATAGCACGCAGAACAGCCTCACGCAGAGTACCGCCCTGTTTCAGTTCCCAGTTTACCAGGTGTGCAATCACTTCGGTGTCGGTTTCAGAAACGAAGGTATAGCCACGCGCTTTTAACGCTTCACGCAGCGGTTCATGGTTTTCGATGATGCCGTTATGCACCACCACAATGTGTTCAGAAACATGCGGATGCGCGTTAGCTTCTGAAGGTTCACCGTGCGTCGCCCAACGAGTGTGAGCAATACCGGTGCCGCCATGCAGAGGATGTTCTTCCGCTGCCTGAGCCAGCATTTGGACTTTACCGAGGCGACGCAGGCGGGTCATATGACCTTCTGCATCAACCACGGCCAGACCGGCAGAGTCATATCCGCGGTATTCCAGACGACGTAAACCTTCGAGAAGGATTTCAGCTACATCACGCTGCGCGATAGCGCCAACAATTCCACACATAGTTTTATTTCCTGATTATGGCATTACGCCATGCGTTGTCGCTGACCTGTATGCCCGTCGTTGCGGGCGCCCCGAGCCTTGTAGAGAGTGGGGTTATTTTTATAAGTACTGCTCATGGAGCGGAGGATTATTTTATCCTCTCATCTCCGGTCTGCCGGATGGCGCTGACGCTTATCCGGCTTACAAAATCACTTTTTCTTCACCGGACGCTGCCAGCCTTGCTTATGCACCTGCGGCACGCGGCTTAATACCAGTTCATTGTCGGCTACATTACGGGTGACGGTAGTCCCTGCGGCGATGGTGGCCCCTTTACCAACAGTAACCGGCGCCACCAGTTGGGTATCGGAGCCGACAAACACATCGTCGCCAATAACCGTTTTGAATTTGTTCGCACCATCATAGTTACAGGTGATGGTCCCCGCGCCGATATTCACGTTGTCGCCAATTTCCGCATCGCCCAGGTAGGTCAGATGGCCGGCTTTAGAACCTTTACCGAGACGCGCTTTTTTCATTTCAACGAAATTGCCGACGTGAGCGCCCGCTAACAGCTCCGCGCCGGGACGCAGGCGAGCAAACGGGCCGATGGTGCAGGCCGCTTCCAGATGCGCATCTTCCACCACGCTGTATGGGCTAATTTCGCAGTCATCGCCAATAACGCTGTTTTTAATAATGCAGCCCGCGCCGATCTTCACGCGGTGACCGAGCGTTACATAACCTTCGATGATAACGTTAGCGTCAATTTCCACATCCATTCCACAATGAAGGGTGCCGCGAAGATCAAAACGTGCCGGATCGCGCAACATAACGCCGGATAACAGCAGTTTCTCCGCCTGTTCGGCCTGGTAAATACGCTCCAGACGAGAAAGCTGTAGACGGTTATTCACGCCGTCCGTTTCGCTGATGCGAGCCGGATGCACCGCGGCGATTTCCCGTCCTTCCTGATAAGCCAGCGCGATGATATCTGTGATGTAATATTCCCCCTGCGCATTATTGTTAGTCAGCTTAGACAACCAGCGTTTCAGGTCCGCGCCGTTGGCGATCAGAATACCGGTGTTAATTTCCTGGATCTGACGCTGTTCATCAGTGGCGTCTTTATGTTCAACGATGCCGGTCACTTTACCGTTTTCACGCGTAATACGGCCATAGCCGCTCGGATCGTCCAGCTTCACGGTTAATAACCCAATACCACCCTGCGGTTTGGCATCGCGCAGGCGCTGTAAGGTTTCAACCGAAATCAGCGGCACGTCGCCGTAAAGCATTAAAATATCTTCATCGTCGCTAAAGAAGGGCGCGGCCTGCTGCATTGCGTGACCTGTTCCCAACTGTTCCGCCTGAAGCACCCAGTTTAGCTTGTCATCTTTCAGGGTCTGTTTTAACAACTCGCCACCGTGGCCATAGACCAGATGAACCTGTGCGGCCCCTAATTTAGTAGCTGCATCAATGACATGCTGCACCATGGGTTTACCCGCCAGCGTGTGCAGCACTTTAGGAATATCGGAATACATGCGCGTGCCTTTACCTGCGGCAAGGATCACTACGCTCATAGCACTATTTAACATACGCGTCCTGACTGTAATTTGAGAACGAATTTATACTGTTTCACGTTGAAAATACTACATTTTTTTCATCGTAAAATGGAAGAAGGATAAAACGCTCACCGGGATAAAAACCCCGCCTGCTAATGAATCATTTTCGTTCATTACCGCGCCTCTTGTCTCCTGAAAAGTAAAAACACCCGCGTATTGGCAACGTAGTCCGATGTTTTTGCTGTTTTTTTACTCCATAAATAAAGAAGATAACGTAATAAAGCGCAGGGGAGTCAGAAAAGCAAAAACCAGCGACAGAGGCCGCTGGTTTTCCGTTGCGCGTATTTTTTACTTAATTACGCGACATAAAAATCCGCAAAATATACCAGAACATGGTCGCGATAGAAGCAAACAGATGTAATGCCGCGCCAGCAGGGCGATCGGTAGGGTAATGGTGAATAATGTTAGAAGTATCGTAAAGTATAAACCCGGCGCACAGCAGTACCATCAGCGCAGAAAACCAGACGCCCAGCGAGAAGCCGCAGATGACGCTGGCAATAATCGCGCCAAAAGCAATGAACCCAGCCATAGTCAGAAACGAGCGCAGAAAAGAAAAGTCTTTTTTTATAGAAAAAGCGGTAAACGTCAGGCCGCCGACCAGCAACAGAGTCGTTATTGCCGCCGCGCCAATGCTCGACGGGTTAATATACGCCGCCACCGTTAACAGGGTGGCAAAAATCAGGGATTCTGCCAACACATAAATCCCCAGCCCGATAAGTTGCGTTTGATTATTCCCCGCATTATCCGCCAGACGGGTCGCCAGCATTCCCACCAGCATAAAAGCGCCGAGAACAACCAACCAGCTATATCTTCCACCAGCCAGCAGCACATCAAGCGCATACTCCCCGACCCCTATAAAACTCCACGCCGCGCTCAATACGATAAAACCGACGATGGCGACGGCGAGATGAAGATAAGCACGACGAATAAAGGTAGTACGATCAATCCTTGAGTCGGGTTGTGGACCCGCAAAGGATGGCTGAAATGACATAGTAATAATCCCTCATTTTATGCAATAAAAACGCATCCATTCCTCCCTTCTTCGCACAATGTGCAGATGCCAATGACAGAAAGAAGGATTTAATGAAAACAGCGCTGTCGCTGAAAACGCGTCGCCTTCAGCCGCTTGTTTTTGTCGTTGCTAGTTTATCGAATAAAAATTGAGAGGATAAAAAAAAACCAGTCCGCAATCAGACTGGTTTTATGCTTTCAAGCCGGTGTTACATCGCTTTTTTGGTCAACTCGATAACGCGCAGTTTAGCGATCGCTTTGGCCAGTTCCGCAGACGCCTGAGCGTAATCCACGTCACCGTGCGAGCTCTTAATGTGCTCTTCGGCTTTACGCTTCGCTTCCAAGGCTCGCGCTTCGTCGAGATCCTGACCGCGAATCGCGGTATCCGCCAGAACGGTCACACTGCCAGGCTGCACTTCCAGAATGCCGCCGGACAGATAGATAAACTCTTCGTGACCGTGCTGCTTAACGATGCGAATCATACCAGGCTTAATGGCGGTGAGCAGCGGCGCGTGCCCCGGGTAAATCCCCAGTTCGCCTTCGCTACCCGTAACCTGGATTTTCTCGACCAGACCGGAGAACATTTGTTGCTCCGCGCTGACGACATCCAGGTGGTAAGTCATTGCCATATCACCCTCCGATTAAGGCGTTAAAGTTTTTTGGCTTTTTCCACGGCTTCGTCGATGGAACCGACCATGTAGAACGCCTGCTCCGGCAGGTGATCGTATTCGCCTTCCATGATGCCTTTAAAGCCACGGATGGTGTCTTTCAGGGAAACGTATTTGCCCGGAGAACCGGTAAATACTTCCGCCACGAAGAACGGCTGGGACAGGAAGCGCTGAATTTTACGCGCGCGTGCTACCACCAGTTTATCTTCTTCAGACAGTTCATCCATACCGAGGATGGCGATGATGTCTTTCAGTTCCTGATAACGCTGCAGGATGGACTGAACGCCACGCGCGGTGTCGTAGTGTTCCTGACCAACAACCAGCGGATCCAGCTGACGGCTGGTGGAGTCCAGCGGGTCAACGGCCGGGTAGATACCCAGGGATGCGATCTGACGGCTCAGTACCACGGTTGCATCTAAGTGCGCAAAGGTGGTGGCTGGAGACGGGTCAGTCAAGTCATCCGCCGGTACGTATACCGCCTGTACGGAGGTGATAGAACCGGTTTTGGTGGAGGTGATACGTTCCTGCAGAACGCCCATCTCTTCCGCCAGAGTCGGCTGGTAACCTACTGCGGAAGGCATACGGCCCAGCAGTGCGGATACTTCCGTACCGGCCAGGGTGTAACGATAGATGTTATCGACGAACAGCAGTACATCACGACCTTCGTCACGGAATTTCTCCGCCATGGTCAGGCCGGTCAGTGCAACGCGCAGACGGTTTCCCGGCGGCTCGTTCATCTGGCCATACACCAGGGATACTTTATCGATAACGTTGGAGTCGGTCATTTCGTGGTAGAAGTCGTTACCCTCACGAGTACGTTCCCCTACGCCCGCAAACACTGAGTAACCGGAGTGCTCGATCGCGATGTTACGAATAAGCTCCATCATGTTTACGGTTTTACCTACACCCGCACCACCGAACAGACCGACTTTACCGCCCTTCGCGAACGGACACATCAGGTCGATAACTTTGATACCGGTTTCCAGCAGTTCCTGAGAGTTTGACAACTCTTCGTAGGAAGGTGCTGCGCGGTGAATCGCCCAACGCTCTTCTTCGCCGATCTCGCCTTTCATGTCGACCGGTTCGCCCAGGACGTTCATGATACGACCCAGCGTGGCTTTACCTACCGGGACTTCGATCGGGTGTTCGAGATCTTTTACATCCAGACCGCGACGCAGACCGTCAGAAGACCCCATCGCGATGGTACGCACGATACCGCCGCCAAGCTGCTGCTGAACTTCCAGCACCAGCTTCTCATTACCATTCTGCACCTCAAGGGCATCGTACACGCGTGGTACGGCATCCTGAGGGAACTCGACGTCGACCACGGCGCCGATTACCTGGACAATCTTTCCAGTAGCCATCTTAAATCCTCTACGAAATAACCTGGTTAAACCGCGGCGGCCCCCGAGACGATCTCGGTGAGTTCCTGAGTAATGCTGGCCTGACGAGCTTTGTTGTATACCAACTGCAGCTCTTTAATCAGGCTGCCGCCATTATCGGTTGCGGCTTTCATCGCCACCATTCGTGCGGCCTGCTCGCTGGCCAGGTTTTCTACCACGCCCTGATAAACCTGAGACTCCACATAACGACGCAAGAGAGTATCCAGCAGCGCTTTCGGGTCTGGTTCATACAGGTAATCCCAGGCTTTACGCTTCAGATCATCATCTTCTGACGCCGGCAGCGGCAGCAGTTGAGTGATCGTCGGCACCTGAGACATGGTGTTAATAAATTTGTTGCTGACAATGTAAAGCTTGTCCAGACGGCCTTCGTCGTAGGCCTGCAACATCACTTTAACCGGACCGATCAGTTCGGACAGAGAAGGGTTATCCCCCATACCTGTCACCTGAGCGACAACGTTGCCGCCTACGGAATTAAAGAATGACACGCCCTTAGAGCCGATCATTGCGAGTTCGCACTGAACGCCTTTATCGGACCATGCCTTCATATCCGCCAGCAGCTTTTTGAACAGGTTAATGTTCAAGCCACCGCACAAACCACGGTCGGTCGACACTACCAGGTAGCCCACGCGTTTAACGTCGCGCTCTTCCAGGTAGGGGTGCTTATATTCCAGATTACCGTTCGCAAGGTGACCAATCACTTTGCGCATGGTCTCTGCATAAGGACGGCTGGCCGCCATGCGATCCTGCGATTTACGCATTTTGGAAGCGGCGACCATCTCCATCGCTTTAGTGATCTTTTGCGTGTTCTGGACGCTTGCGATCTTACTACGTATCTCTTTTGCGCCGGCCATGAGCTTCTCCTCAATGCCTTACGGCCTGCCCTAAGGCAAGCCGCCAGACGTTACCAGGACTGGGTTGCTTTGAAGGAATCGAGGATGCCTTTCAGCTTGCCTTCGATTTCGTCGTTATAGCCACCGGACTGGTTGATCTCTTGCATCAGCGGAGCGTGATCACGGTCGACGTAAGCCAGCAGTGCGGCTTCGAAGCTACCGATTTTCGCCAGTTCGACATCCGCCAGATAACCACGTTCTGCTGCGAACAGAACCAGAGACTGCTGCGCGACGGACATCGGCGCATACTGTTTCTGTTTCAGCAGTTCGGTCACTTTCTGACCGTGGTCAAGCTGTTTACGGGTGGCATCGTCAAGGTCGGATGCAAACTGAGAGAACGCCGCCAGTTCACGATACTGCGCCAGCGCGGTACGAATACCACCGGACAGTTTTTTCATGATCTTGGTCTGGGCTGCGCCACCTACACGGGATACCGAGATACCCGGGTTAACCGCAGGACGGATACCGGCGTTAAACAGGTTAGATTCCAGGAAGATCTGACCATCGGTAATGGAAATTACGTTGGTCGGAACGAACGCGGAAACGTCACCTGCCTGCGTTTCGATAATCGGCAGCGCAGTCAGTGAACCGGTTCTCCCTTTCACTTCACCTTTAGTGAAGGCTTCGACGTAGTCGGCGTTAACACGCGCAGCACGCTCCAGCAGACGAGAGTGGAGGTAGAATACGTCGCCCGGGAATGCTTCACGTCCTGGCGGACGACGGAGCAGCAGGGAGATCTGACGGTAAGCAACAGCCTGTTTAGACAGGTCATCGTAAATGATCAGCGCATCTTCGCCGCGGTCACGGAAGTATTCGCCCATTGCGCAACCGGCATACGGCGCCAGATATTGCAGCGCAGCGGATTCGGACGCGGTCGCCACCACAACAATGGTGTTAGCCAGCGCGCCGTGCTCTTCCAGTTTACGCACCACGTTAGAGATGGTGGACGCTTTCTGGCCGATAGCGACATAGATACATTTGATGCCGGAGTCGCGCTGGTTGATGATGGCGTCGATAGCCAGCGCGGTTTTACCGGTCTGACGGTCACCGATGATCAGTTCACGCTGACCACGACCGATTGGGATCATGGAGTCAACGGCTTTATAACCGGTCTGCACCGGCTGATCGACAGACTGACGATCGATAACGCCCGGCGCAATCGCTTCAACGGCAGAGAAGCCGTCATTATCAACCGGACCTTTACCGTCGATTGGCGCACCCAGGGTGTTTACCACACGTCCCAGCAGGCCGCGGCCAACCGGAACTTCCAGGATACGCCCCGTACATTTAACCTTCATGCCTTCGGCAAGGTCAGCGTATGGACCCATGACTACCGCACCCACGGAGTCGCGCTCCAGGTTCAGTGCGATAGCGTAACGGTTACCCGGCAGGGAGATCATTTCACCCTGCATACAATCGGCCAGGCCGTGAATGCGGATAACACCGTCACTGACAGAAACAATAGTACCTTCGTTGTGAGCTTCGCTCACCACATTGAACTGAGCAATGCGCTGCTTGATCAGTTCGCTGATTTCGGTGGAATTCAGTTGCATGCTCCAGTCCCCTTAAGACTGCAAGACGTCTGCAAGGCGCTCAAGACGGCCGCGTACGCTGCCATCAATGACCATATCACCCGCCCGGATGATAACGCCTGCCATTACAGACTTATCGATTTTGCAATTCAGCTTCACTTTGCGTGACAGACGTTTTTCCATCGCGGCGCTGATTTTCGAAAGCTGCTCTTCACTCAATGCGGTTGCCGACGTAACTTCTACCTCGGAGGTAGCTTCACTGGCGGCACGCAGATGAATAAACTGCTCCAGAACATCCGGGAGCGCGTTCAGACGATTATTTTCAGCCATCACCCGAATCAGGTTCTGACCGTTTTCGTCTAACTGCTCACCGCAGACTGCGATAAACGACTCAGCGAGCGTTTCCGGCGCCAGCGCGCCAGAGAGAAGCTCTGCCATTTGTTCGTTCTTGGTTACCTCGGCGGCAAACGCCAGCATATCCTGCCAGCGCTCTACACTTTGGTGTTCAACGGCAAAGTCAAAAGCTGCTTTGGCGTAGGGGCGAGCTACCGTAACAAATTCAGACATCAGCCCCTCCCTCCTTACAGTTCAGCGACAAGTTTATCCACGATGTCGCTGTTAGCAGCTTCATCCACGGAACGTTCGATGATCTTCTCGGCGCCAGCAACAGCCAGGATAGCAACTTGCTTACGCAGCTCTTCACGGGCGCGTTTACGCTCGGCTTCAATTTCCGCCTGCGCCTGCGCCACGATTTTAGTACGTTCCTGCTCTGCTTCAGTTTTGGCTTCGTCCAGGATCTGAGCGCGGCGTTTGTTTGCCTGCTCGATGATTACCTGAGCTTCCGCTTTCGCTTTTTTCAGCTGGTCGGTCGCGCTGGCCTTTGCAAGGTCAAGATCCTTATGTGCTCGTTCAGCAGAAGCGAGACCGTCAGCAATTTCTTTCTGACGTTTCTCGATAGCTGCCATTAACGGCGGCCATACGTACTTCATGCAAAACCAGACAAAGAGAATAAACGCGATGGCCTGGCCGAGGATTGTTGCGTTAAGATTCACAGCACAATGCCTCTATCTAGTTAACCTTCTGATATTGCTCTTAATTCAAGCAACGCTTACTACGCGACAGCGAACATCACGTACAGACCCAGACCTACAGCGATCATCGGGATAGCATCCACCAGACCCATAACGATAAAGAACTGAGTACGCAGCAGAGGAATCAGATCAGGTTGACGCGCCGCGCCTTCCAGGAATTTACCCCCGAGGATGCCGATACCGATCGCAGCACCGATTGCCGCCAGACCCATCATCACAGCGGCAGCCATGTACAGCAGATCCATATTCAGGTTTTCCATGACAGTCTCCAGTTTGTTTCAGTTAAAACGTAGTCGTGTTGGTAAATTAATGCTCTTCGGACGCCATCGACAGATAGACAATCGTCAGAACCATGAAAATGAAGGCTTGCAGCGTAATAATCAGGATGTGGAAAATGGCCCACGGCACATTCAGAATCCACTGTGACCACCACGGCAACAGACCAGCAATCAGAATGAAAATCAGCTCACCGGCATACATGTTGCCGAACAGTCGCAGACCGAGAGAAACCGGTTTGGACAGCAGACTTACCCCTTCAAGGATTAAGTTGACAGGAATGAACGCCCAGTGATTGAACGGCTGCAGCGTCAACTCTTTTGCGAAGCCGCCGATGCCTTTCATTTTGATGCTGTAGAACAGAATAAGGATGAATACGCCCAGCGCCATCGACAGGGTGATGTTCACGTCAGCAGACGGCACCACGCGCGTTGCCGGCAGACCCAGCCAATGCTCAGCGATATACGGCAGCAGGTCGATAGGCAGTAAGTCCATCAGGTTCATAAGGAATACCCAGACGAAAATCGTCAGGGCCAGCGGCGCAATCAGCTTGCTTTTGCCATGGTACATGTCTTTGACGCTGCCATGCACAAAGCCGACTATCAGCTCAATCGCGGTCTGAAACTTGCCTGGCACGCCGCTGGTCGCTTTTTTAGCAACGCTACGGAACATCACCAGAAACAACAGACCCAGCACCACCGAGAAGAACATGGAGTCAATATTGAGCGTCCAGAAGGTGGCTGGGGGGTTCTGCGGATCCACCAGCGAGAAAGTACGCAGGTCCAGCTGAAGGTTATTCAGATGGTGTCCTATGTATTCCTGCGGCGTCATATTTTCTGAAGCCATGATGCCTTTTACCCTTTGTTGTTAATTACAGCCGGCGCCAGTATCTGAACCACCAGCACCAAAACCCACGTAACGATCAGCGGCAAAAACACCGCCTTTAAAACCGCCAACGCCACCACCAGTAAAACCAGCATCGCTAACACCTTGAAGGCTTCACTGAAGGCGAAAGTCCAGGACACGCGGCCCTTAGCAGGTGTATGCGCCTGGTGACGCCAGGCAAATATCATAAACAACATATTAGGCAGTGCCACTGCCAATCCCCCACATACTGCGGAGATGCCCCAGAAGGGGTCTTTGAGGCAAAACAGCAATCCACTTGCTATTACCGCCAGAAACTGAATGAACAGAAGCTTACGAGCAACGTTTCGACTCACGAGCGACACAGACATCACGTTTTTACTCCTGCTCACTTCGAGGTATGCCGCGTGTCGTATAAAACGTTCTTTAAGACTTAGAGTCAAGCATCAAAAAGCGGTCAAATTATACGGTGCGCCCCCGTGATTTCAAACAATAAGTAGCCAAAAGGTGAATAAATGTTTAAATATTTTTCTCTGGCCCGCATTTTTAACTTTTAGCCAAAGTGTGAACGATCGTACAAAACTGCAAATAGCGCGAAAACACTGGCGATAAAGCGTGCACCAGATCACACATTAAACATATTCATGCTTACGCAATTCATTTACGTGTCAATTCATGCCTTTTCATCTTTTTGATATTTAAGCGTAAAACCAAGTACTGTTTTAAAAATACCAGCTTACACCTTAAAAACGCCCCATTGACATTTATAATAAAAATTTAACAAGCAAAAGTGATTTTTCGATTCGATTTTTAGCAGACTGATATTTACAAAGTTGATTACTCTCTGTTTTAACAAAAGAAGCGACGTTGTCATGTTGAAACGAAACCGTAAATCCAGAGTTAAATGTAACAACGCTGAAATGCGTTATACCTGTCGATTTTTAACACAAGCCGCGTCGTTTTTTTTCTATTTTTTTGATAAAAATTAAACTTTGTTTGACTTAATAATCACCAGATGCCGCTCGCCTTCCAGTTGCGGAACGCGTAATTTTTCAACAGATTCGACGCTAAAATTGTCAGGTAGTGAGGCAATTTCATCCCCTGGCAATTGCCCTTTTAAGGCATAAAAACGCCCTTTCTCTCCCGGCAGATGGTGACACCAGCTCACCATATCATTCAACGATGCGAAAGCGCGGCTGATAACGCCATCAAACGGCGGTTCGGAGGGATAGGCTTCAACGCGGCTTTGAACCGGCGTGATGTTTTCCAGTTTCAGTTCGTGCTGGACCTGACGCAGAAAACGTACCCGCTTGCCCAGGCTGTCGAGTAAGGTGAAATGCGCGTCAGGGAGAACAATAGCCAGCGGGATGCCCGGCAGCCCCGGTCCTGTTCCTACGTCGATAAAACGCTGTCCCTGAAGATACGGCGCAACGACTATGCTGTCGAGAATATGGCGTACCAACATTTCGTTGGGATCCCGCACTGACGTCAGGTTGTATGCTTTGTTCCATTTGTGCAGCATATCAACGTAGGCGACCAGCAGCGTTTTCTGGTGATCGGTAAGAGAAATACCGGCATCAGCCAGCAGACGAGAGAGTTTGTTGAGCACGGTCATTACCTGTTAATAATCAAATGCCCGATGCGCTTTCGCTTATCGGGCCTACAAATTTGTAGGGCGGGCAAGCGAAGCGCCCCCGCCAAATTAGTGTTATCAAGCGCTACGACGCAGCATACCTTGTTTTTTCAGCCATACCAGCAGAATGGAGATTGCCGCTGGCGTAACGCCGGAGATACGCGATGCCTGGCCGATAGACGCCGGTTTATGATCGTTCAGCTTGGCGATAACTTCGTTCGACAGACCGGAAACCTGACGATAATCCAGCGTGGCAGGCAGCAACGTATTCTCGTTACGTAGTTGTTTTTCAATCTCATCCTGCTGGCGAGCTATATACCCTTCGTATTTGACCTGGATTTCCACCTGCTCAGCGGCTTGCTCATCTTCAAGCGCAGGCGCGAATGCGGCAAGCGAAGTGAGCTGCGCGTAGGTCATTTCCGGACGACGCAACAGATCTTCGCCGCTGGCCTCACGGGAGAGAGGCGTGGTCAAATGCGCATTCACTTCATCGGCGGATTCCGCAGACGGCGTTACCCATGTCGATTTCAGCCGCTGACGTTCGCGTTCGATATTTTCCAGCTTCTCGTTGAATCGCGCCCAGCGTTCATCATCCACCAGACCCAGCTCGCGGCCCATTTCGGTCAGACGCAGATCGGCATTGTCCTCACGCAGCATCAGGCGATATTCGGCGCGGGAGGTAAACATACGATACGGCTCTTTGGTGCCCAGCGTACAGAGATCGTCCACCAGCACGCCGAGATAAGCCTGAGAACGCGCAGGCGCCCAGCCCTCTTTGTCGGCGGAAAGACGCGCGGCATTCAGACCAGCGAGCAAGCCCTGCGCCGCAGCCTCTTCATAGCCGGTAGTACCGTTGATTTGACCAGCAAAGAACAGGCCGTGAATAAATTTACTTTCCAGAGTCGGTTTCAGATCGCGCGGGTCGAAGAAATCGTACTCAATCGCGTAACCAGGGCGAACGATCTTCGCGTTCTCCATACCCTGCATGGAACGGACAATCTGCATCTGCACGTCAAACGGCAGGCTGGTGGAGATACCGTTAGGGTAAATCTCGTTAGAGGTCAGTCCTTCCGGCTCAAGGAAGATCTGATGCTGGTTACGATCGGCAAAACGCATCACCTTGTCTTCGATCGAAGGACAGTAGCGTGGGCCGATCCCTTCGATCACGCCAGCGTACATTGGGCTACGATCGAGGTTATTACGAATCACGTCATGGGTTTTCTCATTGGTATGCGTGATGTAACACGGCACCTGTTGCGGATGCTGAGAAGCATTCCCCATAAACGAGAAAACCGGCATCGGGTTATCGCCATGCTGTTGAGCCAACACGCTGAAATCGATAGTACGCGCATCAATACGCGGCGGTGTGCCGGTTTTCAGGCGGCTGACGCGTAGCGGAAGCTCACGCAGACGGCGAGACAGCGGGATGGATGGCGGATCGCCAGCACGACCGCCGCTGTAGTTATCCAGACCAATATGAATTTTGCCATCCAGGAAGGTTCCGACGGTCAGTACCACCGCTTTCGCGCGGAATTTGAGCCCCATTTGGGTCACGGCGCCGACAACGCGATCGTTTTCGACAATCAGATCTTCAACAGCTTGCTGGAAGATCATCAGATTCGGCTGATTCTCCAGCGCGGTACGCACCGCCTGGCGGTATAAGACTCGATCCGCCTGAGCCCGGGTAGCGCGAACGGCCGGACCTTTGCTGGCGTTTAGTATCCTAAACTGAATACCTGCCTGATCGATCGCTTTCGCCATCAGACCGCCGAGCGCATCCACCTCTTTTACCAGATGTCCCTTTCCAATACCGCCGATCGCCGGGTTGCAGCTCATCTGTCCCAACGTGTCAATATTGTGTGTCAAAAGCAGAGTCTGTTGACCCATACGCGCTGCGGCCATCGCGGCCTCAGTGCCTGCATGACCCCCGCCAATAATAATGACGTCAAAAGGATCCTGATAAAACATGGTAATTGCCTCGCATAACGGGTGTGAAAATGGATTGAAGCCCGGGCGGTGGATTCTACTCAACTTTAGCCGATGGAGAAAGCCCCGGGATCCGGGCTATTAAAAAGAAGATCTTTTTATTTAGAGATCTGTTCTATTGTGATCTCTTATTAGGATCGCGCCAGGCTGTGGATAACCCGGATCCTGTAATAAAGATCAATGCGTTGGAAAGGATCACTAGCTGTGAATGATCGGTGATCGTGGCCCGTATAAGCTGGGATCAAAACGGGTACTTATACACAACTCAAAAAGTGAACAACGGTTATTCTTTGGATAACTACCGGTTGATCCAAGCTTTCCACCAGATTTATCCACAATGGATCGCACGATCTTTACACTTATTTGAGTAAATTAATCCAAGATCCGAGCCAAATCTCCGCTGGATCTTCCGGAATCTCATGTTCAAGGATGTTGATCTTCAGTGTTTCCCCAACCTGTTTTGCGCCAGCGCCTTTCAGTTCCGCTTCTATTTTCTCAATCGCGCCGCAAAACGTGTCGTATTCTCGACTGCCAATGCCAATTGCGCCGAAACGTACCGCGGAAAGATCGGGTTTCTGCGTCTGAAGGTCTTCATAGAAAGGGGTCAGGTTGTCCGGAATGTCTCCGGCGCCGTGCGTTGAGCTGATTATCAGCCAGATCCCGGAAGTTGACAGATCCTCTAATAACGGACCGTGCACCGTTTCGGTTGAAAAACCGGCAGCTTCCAGCTTTTCCGCCAGATGTTCCGCGACGTATTCGGCGCCGCCCAGGGTGCTGCCGCTGATAAGAGTAATGTCTGCCATTGATCGCTCGCTCAGGTAAAGAGGCTGCATTGTACTCTGTGAACGAGCTGGGATCTACCTGTGGAAAAATGTGGGATTAAAAAAGCCGATCATGGCTTGATGGTGCGCATGATCGGGTTCTGCAAGACGATCAGTGTCTCAGTGGACTGAATTTCATCAATTGTTTGGATCTTGTTGATAAGTACGTGCTGAAGCGCGTCGATTGATTTGCACATCACTTTTATAAAGATGCTGTAGTGACCGGTGGTGTAATACGCTTCCGTCACCTCATCCAGGCTTTCCAGCCGGGCCAGTGCGGAGGGATAGTCTTTGGCGCTTTTGAGAATGATGCCAATAAAGCAGCCCACATCGTAGCCCAGCTGTTTGGGGCTGACGTCAATCCGTGCGCCCGTAATAATCCCGGCCTGCTTCATTTTCTCGACGCGAACGTGAATGGTTCCAGGGCTAACGCCAAATTGTTTGGCTAGTTCGGCGTAGGCGGTGCGGGCATTTTCCATTAAGGCGTCAAGTATGCCGCGGTCCAGATTGTCGATCTGATAATTTTCCATCGCTTTTTCTTATGCTGATTAATGATTATCTCTATTTTAGCCATTATTTTTAACGAATCAAAATCGAAGTTGGCTTTTTATCTGTTGATTATTGAATAGTGCTCTCGTTTTGTTGCTTAATCATAGGCAACAGGACGCAGGAGTAAAAAAATGAAAACCGCTTACATTGCCAAACAACGTCAAATTAGCTTCGTGAAATCACATTTCTCTCGCCAGCTTGAGGAGCGTCTGGGTCTGATTGAGGTCCAGGCGCCGATCCTGAGTCGCGTAGGAGATGGTACGCAGGATAATTTGTCCGGCTGTGAAAAAGCGGTGCAGGTAAAAGTGAAAGCGTTGCCTGACGCCCAGTTCGAAGTGGTGCATTCACTGGCGAAGTGGAAACGTCAAACCCTGGGGCAACATGACTTCAGCGCGGGCGAAGGGCTGTACACGCACATGAAAGCCCTTCGCCCCGATGAAGACCGACTCTCTCCGCTCCACTCGGTCTATGTGGATCAGTGGGACTGGGAGCGTGTCATGGGCGATGGCGAGCGCCAATTTTCCACCCTGAAAAGCACAGTAGAGGCTATATGGGCTGGAATTAAGGCGACGGAAGCAGAAGTGCATAAACAGTTTGGTCTGGCGCCGTTCCTGCCAGAGCAAATTCAGTTTGTTCACAGCCAGGAGCTGTTGTCTCGCTATCCGGATCTGGATGCGAAAGGGCGCGAACGCGCGATCGCCAAAGAACTTGGCGCCGTTTTTCTGGTGGGGATCGGCGGTAAACTGAGCGATGGCCACCGCCATGATGTACGCGCGCCGGATTATGATGACTGGAGCTCCGCATCTGAGCTGGGCTACGCCGGTCTGAACGGCGATATCCTGGTGTGGAACCCGGTGCTGGAAGATGCGTTTGAGCTTTCCTCTATGGGTATCCGCGTAGATGCCGATACGCTGATGCGCCAGCTGGCGTTGACCGGTGATGAAGATCGCCTGCAACTGGAGTGGCATCAGGCGCTGCTGCGCGGCGAAATGCCGCAGACCATCGGCGGCGGGATTGGGCAGTCGCGTCTGACGATGTTGCTGCTGCAATTGCCGCATATTGGTCAGGTGCAGTGCGGCGTGTGGCCCGCGCAGGTTCGCGAAAGCATTCCTGCTATTTTATAAGCCGTTAGCGCCGCCAGCGTCTCAACAGGCGGCTTCGCATCCCGGTGTCAAAGCGCCAGATATGATCGAAAATGCGCATGATGCCGGGTTTGCCGTGCGCCGACATCGCCACCGCATGGAATCGATGCTGGTGAAGACGCTGCAACTCTCCCACTTTGCTCACCACGTCATCCGGCAAGCGCTGGGCGATAAAATCCGAAATGACCACCGCATCGGCATCAAACCATTCCCGTCCCTGCATTCTTTCAATAATGGCGCGAAAACAGCTGGCGATATCCGTGCCGCCGCGAAAACGTTGACTTAAAAAGCGGATGGCCTGCTCGATACCTTCCGGGCCGGAGAGTTCATAACGCACAACGTCAGTGGAAAACAGCATAATAAAGCAGCGACGGTTATCCGCCAGCGCAACGCGCATCAACGCCAGGCAGAACGCTTTTGCGCACTGCTCGTTAAATCCTCCCATCGAGCCTGAAGTATCGACGCAGACAATAAACGGTCCGCGCGGCTGCTCGTCGACATCCTGGTGTACTACCGGCCGTTCGGTTACTTTCTCACGCCACGCTTCGCCATGCAGGCGATAGGTGAGGAGCTGTTTTTCCACTAACCGGCGGTAGAATTCATATTCCAGCTCGGTGATGCCGAGCGCCGCCAGCTCTGGCGGCAACAGGCGCAGAATATCATCGCCTTGCTGAATACCGTCAACCTGCTCCGGCACCGTTGCGGGTTCGCGTACCAGTGTACGAAAGGTTTCCATCGGCGCGTCTTTTTTCGGTACCGATTTGGCTTCCCGCGAACGTCCCAGTTGTTCCGCCAGTTGCATTAGCTCCGGCTGGGCGGCGAGAAATTCGCCGTATTTTACGATCAGTTGATAATCACCACGTTTAAGCTGGCCCGTGCTCATATCCCACAGGCGGCCTGCGGCATTATCATTTTCCGCCAGCGTCGGTTCCAGTTGCCCGCTCAGCGTCATCCGTTCCTGAACGTCACTCAGCAACTGCTCGCGCTCTTCTTCCAGTAGTTGCTGGTTTAACGTGGTGGCCTGCACGACCAGACTTAACCGCCAGCGTTGCAAAAAAAGCGTGTGTAGCGCAGGGGTAAAGGTACTGTTGCTCTCCGTCAACTGCTTCGCCTGCGCGGCATACGGTGAATGCAGGCGATGAAGCAACGCCAGTATTTGCGGCAGTTGCACGATGAACTGTGGTGTAGAGAGAAGTTGGCTTTGCTGATAACACATGACCTCTTCCGTGAGTTCCGGCGGAACGCGTGCGTCTTTAAGACGGCTGCGTAGCGCTTCCCGCCAGCGCGGGAGATCGGCGGTCACGGCGTTTTTTAAACGCGGAAACTTTTCAAAGAAAATGACCAGCTGTGGGGAAGCCAGTAGCGCGAGGATCATCTCTTCGACCATTCCCTCTTCGCTGACGGCCAGCATGGTATTTAGCGTATCCAGCGTCAGCATTGTTGCGCCTGGCGGATCTGTTCTCCTACATCCTGCAGGCTGGCCTCAATGCGCCCTAACCAGTCGCTGTGAATAAACAGGCAATGTTGCTGCTCGCTGAAGCGGGTATGCTGCTGGCGCCAGTCGTTTTCTAACGTTTCCAGCTGCTGTTTGATCTCCGCAGGCATACTGTCTTCAGCCGCTCCCGGTAACGCCAGACGGGTACCTTGTAGACTGATGTCGCGCACCACCAGATGTTGAGCGTTATCGACTTCCATATTCAGCGTTTGGGCAAAGCCGATCCCGTTCAGTTTGCCGCGGATCTCGCCGCCTTTGGTCAGCCAAAGTTCCAGCGCGCTGCGGTCAAAGGTAATATGGATCACTTCCATATCATGCAGTTTTAGCGGTTTTTGTAGCAATAACGTCAACGTTGACGCACTGGCTTCCGGCGGTAAAGTGTAATGCGGGCGACGGCTGAACATACCGCCTTCTTTAATGACGGTGAAGGCGGTTTTATCGCTTTGCTGTTGCTGCAACTGAAGGCGACGCTGGACGATACCGCCGAGGCGAGTCAGCATGGCCTGCTGCTGCCAGGCGTGTCCGGTCATCAATATTTCCAGTTGCTGTTGCATGAGATTCAGACTCTGCGCGTCATACCACAAGCAATCTTTTAGCAGGATAAGGTCAATCGGCGCAACCGCGTCGCGTCCGCTAAAGAAGGCGCTGGCCTGTAACAGGCGGATGGCTTTCTTCCAGCGACGGTCGGAGACATAAGGCGCATTCGGCAAATTATCCAGCTGTTGGCGCAGAGTAAATATCAGCTCAAAGACCGGATCAGGCAGTGAAATCGCGCCGATATCTTTTTGCCACTGTTGATATTCTTCGTCGCTAACCTGTAACGAGGCAGGTACCGGGTTATCACTCTCATCCTGTTGACTGACCAGCATGGAGCGGAAATTGGCTTTATCCTGAACTTTATCCAGCCACAGGCGAATCAACATTCGGTCGTACAAGGCTTCCAGGCTGCTGTCCGCTTCGGGCAGTTCGTTAGAGGCCGCCACCAGCAGCCGCATCGGGATTTTTTCCTCAAATGCGCCGTTGCGGAAATGGCGTTCGTTAATGGCGGTCAGCAATGTGTTCAGGATAGCGGGCCCGGCTTTCCAGATTTCATCCAGAAAAACGATTTCGGCTTCGGGAAGGTAGCCGGTCGTTAAGCGTTCATAGCGACCTTCATCTTTCAGCGCCTGAATAGAGAGCGGGCCAAAAACCTCTTCCGGCGTGGAAAAGCGTGTCATCAGATATTCAAAAGCGCGGGCGCGCTGGAAAGCAAACTTCAGGCGGCGGGCAATCAGACTCTTGGCGATACCGGGCGGGCCCAACAAAAAGACGCTCTCACCGCTTAACGCCGCCAGTAGGCAAAGGCGTATGGCATGACTACGTTCATACAGCCCCTTCTCAAGGGCGCTGCTCAGACGGGAAATTCTTTCCGCTAATAAATGTGGGTGAGCCATAATAAAGAGGCGTCCTTTCGACAAATGGATCATGCTAATTGCGAGTATAGACGTTTCACCACCGGGGCTGTAATCGTCTGACGCGCTGTTTATTTTTCTTTGAGCCAGGTTAATCTGGCTTCATTTAGGGGTACGATTTTATGATTAATCGTGCATACTGTGCGCTTTTTTGTGGGCCAAGGGACTAAGCACACATTTCATATCTATACACTCATTCATTCAAACTACATCAAGGCGGCAAAGGAGTGAATCCCCTGGCACTGACTTAAACGTGTGACTGGGGTAAGCGAATGCAGCCGACAAGGAGGTAGGGTGAAGGGTGACGTGTATAAACGAAAGATGAGTCTATGAGCACTGATAATAAGCAATCGTTGCCTGCGATTACCCTCGCAGCTATTGGGGTTGTCTACGGTGATATTGGTACCAGCCCGCTTTATACGCTTCGTGAATGTTTGTCCGGTCAGTTTGGTTTTGGCGTTGAACGAGATGCCGTGTTTGGTTTTCTGTCGCTGATCTTCTGGCTACTCATCTTTGTGGTTTCCATCAAATATCTCACCTTCGTGATGCGCGCCGATAACGCGGGTGAAGGTGGAATTTTGACGCTGATGTCGCTTGCCGGGCGTAATACCTCGGCGCGCACCACATCCATGTTAGTTATCATGGGACTGATAGGCGGCAGCTTTTTCTATGGCGAAGTGGTCATTACGCCGGCGATTTCGGTGATGTCGGCGATTGAAGGCCTGGAGATTGTCGCGCCGCAGCTGGACACTTGGATTGTCCCGCTCTCCATTATTGTGCTGACTCTGTTGTTTATGATTCAGAAGCACGGTACGGGAATGGTAGGGAAACTCTTTGCGCCGATCATGCTGACCTGGTTTTTAATCCTGGCGGTACTTGGCCTGCGCAGTATTATCGCCAATCCCGAAGTGTTACATGCGCTGAATCCTGTCTGGGCGGTACGTTTTTTCCTTGAATATAAAACCGTATCGTTTATTGCGTTGGGCGCGGTGGTGCTGTCGATTACCGGCGTAGAGGCGTTGTACGCCGATATGGGACACTTCGGTAAGTTCCCGATTCGCCTGGCGTGGTTTACCGTGGTATTGCCGTCGTTAGTACTGAACTACTTTGGTCAGGGCGCATTGCTACTAAAGCATCCGGAAGCGATTAAAAACCCCTTCTTCCTGTTGGCGCCGGACTGGGCGTTAATTCCGCTGCTGATTCTGGCCGCGCTGGCGACGGTGATCGCCTCCCAGGCGGTCATTTCCGGCGTCTTTTCGCTGACGCGTCAGGCTGTGCGTCTTGGCTATTTGTCGCCAATGCGCATTATCCATACCTCCGAGATGGAGTCCGGTCAGATCTATATCCCTTTCGTTAACTGGCTGCTTTATTTCGCGGTCGTGGTTGTTATTGTTAGCTTTGAGCACTCCAGCAACCTGGCGGCGGCCTATGGCATCGCCGTGACCGGCACGATGGTGCTGACGTCTATTCTTTCTACGACCGTGGCGCGTAAGAACTGGCACTGGAACAAATATTTTGTCGCGCTGATCCTCATCGCGTTCCTGTGCGTGGATATCCCGCTGTTCTCGGCTAACCTCGACAAATTGTTGTCCGGTGGTTGGCTGCCGCTGAGCCTGGGCCTGATCATGTTCACGATCATGACCACCTGGAAGAGTGAGCGTTTCCGTCTGTTGCGTCGTATGCATGAACACGGTAATTCGCTGGAAGCGATGATTGCTTCGCTGGAGAAGTCACCGCCGGTTCGGGTGCCAGGTACTGCCGTATACATGTCGCGCGCGCTCAGTGTGATCCCTTTTGCTTTATTGCATAACCTGAAGCACAACAAAGTGTTGCATGAGCGCGTAATCTTACTGACGTTGCGTACGGAAGATGCGCCATATGTGCATAACGTTCGCCGGGTGCAGATTGAGCAGTTGTCTCCGACATTCTGGCGCGTGGTGGCCAGCTACGGCTGGCGCGAAACGCCAAACGTTGAAGAGGTGTTCCACCGCTGCGGTCTGGAAGGGCTTAGCTGTCGGATGATGGAAACGTCGTTCTTTATGTCGCACGAGTCATTGATTGTCGGCAAACGCCCGTGGTATTTGCGTTTGCGTGGCAAGCTGTATTTGTTGTTGCAACGTAACGCCCTGCGTGCGCCGGATCAATTCGAGATCCCGCCTAACCGCGTGATTGAGTTAGGAACTCAGGTCGAGATTTAACCTCCCATCACCATGCCGGGGCCGCGTTGGCTTGCCCGGCCTGGCCAATCCGTAGATTCCCACAAGATAATCGCCATCGGGCGATTATCTTCACCTGATTTCCGCTAGCGAAACGTTTCGACGGCGATCACAATTCTGTTACGTCATGATGGTTTTATGAACACATCCAGGGTTACACTGCGGCCAGCGAAACGTTTCGCTAGTGGAGCAGAAAAATGAAGAAAGGCACCGTACTCAACTCTGAAATCTCGTCGGTCATTTCCCGTCTGGGGCATACTGATACTCTGGTGGTCTGTGATGCGGGTTTACCCATCCCGAATAGCACTGCGCGTATCGATATGGCACTAACCCAGGGCGTACCTTCTTTTATGCAGGTGGTGGATGTCGTGACCCGGGAAATGCAGGTTGAGGCGGCGATTCTTGCAACGGAAATCAAACAACAGAATCCGCAGCTCCACGAAACGTTGCTCACTCACCTTGAGCAACTGCAGCAACACCAGGGAAACACCATAAAAATTAGTTATACGACACACGAACAATTCAAAAAATTGACTGCAGACAGTCAGGCGGTGATTCGCAGCGGGGAGTGTTCCCCGTATGCGAACGTCATTCTTTGCGCTGGCGTCACTTTCTGAGGCCGCTATGGACGCATTACTGCAACTCAAAGGGATCGATAAAGCGTTCCCCGGCGTGAAGGCTCTCTCCGGCGCCGCGTTAAACGTTTATCCTGGCCGCGTTATGGCGCTGGTGGGGGAAAACGGCGCCGGAAAATCCACCATGATGAAAGTATTAACCGGCATCTATACGCGAGATGCGGGATCGTTGTTATGGCTGGGTAAAGAGACCACCTTTAACGGGCCTAAATCGTCTCAGGAAGCCGGGATCGGCATTATTCATCAGGAACTGAACCTGATTCCGCAGTTGACCATTGCGGAAAATATCTTCCTGGGCCGTGAGTTTGTGAATCGCTTTGGCAAAATCGACTGGAAAAAGATGTATGCCGAAGCCGACCAGCTCTTAGCCAAACTCAATCTGCGCTTTAAGAGCGATAAGCTGGTGGGCGAACTCTCTATCGGCGATCAGCAAATGGTGGAAATCGCCAAAGTGCTGAGCTTCGAATCCAAAGTCATCATTATGGATGAACCGACCGATGCGCTGACCGACACTGAAACCGACTCTCTGTTCCGCGTTATCCGCGAATTAAAATCGCAGGGGCGCGGCATTGTCTATATCTCCCACCGTATGAAAGAGATCTTCGAAATTTGCGATGACGTGACGGTCTTCCGCGATGGGCAATTTATCGCCGAGCGTGAAGTGGCCACGTTGACCGAAGATTCTCTTATCGAAATGATGGTGGGACGTAAGCTGGAAGATCAGTACCCGCATCTGGATAACGCGCCGGGTGAGATTCGCCTCAAGGTCGATAATCTGTGCGGACCGGGCGTGAATGATGTCTCTTTTGTGCTGCGAAAAGGCGAGATTCTTGGCATCTCCGGCCTGATGGGCGCCGGTCGCACCGAGCTGATGAAAGTATTGTACGGCGCGATGCCGCGAACCAGCGGTTACGTGACGCTTGATGGACACGAAGTGGTGACGCGTTCTCCGCAGGACGGGCTGGCCAATGGCATCGTTTATATCTCTGAAGACCGTAAGCGCGATGGACTGGTGCTCGGCATGTCAGTTAAAGAGAATATGTCGCTGACGGCGCTGGACTATTTCAGCCGCGCTGGCGGAAGCCTGAAACACAAAGATGAGCAACAGGCGGTGGGGGATTTTATCCGTCTGTTCAACGTCAAGACACCGTCAATGGAACAGGCGATAGGCCTGCTTTCTGGCGGTAATCAGCAAAAAGTGGCGATTGCCCGCGGGTTGATGACGCGCCCGAAAGTGCTCATTCTCGACGAGCCGACCCGCGGTGTGGACGTCGGCGCCAAGAAAGAGATTTATCAGCTTATCAACCAGTTTAAGGCCGACGGCCTGAGCATCATTCTGGTCTCATCTGAGATGCCAGAAGTATTAGGCATGAGCGATCGCATCATCGTCATGCATGAAGGGCATCTCAGCGGTGAATTTACTCGCGAGCAGGCCACCCAGGAAGTGTTAATGGCTGCCGCAGTGGGCAAGCTTAATCGCGTGAATCAGGAGTAAAAAAGATGACAACCCAGGCTGTTTCTGGTCGCCGTTATTTCACTAAAGCGTGGCTTCTTGAGCAGAAGTCGCTCATTGCCCTGCTGGTGTTGATCGCGATTGTTTCGACGTTGAGCCCCAACTTTTTTACCGTTAATAATCTGTTCAATATTCTTCAACAGACCTCCGTCAACGCCATTATGGCGGTGGGGATGACGTTGGTGATTCTGACATCGGGGATCGATCTGTCCGTCGGTTCCCTGCTGGCGCTCACCGGAGCGGTTGCCGCTTCAATCGTCGGCGTTGAAGTGAATGCGCTGGTCGCGGTTGCCGCCGCGCTGGCGCTGGGCGCTGCGATTGGCGCCGTCACTGGCGTTATCGTCGCGAAAGGCCGCGTACAGGCGTTTATCGCTACGCTGGTGATGATGCTGCTACTGCGCGGTGTAACGATGGTTTACACCGACGGTAGCCCGGTCAACACCGGCTTTACCGATAACGCCGATCTGTTTGGCTGGTTCGGTATCGGCCGTCCGCTGGGCGTTCCTACGCCGGTCTGGATCATGGCTATCGTCTTTATCGCCGCCTGGTATATGCTGCATCACACCCGTCTGGGACGCTATATCTACGCGCTGGGCGGTAACGAAGCGGCGACGCGCCTGTCTGGCATTAGCGTGAGCAAAGTGAAAATTATCGTCTATTCACTTTGCGGCCTGACAGCGTCGCTGGCGGGCATCATTGAAGTGGCGCGCCTCTCTTCCGCGCAGCCGACGGCGGGTACCGGCTATGAGCTGGATGCTATTGCCGCCGTGGTGCTGGGCGGCACCAGCCTTGCAGGCGGTAAAGGACGCATTGTTGGGACATTGATCGGCGCATTGATTCTCGGCTTCCTTAATAATGGTTTGAATTTGTTAGGTGTTTCCTCCTATTACCAGATGATCGTCAAAGCGGTGGTGATTTTGCTGGCGGTACTGGTAGACAACAAAAAGCAGTAACAACGACTACAGGACATCTGAAATATGAACATGAAAAAACTGGCTACCCTGGTATCTGCTGTTGCGCTGAGCGCCACCGTGAGCGCGAATGCAATGGCGAAAGACACCATTGCGCTGGTGATCTCTACCCTCAATAATCCCTTCTTCGTGTCGTTAAAAGACGGGGCGCAAAAAGAGGCGGATAAACTGGGTTATAACCTGGTGGTGCTGGACTCCCAGAACAACCCTGCCAAAGAGCTGGCGAACGTGCAGGATTTAACCGTTCGCGGGACCAAAATTCTGCTGATCAACCCGACTGACTCCGATGCGGTGGGTAACGCGGTGAAGATGGCGAACCAGGCGAAGATTCCGGTTATCACGCTTGACCGCCAGGCAACCAAAGGTGATGTCGTCAGCCATATCGCGTCTGATAACGTGCTGGGCGGTAAGATAGCTGGCGACTATATCGCGAAAAAAGCTGGCGAAGGCGCCAAAGTGATTGAGTTGCAAGGCATTGCTGGAACATCTGCGGCGCGTGAGCGTGGCGAAGGTTTCCAGCAGTCGGTAGCCGCCCACAAATTTAATGTCCTGGCTAGCCAGCCTGCCGATTTCGACCGTACTAAGGGCCTGAACGTCATGCAGAACCTGCTGACCGCGCATCCGGATGTTCAGGCTGTCTTCGCCCAGAACGATGAAATGGCGCTGGGCGCATTGCGCGCGCTGCAAACTGCCGGTAAAGCAGATGTGATGGTGGTTGGATTTGACGGTACGCCGGATGGCGAAAAGGCCGTAAAAGATGGCAAACTGGCAGCGACTATCGCTCAGTTACCGGATCAAATCGGCGCCAAAGGCGTTGAAGTGGCGGATAAGGTGCTGAAAGGCGAAAAAGTTCAGGCCAAATATCCGGTTGACCTGAAACTGGTCATCAAGCAGTAATAAACGACACGGGTCAACTATGGCCTGATGGCGACAGAAATACGCGAGCCTCCGCTGAGGTGAACGTAAAAAAAGAAAAGCAGGGCACGCGCCACCCTAACCGGTGGCGCACTTTGACGTGGAACCCCGAATATGAAAACCGCAGGTAATCTCATCGTCCTTGGCAGCATTAATGCCGATCATATCCTTAATCTTGAGTCCTTCCCTACCCCGGGTGAAACGGTAACCGGTAGCCATTATCAGGTCGCGTTTGGCGGGAAAGGCGCGAATCAGGCGGTTGCTGCGGGACGTAGCGGGGCAAATATTGCGTTTATTGCCTGCACGGGCGATGACGATATTGGCGACAGTATTCGTAAACAATTAGTCAGCGATCGTATTGATATCACGCCAGTTAGCGTCATTAAAGGCGAGTCTACCGGGGTGGCGCTGATTTTCGTTAACGGCGAAGGCGAGAACGTCATCGGTATTCATGCCGGAGCGAATGCCGCGTTATCGCCGGCGTTGGTTGATGCGCAACGTGAACGTATCGCGCAGGCGGATGCGTTACTGATGCAGCTGGAATCGCCGCTGGAAAGCGTACTGGCGGCGGCAAAAATCGCCTATCAACATCATACTACTGTTGCGCTTAACCCGGCGCCTGCCCGTGAGCTACCGGATGAACTGCTGGCGCTGGTGGACATCATCACGCCAAATGAAACGGAAGCTGAAAAGCTGACGGGCGTGCGTGTGGAAAATGACGACGATGCCGCGAAAGCTGCGCAGGTTTTGCATGATAAAGGCATTCGAACCGTATTAATTACCTTAGGAAGCCGTGGCGTCTGGGCCAGCGTAGACGGCGAGGGCCGCCGCGTTCCTGGATTTAGCGTTGAGGCTGTCGATACCATTGCCGCCGGAGATACGTTTAACGGCGCCTTTATCACCGCGATACTGGAGGAGACGCCGTTGCCGGAAGCGATTCGCTTTGCCCATGCCGCCGCCGCGATTGCCGTAACGCGTAAAGGCGCGCAGTCGTCCGTTCCGTGGCGCGAAGAGATAGAAGCGTTTTTACATCAGCAGGGGTAACGCTTGGCTACTATGAAAGATGTTGCCCGCCTGGCGGGAGTCTCTACATCGACGGTCTCTCACGTTATTAACAAAGATCGCTTTGTGAGTGAGACGATAACCGAAAAAGTTGAAGCGGCGATTAAATCACTTAACTATGCGCCTTCTGCGCTGGCGCGAAGCCTCAAGTTAAACCAGACCCGCACGATTGGTATGCTGATTACCGCCAGTACCAACCCTTTTTATTCCGAACTGGTGCGCGGCGTTGAGCGAAGCTGTTTTGAGCGCGGTTATAGTCTGGTGCTGTGCAATACCGAAGGCGACGAGCAACGGATGAACCGCAACCTGGAGACGCTGATGCAAAAACGGGTAGACGGTTTACTGCTGCTGTGTACCGAAACGCATCAGCCTTCTCGTGAAATCATGGAGCGTTATCCGTCTATTCCTACCGTCATGATGGACTGGTCGCCGTTTGATGGCGAGGGCGGTAGCGATCTCATTCAGGATAATTCGTTGTTAGGCGGCGATCTTGCCACCCAACACCTTATCGATAAAGGATTTACCCGAATAGCCTGTATTACCGGCCCGCTGGACAAAACGCCAGCGCGTTTACGGCTGGAAGGGTATCGGGCGGCGATGAAACGCGCAGGGCTGGCTATTCCGCAAGGCTATGAGATCACTGGCGATTTTGAATTTGGCGGCGGCTTTGACGCCATGCAGGCGTTACTCGCCCATCAACAGCGACCGCAAGCGGTTTTTACCGGAAACGATGCGATGGCTGTCGGCGCCTATCAGGCGCTATATCAGGCGGGGCTTCGTATCCCGCAAGATATGGCAGTCATTGGCTATGATGATATTGAGCTGGCGCGCTATATGACGCCGCCGCTGACGACTATCCATCAGCCGAAAGATGAATTGGGCGAGCTGGCTATTGATGTGTTGATTCATCGGATGGCGCAGCCCGCCTTGCAACAACAGCGACTTCAGCTTACTCCGGTTTTGACGGTGCGTGGGTCGGTTTAGATTTATGCCGTTCTTTAATCAGATTGTTGCCGTCTTTGACTCTTAGCAGCATAAACATCAGCGCGGACACGATAGTGATCGCCCCCATCGTGATAAAGGTATAGTGGAACTGTTCCACGGTACTGGTGCCCGCAAAACCTTCATAAATACGTAACACCGCCGCGCTGATCGCCACGCCTAAACTGATAGACAATTGCTGCGTAACCGCCAGAACGCTGTTGCCGCTGCTGGCGTTATCGTCCGTCAGATCCGCAAGAGTAATCGTATTCATTGCCGTAAATTGAGTGGACATCGCCATTCCAAGAATGAATAGCGGCAGTACGAGCATCCAGATCGGCATGGCGGGAGATTGAAACGAAAACTGGGCAATCATCAGACCGATAAATACCGTAATGCCGACCAGAGTCTTCCGGTATCCCAAACGTCGTAAAACCTGCGTTACGGTCGATTTCGCGATAATAGAACCCAAAGCCGTCGGCGCCATCATGCAGCCAGCGATCAGAGCCGGGTAGCCAAAACCAACCTGTAGCATTAACGGCATTAAAAAAGGTACGCAGCCTGTCCCCAGACGTGTGGCGAGGTTGCCGGCAATGCCAACGGAAAATGTGCGTGTCTTAAACAGCGATAGTGATATTAACGGTGTCGGATGACGGCGGGCGTGGCAGATATAGGCCAATAGTAGAACGATACTGCAAAAAATAATGGCGGATGCGATCCATGTCGCCACAATCTTTTCGCCAAACAGTTCCATTCCGCTGGAAAATAAAACCAGACTTAACCCAAAAAGAAAGAAGCCGGTCATGTCAAACTTGCGACGCGGCGTGGTGAAGTTGGGCATATATTTGCGGGCATACAGAATGCCTGCAACCCCAATGGGAATATTAATCAGGAAGATCCAGTGCCAGCTTGCCCAGGTCACCAGTACGCCGCCTAATACCGGCCCCAAAATCGGACCTACCAGCCCCGGCATAGTGACAAAGTTAAGAACGGGCAGCAGCTCACTACGCGGATAGGCTCGCAATAACGCCAGTCGCGCCACTGGCATCATCATCGCTCCGCCGACGCCTTGTACGACGCGAAAAATAACCAATTCAGATAGTGAACTGGAGAGCGCGCAGGCCAGCGAGCCTAACGTAAACAGACTTACGGCGACCATAAAGACGCGACGCGTACCGAAGCGGTCAGCCAGCCAGCCGCTTACCGGAATTAACATAGCTACTGTCAGGGTATAACTGATAATAGCGGACTGCATGGCGAGTGGGGAACGGTTAAGGCTATGCGCAATAGCCGGTAAAGCGGTATTCAAAATGGTGGCGTCTAGCGCCTGCATAAAGAAGGCCATTGCCGCGATCCACGGCAGGCCAGCCATGCTGCGCGCTTTTTTGCTGGTCATTCAATATCCTGTTAATTATCTGGTCTCTCATTGGGCGCTATTAACAACGCCTGGCAGGCCTGGAAAGCGCGTTCGCCGTCGCCATCAGCGATGGCATCAACAATGGCCTGGTGCAAATCCAGCTTTACCACCTCGTTATAGGTGATTGAGGTAAAGTAAGTGTGATAAACCGAATGAAATAGCGTAGCAAAAGAGATTAGAAAGGGATTGGCGCTCATTTCGTAGATATGCTCGTGCCACGCCATATCCACTTCAATCCAGCGTTCACGCTTAAAATGCTTTTTCAGCGCGACCATCTCTTCCATTAAGGCATTAAGCCGCGCTTTCTGCTCCGGAGTGCCAAGCGTCGCCGCCAGCAGGCAGGCTTGCGGCTCCAGGCTAATACGCATCACCAGAAAATGATCTACCACCTGATGAAAATTTTCTTCCGTCATCCACCAGGTCAGCAGCTCTTGATCCAGAAAGTTCCAGTTTCCCTGCGGCATCACCCGCGTACCAATGCGCGGACGGGGTAGCACCATACCTTTAGCCGTCAACGTTTTCACCGCTTCGCGAACTGCCGTTCGACTTACGCCGTACTGCTCGCCCAGTTCTATTTCGCCGGGAAGAATCGTACCGGGGGCGTAGTCACCCTTTAATATCCGCTGCGCCAGCTTTTCAGCCAGAACATAGGATAGATTTTTCTGTGCGGCTAATTGTTGTGCGCTTAAAGGCATGAATGTTCTTCCTTTCTCTTTCGTTTGGTTATTAGTATGCCACCTGGAAGTGTGATTGCAGTTGCAATAACGGCAATTTGCTTATTTTATGGCACGTTAAGCCCGCTATTGATGAAAAAAGAGACACTCAGAAAATTATTTTAAATTTCCTCTTGTCAGGCAGAAATAACTCCCTATAATGCGCCACCACTGACACGGAAC
>NZ_JBGDTY010000023.1:0-49651 GCF_046552515.1 Salmonella sp. SAL00653
GGGCTGTGGCTGTTGCGGCTGTTGCGGCTGTTGCGGCTGTTGCGGCTGTTGCGGCTGTTGCGGCTGTTGCGGCTGTTCAGCCTGCGCTTCTGCTGCTGTCGGCGCAACCGCTTCTGTATCCGGTTCAAACAGGCTGGACATCTGACGTCCCTCGGCTTCCCTTGCAGCCAGAACGGCGCTCAGACGGGCTTCCGCCTCCGGATTCATTTCCCGGGGAATAAACTCCGGCGCCACTTTGGGACGTTCCTGGTATTTCAGGGCCAGCTTCACTGCCGGATAGGGTCCGGGCAGCGTGACATAACAGGTCAGGTCGGGCAGTGACTGAATATCGGAGTAGCTGACCAGTGTGACACGCTCCATCTCTTTACCGGTCGACACCCCGTCACGAACGGGATCGGCACCATAGGAATACTGCTCACTGGCTTTCAGGATCTCTTTTTCACCAATCTCATGTGCGACATAGTCGGCAATTTTATAACTGGGTGAGCGGAAGAAGGCCCTTGTGTTCATCACATCCAGCAGGGTTGCCGCCGCTTTCTCACCATAGATATCCTCCATCTGTGTACTGGACTGAATACCAAAGACATAGCAGCCCCCGAATTTACGGGCTTCCGGGACAATTTCCACGAGGTCGGGCAGCTTGTGCAGCGTGGGCAACTCATCACAGAAGAACCACACCCGACGGTTACGGTTCTCTCCCATCGCCAGCAGGCCCCGGATGGCAATGGACAGCCACATGGAAATCACCGGCTTCAGGGAAGAATGTGTGTCAGCGTTTGAAGAAATAAACAGCCAGCCGTTTTTTTGATCCTCCCGGACGCCGCGCATCCAGTCACGGATGGTGAACGGTTCACCGTTACGCTCGATCCCCTGAAGATAGCGGACGGCTTTTACGTAGTTGGTCAGCACAGCCCGGATGGAAATGGCCGTCTTCTCGATTTTTTCTTCCACCAGGTTGGCCGCCGGGGAATCACGCAGGTAGGTTCGCAGTTTTTCAATCCTGATTGAGAGCAGAGTGTCAACCAGCTTGCTGTAGCTGCGATAGCTGTCATTACGCATCAGGTATGCCGCTTCAGCAAAAATGGTTCGTCCGGAACCCTGCCAGAACGGATCTTCCTTCGTGCCCATCGGGATCAGGGTATTCGCCGCATTATCAAAATCCGGCAGGGTGAGGCATTCCCGCCATAAATCCCATGCGGCACACCGCGCGTCACAAGGGTTGAGAATTTTATCGATGGACGGGTCGTAGTAGCTTTTGACAAACTCATAGGAACGATCGTACATCACCACCATGTCGCCGCGCTGACGGGCATAGTTAGCCAGCCGGCGTATGATTTCAGACTTACCGGTACTGACTGTCCCGTGGAGCAAAAAGTTCTGAATCTCTGAATCCTTAATGATTGGCAAATCGCCAATCAGGATATCGGACGCTTTTCCGTCTTTTTTCAGCATCCTGGCAACGTCTTTCGGATTGTCGGTAAGCTGGCGTCCTCCGGTAACATCATCCTCACTCTGCTGTTTTCCCTGACGGCCCAGAATCCATGTGGCCATAAAAAATGTAATCAGGCAGATAACCAGCGCCACACAGGCGGCCAGAACAAAGGCCGACCACAGTTGTTCCCCACACCAGACCGTGTATTTGTCCTGCAGAACCTGGGCGGCGTTCATCCGGAACGTCTGGCCGTAATACCGGATCTCATAGATAGGCTGGGATTTAATTAAATCCCGCATTCCTTCAAGCGTGGTACACCACCAGTAGATACACCCATTCACAAACGTCTGCCAGCTGAGTTTCACCCATAACACCAGGCCGACGAGTATCCAGAAGAAAATAAACAGGCAGTAAAATATAATGTTGGCGATCTGGCTGAACATGCGAATACGCATGGACGCAATCTGACCGCCCTGGGTCATATCCTTCGCATTAAAGCTCATAGATGTTATTCCAAAGAAAGATTATCAGTCCGGACGGGGAATTAATTTGAATAAATGACCAGCCGTTACTTTCGTTTTTTCAGAAAATAAAGAACAGCAGCACAGGCTACCAGTACAGCAAACAGCCAGGAAAACGGATTGCCGTTAGTCATGTGACAAAGAAGTTCTGATAATGGCATTCCGTATCCTTATTATTCCCGCTTCGCGGCAACACTTCACGGCCGCACAAAGAATTTGCACAACCGCTCAGTGTTTTCATATTTATTTCGGAAACGCCGGAGAGAAATGAAATTTATTTCTTTCCGGCCCTGGACAACGAGCAAAGCGAGGCGTCAGTCAGGAGGCCAGTCAGACCGGCCTCCTGAAGATGATTAAAGAATATTTGCAATTGATTTGGCCAGTTGTTCTTCCAGAACAGGCTTCGCCTCTTCAAACTTCAGGTTAACCTTGTTGGCATTCGATACCACACGGGTCTGGTATTTATGCTGATTACCGGTTTCAGTGCTGGTCTGGATTTTAGCACCCGAGGTTCCTTGGCGAAGTGCGGCCACGTTATCGGTTGTGACCGTCGCTTTTGTCCGTTCGGCAATCTGCACATCCGTAATCATGGTGTAGTTGACATCCTCAACCAGTGCATCGGCAGCCATACCCGCCAGTCCGGCAGCAAGCCCTACCCCCAGCGTGGCACCTGCTGAGTTAGAGTTATACGCTGTGATACCGGCCCCGAGCGCTGCCCCGGAGAGCGCACCTTCATAACCACGGTTCAGCCATCCCTGGGACTCACGCAAATCCATCTTGTCGGCCTTCAGCACGTTGGCCTGAATCCAGTAGTATGCTTTGTCTGGTGAGGTAACCACAGTATACCCTTTTGCCTGAATATCTTTTGCAATCAGGCTCTGCAGGTCACTCATATCCTTATCGGAGGTGTTTTTCACCTGCAGATACACCGTCCGTTCACTGGACGGGTCAAGCCAGATGGTCTGGCTCATCTGGGTTTTCACTTCAAGATTACGCTTTTTGATTGCTGTGCTCATCGCACCACACCCTGACAGGGCCAGAGTGGAACTGACCAGTGCAACCATCATTATTTTTTTCATTTTCATCAGGATTTCCTTTTCATCAGTTACCTTTCTTATTTTTAAATGACTCAATTAATGAAGTCAGGGCTGACAATTGATATCGACCAAAGTCAACATTCATTATAATGGCCATTACCACCATAAGAATCATTGAGAGGGCTATAAACCATATAACCGAAAAGTAAATAGAGCTAATATATACGGCCAGCATGGCATATAACGCAGCATAACTAATCAGATATATCCACACTTTCCTCCCCCAGAAAGCATATAGTTTTGAGTTACGCCTGAATTTTCTAGGAACAGAGAGAAACAAAGCTCTTGCATTACCGATTGATGCAAAAAAAACAACACTCAAAAAAACAACCAAAAACAGTTACTGCAATTAAGTCAATGTCATCCGTATAAATATCATTAGAAAACAGAAAAAAAGGAACACCAGTGAAAATTAGAGCAAAAAATATAGCAGGCCATATACAACTAAAAAAAGATGGTATTTCCAATTCATTTAATATCAAATTTTTTCTTAAATCTTCAATTTCTTTTTTTATGACTTCATTTGTTATCATGAATCCCCCTTACCACCCCTGTGTTTTTTCTGCATATCCTCTGCCATCTTGGTTAATTCCTCTTTAGAATAACCTCCTGGTATATGTCCTTGACTCTCCATTTTCTCATTATACATTTTTTCATGTTTATTTTTTTCTAAATTATACTGTTTTTCCAGCTCAGAGTTCTGGTTTTTGATGTCATTTGACTGATTGGTGATCTGAGTTTTATCAGCATCATGGCGCTGTTGGTTTTGGTCGATCATATTATCTACCTCACCACTGATATCACTCCTTATACCTGATGTCCGAGTATGGTGATCTATCACACCTGAATTGGTAGTATAATCGTTCACGACATCGCTACGGGTACCACCATTCGAGTTTGTAGGCATTCCCATACCAATATTCTCATTAGCGCCACTATACGCACTATCTACTCCAGGTTGAACTTGTTCCTGAACGAATGCCCAGGCCATTGCCCGATGTCTTTCCGCCACGTCAGGGGAATTTGTGTTCGTCAGTATGGATTCTGCGTCATTAGGCGCATGTTTCTGTACATAATTCACAAACTGCTGTGACAAATCTTCACTCATCTGTCCACTCATGCTTTCAGTCCGGGACGCCATTTCAGCATATTCATGGCTGCGGGTGAGGTTTGTCGTATACTGATCATAACTCTGCTTAGCATTATTAAGTGATGCTGAAAGCTGATCCACACGAGACTCTGCATTATTATCTGTATGGCTGGCTGACTGGCTGGTTTTACGACTAGTAAAGTAGTCCAAGCGGCCAGGGTGACAACAGGAGCTGAAGGGAAACACCAGAGGAGGACAGATGACATACCAACAGTTCTGCGTTGCTCCTCCACAGGGTTATTAACTGATTCTGTGGATAACCTGACATCTGTTTTTCCAGGCAGAACAGTTATCTGACGGGAAACAGTAAAATTTCACTTGCAGGACAGAAAATATCTTAAATAATACTGTATATAAAAACAGGTATTTTAAGAGGTATGCCATGTTACTGCTTGTAGCACCCGAACAGGAGCCGGTACAGTCCACTGCCCCGCTGTTCACCGAACGTTGCCCGGCGGGGTTTCCGTCGCCGGCCGCCGATTACACGGAGGAGGAACTGGATCTGAATGCCTACTGTATACGGCGTCCGGCTGCAACGTTCTTCGTCAGGGCTATCGGGGATTCGATGAAAGAAATGGGTCTGCATTCCGGCGATTTAATGGTTGTCGACAAAGCTGAGAAACCCATGCAGGGGGATATTGTCATCGCGGAAACAGATGGCGAGTTCACCGTTAAGCGCCTGCAGTTGAAGCCCCGTATCGCCCTGCTGCCGATTAATCCGGCCTACCCCACGCTTTATCCGGAAGAACTGCAGATTTTCGGGGTGGTGACGGCTTTTATACACAAAACCCGGAGCACAGACTGATGTTCGCTTTGGCTGACGTCAACTCGTTCTATGCCAGTTGCGAAAAGGTCTTTCGCCCCGATTTGCGTGACAGGTCTGTGGTGGTCCTGAGTAACAACGATGGTTGTGTAATCGCGCGCAGCGCTGAAGCAAAAAAACTGGGCATAAAAATGGGGGTGCCGTGGTTTCAACTGAGGTCGGCGAAATTTCCGGAGCCGGTTATCGCGTTCTCCAGTAATTACGCCCTCTACGCATCAATGTCGAACAGGGTCATGGTTCACCAGGAAGAGCTGGCGCCACGCGTTGAGCAGTACTCCATTGACGAGATGTTTCTGGATATTCGCGGTATAGACAGTTGCATCGATTTCGAGGATTTCGGCCGACAGCTGCGTGAGCACGTTCGTTCCGGCACAGGGCTGACCATCGGCGTCGGAATGGGACCGACCAAAACGCTGGCTAAAAGCGCGCAATGGGCATCGAAAGAATGGTCACAGTTCGGAGGCATGCTTGCCCTGACGTTACACAATCAGAAACGAACGGAGAAACTGCTGTCACTGCAACCGGTGGAGGAAATCTGGGGTGTGGGCCGCAGGATCTCAAAGAAGCTGAACACAATGGGGATCACCACAGCACTGCAGCTGGCCCGCGCGAATCCAACGTTCATCAGGAAAAACTTTAATGTGGTTCTGGAGAGAACGGTCCGGGAACTCAATGGAGAAAGCTGTATTTCCCTGGAGGAAGCACCGCCCCCCAAACAGCAGATAGTCTGCAGCAGAAGCTTTGGAGAACGAGTCACGACTTATGAAGCGATGCGGCAGGCAGTCTGTCAGCACGCTGAACGTGCCGCCGAAAAGCTGCGTGGGGAACGGCAGTTCTGCAGGCATATTGCCGTGTTTGTGAAAACATCGCCGTTCGCCGTAACTGAGCCCTACTACGGTAATCTGGCCAGTGAAAAACTGCTCATCCCCACGCAGGATACACGGGACATCATTGCCGCTGCCGTCAGAGCTCTGGACAGGATCTGGGTGGATGGTCACCGTTACGCAAAGGCAGGCTGTATGCTGAACGATTTCACGCCAACCAGGGTATCGCAGCTTAATTTGTTTGATGAAGTACAGCCGCGGGAACGGAGCGAGCAGCTGATGCAAGTCCTAGATGGGATTAACCATCCGGGCAAGGGGAAAATATGGTTCGCCGGTCGGGGGATTGCCCCCGAGTGGCAGATGAAAAGGGAACTACTTTCGCCAGCTTATACGACACGTTGGGCAGATATTCCTGCAGCGAAATTGACTTGAAATTGTGGCGATTTCACCTTGAAATTCTCAATATAAATTACTTAATTACAATAAGTTAGATGTGAAATCGCCGTGGCGAAATTATTGACTCAAATTTCTCTCAAGGACCTCGTTGATAGCTTTGTCCAGTTCATCCTGAACCACTTTTGACATACGACTAAACTCATAAGTTAGCGTACGCCCTTTCACACGCTTGCGCGCGAACTTGTCCTTTTCTTCAAAGGTCCAGAGTGCGGAAATTACTGACTTTTCCTTAGGAGGCGGAGCTATCAATGCCTGAGAGGCCTGAGAAATCAATTTCAGTATACTGGATTTCTGTTCGTCGTCTGGTCGCTCGTAGTCACTCAAAATTGCATCATGCTGATCTGAGACAGACTGAATGAGCCCTTCAGACGTTAAACCCTTTTCACTGAGTTTTTCATTAACCTCTAACAGAATTTTATAGTCACTAAACGACAGCTCAGACTGAACCGGGAACAGAGAAATCAATTCTTGCGGTACTGCTGCCGCCTGCAGTGCCCTGGTGACCTTAGCCTGGGATAACCCCTCCAGTTCAGCAATTTCCTTTTGATTGAATCCAGACTCTTTCAGAGCCATCAATCTTAAGCCGATCTCCCGAAGGTTATGCTCTTTAGCTGTCTGGATATCTTTAGCCAGATGGCGAGCTTCATCAGCTGATAAAAGTTCATTGGTAACCATTACATCAAGGCCTGTACGGATATAAATCGCTGAGGCTCGCCGTCTTGAACCATCCAGTATCTCAATCCTTTCACCTTGCTGAATGCCAATACAGGGGAAGAACTGCTGAAACTTAATCGTCTGGATAATAGATTTCAGGGACTCCCTGGTCAGAGCAAGTTGATCTCTTCCGTTGGTTTCCTGGTTTACGAATGTCTTACTTTCAACGTCCGATGCAGGTACCCGAACAAACCTGAACGTTATCTTCCTGCCGGTTTTTAGGGTAAATACCTGACTTCTTTGGGTGTCAGTCATCTCAACCATTGACGCCTGGGTATTTAACTGTCTGCCAATAGTTTTTCTTCTCTCATTCGACATCACATACCTCCATTAGTACGAATGAACTCAATGCGATCAAATACGGCCTTCGCAAAGTCTTCCGCTGCTGATTTTGCGCTTTTAAGCGCCTCGGTGCTTCCATCATAGGTTGCTGGATTTGCGGAAATAACTGTGTCAAAAGTCTCCCCGCATCGCTCGAAGCCATCCAGCCTCGGCAGAACCATGTCGAGCATATCGGCACCGAATACTTCTTTGGCCTGACTATGGCAAATTTTGTGATCAGACTTGTTCAGGATTTTGGACATAAAACCTACATTCCCGATGAGATTGCAGGTGTGTCCATCCTGTTCGATCGAATCAATAAGCGCAGGAAGGCTGGCTACAAACTTCAGGGAAGAATGAAAATCAACCGTTGCCGGAGGAAGTGGAGTCAACATCAGGTCTGCCGCTCCGATGCAGTTTTTCAGGAACGCATCGAGGTGAGGACCACTATCAAGGAAGATAAAGTCGTAGTCATACCGGAGCTTGTCGATAATGTTCTCTTTAAGCACTGCATGAATATTTTGCCCTGGCAGATGTTCCTCACACAATCCCTTCCAGCCTTCAGCAAGGAATGCATCGTCAATGGAAGCGGGAATAACATCAACGCCCGGGATAATTGACGACACGATGAAATCGGAAAGTAATTCTTCACGAGACACGTTCTGGAGCATGGCCTGAGCAGCCGTATTTTCAACCAGGCCCACTGAATTCTCATGGCTCAGGAACATTGTCAGAGATGCCTGCGGATCGAAATCGATGGCCAGGATACGCAGGTCTTCGAACAGAAGCTGAGGATGAGCCCGAAATGCATGGGATAATGAAGCGGTAGAAACTGTCTTGGAACCGCCACCTTTAAGGTTACATACAAATATAGTGAAAGCTTTATCGAAGCGATCTCTGTACTTGGGCACTTTACGATGGAAATACAGATCGATAACGTTCTGAATCGTCATCGCGTACTTCATGGTATTGCCAGAAGGTTTCTTTTTAAAAATGTAGCCACTGGCTTCCATTTCGGCCACAGCATACTCAACACTCCCTTTGCTGAGCTTAGGCAGCTTATATAGGGCGGCTTTGCTGTATTCCTGATAGAACTCGGTAAGCTTCAATTCCTCTTTTTGCTGGCGGATACTTTCGCTCAAGGATGTCAGAAGTTTACCTGCACGTGTGGCGACTTTCCGTAACTGCTCAATATTTTCCATTTATCACCTCATGATTTTTTTTGTCATTTTGAACAAAAAGAATCATGTTGCAAGAAATAAATCATAATATTTTGATTTTGCTCTCACAGGAGGCACCGAAGATTAAATGGAGAAGAGGGCACTACATCCACAATCATTTTGTTAACCCACAGCGCAAACCGTGAGTCTGTTCAGAGCTTGCATCTGAGCAGGCGAAGGGTTGGACAAGCCCAAGGGGCGCGTCAGCCAGGCACATTAGGGTATAGTTCAGCAGTACCAGTTTCTGCCAGGACATGGATATCTCCGGGCAAGCAAGCTGATGATTAAAAAAGAAAGAGGGGACTGCCCCTGAAGGAATTGCAATTCCGTTCCTCGCAATGTCAACATTTTTTGCCTGTGATACTATGACCGGGTCATTTTTCAGAGCATGGACTGATGAAAAAGAAAAACACTACGCCGACTCCCCACGACGCGACATTCCGGCAGTTTCTGACACAACCTGACATTGCCCGGGATTTTATGGAGCTGCATCTGCCGGCAGAGCTGCGTGCCATCTGCGATCTCAGTACACTGAAACTGGAATCCGGCTCGTTTGTTGAGGATGATCTCCGCCAGTATTTCAGCGACGTCCTCTACAGCCTGAAAACCACAGCCGGCGACGGATATATTCATGTCCTGGTTGAACACCAGTCAACACCTGACAAACATATGGCTTTCCGCCTGATACGCTATGCGGTGGCCGCCATGCAGCGCCACCTGGAGGCAGGGCATAAAAAACTGCCACTGGTGATACCAGTGTTGTTCTATACGGGGAAACGCAGCCCGTATCCATACTCCACCCGCTGGCTGGACGAATTTGACGATACGGCTCTGGCAGACAAACTCTACAGCAGTGCTTTCCCGCTGGTAGACGTTACGGTCATTCCGGATGATGAAATCGCCGGCCACCGTAGCATGGCCGCCCTGACTTTATTGCAGAAACATATTCATCAGCGGGACCTGGCAGAATTGGTTGACCGGCTGGCGCCCATTTTGCTGGCCGGATATCTGTCTTCATCGCAGGTAATATCGCTGGTACACTATATAGTGCAGGCAGGCGAAACATCGGACGCCGAAGCCTTTGTACGCGAACTGGCACAGCGTGTGCCGCAACACGGAGACGCACTTATGACCATCGCACAACAGCTCGAACAGAAGGGCATCGAGAAGGGGATTCAGCTCGGTGAACAACGTGGTATCGAAAAAGGCCGTTCAGAAGGGGAGCGCGAAGCGACTCTGAAAATAGCCCGTACCATGCTCCAGAACTGCATTGACCGCAATACCGTCATGAAAATGACCGGTCTGACTGAAGACGACCTAGCGCAGATCCGCCACTAATCCCCCTTTTCTGGCACTCCCTGCCCGGCCATCAGCGAATACTGGTGGGGCAGGGAGGCATCAGGCTCTGCCAGCCACAGCGATCAAACAGCTTCATTACCCCCGCTACGTTCCCTGTCAAACGTGCTGTCAGCGAATTTATCTGTCGGCCGCTGTCGTTAAAACCGACATCGAGTTTGGCCCGTGAGAGATAAATGCCGTTCACGCCTGCACTGAGCGCCACAGCATTCCGGCCGGACCATTCCCGATCGCTCAGCAGACGGTAGTTCCAGTGCATATCTTTCGCTGTTTCCAGAGCATACGTCAGCCGGAACAGGTCGTTCTGCTCGGACAACTCACCGGTGCATGAACGCCAGAGGTAATTCAGCTTGCTGGCCAGCTTGGCGCTGACGCCCATCTGACGTCCCTGTTTCAAAAGCCACTCGATATCGGGCGTCACATCACGAGAAAAACGCCGTTGCTTCAGCGCAGTCGCCAGCCAGCGGGTGAGAAAGAGGTTTTCCTGTGCCGGCGAGAGAACGCCACCATCCTGCCTGGCCAGCGCAAGCGCCACCAGGGCACACCACGCCAGATGACCTGATTTTTCTGTCAATGTCACGGCTTCTCCCGCAAGTCAGAAAAATGATGTAATTCATCAGGCATAATCAGCACACGTCAGCCCGTCTTACGGAGAAACATTCGCCGCATCTCACGCGTCAGCTGCTTCTTCTCCCATCCGTAAGGGAAAATAATGCTGTAGTCCCTCCTCTCAGGGAGGATATCAGGGCCCGCGACGATTCGCGCCACCTCCTTATTCAGGCGTTCTCCTCGCCAGCCATAAGCCGCCAGTCGCTTACGGATACGTGCAACGGGAAAACGTTTATCGGAGTGACGGGGGAAGAGTAACGTCCCGTCCTCATTTCGTTGGACACCAAACATATCCAGAGACTGTTCGATCACCACTGTTCGAACGGGGAAATGCTCACGCATAGTTTTCAACATATTCTCCATTTCAGACTCCTGAATTAATCCCTGCAACTGTCTGACCAGCCAGAGAGCAGCGTTATGCTGGCTCACTCCCTGCGTCATCATTCATTTCACACTGGAGTTCATGCCAGTATCCGGCAATATTGTTTACCACCTGTGCTGTCATAACGGCGTCAGTGACGGCGGAATGAGCCACCCCGATCCAGCTCAGGCCAGCCTGACTGACAGCACCGGAAAGCGATATGGTTCCGTAACGATTTGTACTGCAGCTGCTGCCGGATCGATGCCGACTGTGGGTTTCAGGCGGGTCTCAAATATCCTCTCACCGCGGGCATTCACCAGACCGATTTCCAGCGCCTGCGCGCCAGCATCAAGTCCGGTCGTTTCGGTATCGAGGAAGACGGGGCCCAGTGCTAACCAGGTATGTGCCAGCATGGCGAACCTGCCACGCTCACTCTTCATCCGGGCCTGCAGGCCCAGACGTGTGCTGGCCAGCCGCTGTTTTTCTGTCTGAGGGCGTTTCGCCCGCATCGGGACGCAGTCAGCCAGCCGCCATACGCCGTATTTCCCGCCGTAAGGACTTTTGTACATTCTGACCGGTTCCGCACCAGGGGCTGGCTTCATCCTGAACTCATCCCGAAGCCGCCCTTTGGTGTAGCATTTATCCTCCGCCCGGGGCGCTTCATCACAGGCGTCTGAATTGTCATCATCACGCATTCTGGCCACCGGTCTGTTTATTGCCTGAAAGCGCCGCCATCAGTGACTGGTTCTGACGCTTCAGGGCTTCAGCCTCACCACGCAGTGCCGCGACCGTTTCTTTCTCCCCCATCGTCTCCAGACGGGCATCATCACGCTGGTTTTCCAGCTGTGTGCAACGCTCCGTCAGACTGGCTATTTCACTGCCCATACGCACCAGTTGCTCCGAGGAGGCCTTTTCCTGCGATTCCAGCCTTGCGGTGAGGCTGCTGACTCTGTCACGTTCAAGTGCAATCTCACCGGCGCGCGCCTGCGTGTCAGCGATGGCCTGCTCGAGGCGTTGCTGCAGCGTTTCGCGGGTGGCCAGATGCTGCTGACGTTCTGAGGCCAGCGCATTTTCCTGCGATTCAAGGCGGGTAAGGAGAGTATTGACTTTATCGCGTTCAGACTTCAGTTCTTCTGTACGCGCATTAGCTTCGGCAGAAATTTGCTCCAGTCGTTTCTGCAGGTCTTCCCGCGTGTTTTTGTGCTGTGCCTGCTCCGCATTAAGCGCATCCTGCAGCACTGTCTTCTGCTCCTGATACCGTTCCTCTCGCTGACGGGTATTCTCTTCAGCGGCCGCAAGACGCTCTTTCAGCTGGGCCATCTCCACATCATGCTGCTGACGCAGTGAACGTTCTGACTCCAGCGCCAGCGTCAAACTGTCATATCTGTCCTGCAGTTCATCCAGTTTTTCTTCCAGGTCGTCGACTGTCTGCGCGGCGTCGGCCAGCTCCCGCTCTGCCTGTGCGGTCTGTTCACCGGCAGCACGCGTGACTTCCGCAACCCGGCGTTCTGCAGCCCGGACCGCCTTGTCATTCAGTTCTGTCGCCAGCTGGGTGATGCGTTCGGACAGCGCGGCGGAGACGGCCTTCACTTCTTCAGCCACTTCCACTGGCAGCTCGGCAACGGGTTCAGTGACGACCGTGCTCTGTGAAGCCTGGTATTCGTCCCATATCTGGCGGAGACGTGTCGGATTGCCGCCACCCACCTGGTTACGTAGTGCGAACCCGGTGATATTCCGTCCTTCAGCCTGCAGGGCCAGCCCTGCTTCAATAATCTGTTCTGGTTCGTATGTCGCCGGACGCATCTGTCAGTCTCCGCATAAAGGGGTATGCTTATATTATACACAAACAAACTAACAAATAAACTAACTAACAAACAAATTAAAGACGTGACAGGGTAGCGAAAAAGGGCACCAGGACAGCGCACCGCCGGTCGAATTGCTGGCACAGCATGTCCGGAGCCCGGGCGGGATGCACCACAGGTACGATGCACGCCACTCTCCTTGCCAGGTACTGGTGTTAATGCTAATGTACGCATACGTTAGCATTAACCAGAGACAGACATGCCGCAGGATGAATCAGTCGTCAAACGGGCCAGGGAATACTTTTTCCGCCACCACCGGTATACAGAGGAAGACCTGGAATCCGACTACCAGGCAGAACTGTGTAACTAAAGGGATGACACCTGGGAAGCACCACAACGGGCAGCCAGACTCAGTGCGGCCGTCAAGCGCTACAAAACGTATGAGATGCTGTACTTCTTCTTCCAGATCGCTGATGAGGCCGGGCTGGACTATACTCCGCTGGTTGTAAAGCGCCTGTGCGCTCATCTTTTCGACAGGCAGGGCAGCCAGAATATTATTGTTGATATCTTTGGCCAGAAGGGACGCATGCACCGCAGCCATGACAGTGATCCTGACATTATTGCTGCCGTTGCCGAACGCTACCGGCAGCAGGCAGAGGACCACTGGCAGACAGTTCTGAAGAATATCGGGAGAGTGAAGCAGGACTACCAGAAAAATCAGAACAGACAGAAAGGCGCAGGGGATTAAATGCATGATTAATGCTAATGTATGCGTACATTAGCATTAATCACATAAGTCAGTGAAAATAAATCAGGCTTATTCAACGTTGCGAAGGTTCTTTGGCCAGTTGCTGGAGCTACTTCCCGAAATCAGGAAAGCCTGCGGCTGAAAGTACATCAGCAACAGCACTGGCTCTGGGATGGCCACGTTCAAGCCAGACCAGACTGAGAGCCACACCTGATTTCTCCGTATCATAACTGTGACGCGACAACCGGAATTACCAAACGGACACTCAAAGAATGAGATGAACGCTCCAGACTTATGAAGTTCGGAACACACAGAGTTCCTAGTTGTAGCGGCTCGCAATCGAAATCCCCCCGACTCGCAATCAGCGCCAATTTCGGCTCACATTAACTGCAAATGAAAAATGCCACCGGCTCACATTAAGTGACAATGGGCTCGCATTTATCCTGCCCGGCTCGCAATCCATTCCACCGGGCTCACAATAACTGCAAGTCAACTTCGTCATATCGGCAAACCGACTGCCAGCATTCTATTTTCCAGTTCGACTGGTCTCAGATATTTATTCATACTGGTTAAAAATTGTCGTTTTGGTTTGATTAACGTTTACCTACGTATAATCGCAGCAATTGGAGTTAACTCAGTAAATAGGAGCAAATAATGGAACAAAACCAACCAGCACAACCTTCACGACGTGCAATACTGAAACAAACTCTTGCAGTATCTGCTTTGTCTGTCACCGGGCTGGCGGCCTTATCGGTACCAACTATCTCTTTCGCCGCATCACTGAGCAAAGAGGAACGTGACGGTATGACTCCAGATGCAGTCATTGAACATTTTAAACAGGGTAACCTGCGCTTCCGGGAAAATCGCCCGGCTAAACATGATTACCTGGCACAGAAGCGCAACAGTATTGCGGGTCAGTATCCTGCTGCGGTGATCCTTAGCTGCATTGACTCACGTGCGCCGGCGGAAATTGTGCTGGATGCGGGGATCGGTGAGACGTTTAATTCCCGCGTAGCGGGTAATATCAGTAATCGCGATATGCTGGGCAGCATGGAGTTTGCCTGTGCAGTTGCCGGCGCGAAAGTAGTGCTGGTTATAGGACACACCCGCTGTGGCGCAGTACGCTGTGCTATTGATAATGCTGAACTGGGTAACCTGACGGGGCTGCTGGATGAAATTAAACCCGCGATTGCAAAAACGGAGTATAGCGGTGAGCGTAAAGGTAGCAATTATGATTTTGTCGATGCGGTGGCACGAAAAAATGTCGAGCTGACTATCGAAAACATCCGCAAAAACAGCCCGGTGCTGAAACAACTGGAAGATGAGAAGAAAATTAAAATCGTTGGCAGTATGTATCACCTTACTGGCGGTAAGGTTGAGTTTTTCGAAGTATAACTGAAGCAGTCCGAGTCCGAATACAGTCAGCCTCGCATTACATTAAGAGCTCATTAAATTTTCTCTGGAATGAAAATGTATTTTTTGAGTACACCCAAAACGCACAGTCTGGTGAGACAGTTTTTCTGTCTCATTTGGGTTGTTTTTATCCCATTCCGGTGTTACGTTTTCATCATCTAGAGTTAAACGAGACAGTTTTCACCATTATGGCACTTTACGGCTATGCCCGCGTTTCAACCAGCGATCAGGATCTTACTCTGCAGACACAAATTCTCCGCGCTGCTGGTTGTGAAATTATTCGTGCAGAAAAAGCCAGCGGAAGCGGCCGGACCGGAAGGAGCGAGTTGCAGCTGCTGCTGGAGTTCCTGCGCCCTGGTGATACGTTGATGGTGACACGCGTGGATCGCCTGGCCCGCAGCATTAAGGACCTGCAGGACATTGTGTATGCCCTGAATCAACAGGGCGTAACGCTCAGGGCAACAGAACAGCCAGTGGACACGCGTTCAGCTGCAGGCAAAGCCTTCCTCGATATGCTGGGTGTTTTCGCTGAGTTTGAAACCAATCTGAGACGTGAACGCCAGATGGAAGGCATTGCCGCGGCGAAAGCCAGGGGCGTATACCGGGGAAGGAAACCGTCCATAGATCCTGCTGAGGTATATCGTCTGTATACCATTGAGAAGATGGGAGCCACAGCCATCGCCCGCCAGCTCGGGATTGGGAGGGCGTCAGTCTACTGGGCGCTGGAAAATTATGAGCAGCCGGCGTAGCGCGATTCCGTCTGACTCCCTGTTGCAACTACGGCAACGGCTCGATCGCCTGCCGCCAAAAAGCCCTGAACGTGCCAATCAGATTGCCGCTACCGCCCAGCTGTATGGTATTTCAGTCACGACGGTTTATCGCGCTCTTCACCTTGTTTTGAAACCGCGAACGGCCCACCGCAGTGATCATGGTCAACCCCGGATACTGCCACCGTCCGAGCTGGAGCATTACTGCGAACTGATTGCTGCACTGAAATTACGAACCACAAATAAATCCGGCCGCCATCTGTCGACCGGACGGGCAATACAGCTGCTGGAAGAGCATGGCGTGGAGACGGTCCAGGGATTGATTAAAAGTCCCAAAGGCTTACTTCGTAAGCAGACCGTCAATCGCTGGCTTTCCCGCTGGCGTCTCGACCAGCCCCGCCTGTTACGGGAGCCTCCGGCGGTAAGATTTCAGGCTGAAAACAGCAATGACTGTTGGCAGTTTGATATGTCGCCATCCGATCTCAAACATATTGAGCGGCCTGACTGGGTAGATCCTGCCCGGGGCGAACCCACGCTGATGCTGTTCAGCGTAGTGGATGACCGGAGCGGTGTCGCATACCAGGAATACCGGTGTGTGTACGGTGAGGATGCGGAATCTGCGCTGCGTTTTCTCTTTAACGCCATGGCCCCAAAAACCAGGTCTGATTTTCCTTTTCAGGGCCGCCCGAAATTGCTGTACCTCGATAATGGACCGATGGCCAAAAACCATGTATTCCAGAATGTGATGCAGTCCCTGAAGGTTGACTGGCTGACGCATACGCCGGCAGGCAAGGACGGCACCCGGACGACGGCACGGTCCAAAGGTAAAGTTGAACGTCCTTTCCGGACCGTCAAGGAGGCACATGAAACTCTGTACCATTTCCATAAACCGGAAACGGAGCTGCAGGCCAACGAATGGCTCTGGAACTATCTGAGCCGTTATAACGCGCAGCGTCACCGCAGCGAGAAACACTCCCGACTGGAGGACTGGCTGGCAAATATCGGCCAGGAAGGTGTGAGGGATATGTGCAGCTGGGAACAATACTGTCGGTTCGCCCGGGAGCCGGAATCCCGCAAGGTGGGTGTTGATGCGCGGATAACGATAGACGGCACCGCATGGGAAGTTGAACCGGATATGGCGGGTGAAACCGTCATTCTGCTGTGGGGGCTGTTTGACGAAGAGATGTATGTGGAGTTTACCGGTGAAACATGGGGGCCTTATTATCCGGTGTCGGGGCCTGTGCCGCTGCACCGTTACCGGACGTTCAGACGCGGTAAAGCGGCTGAACGGGCCGATCGTATCCATGCTCTGGCCAGGCAGCTGAACATCCCCATCAGCGCATTGTCCGGCAGCGATCTCCGCGTGGTCAGTGATGACACTCAGCAGCGCATTGATGCGTTGCCACATCAGCCCTTTGATACCCGAAAATTTGAATACCACTTTCCCACCGTTATTGCGGCAAAACTGGCAATTGCCGACGATCTGGCCATACCGCTGGCCAGAATGTCGGATGAAGACCGGGCGTTTATCGACAGTATTCTGACTGAGACGCTTAACCGTAGTGAAGTACTCGCCCGCATCAGAGACTATTTTCGTAGCAGACAATCAGGAGAGGACCATGCGGGTTGAAGTGATGGAGCATTATGGACTGACGCAGTCTATTGAACAGGCCGGGTATTATGAAACTGCCCACCATAAGCAGCTGATGAAAGACATTAAGGGTGCGATACGCGAAGGACGACTGATAGCGGTCTGTGGCGTGGTGGGAAGCGGTAAAACCGTCACTCTGCGACGCCTGCAGCAGCAACTGCTGGATGAAAATAAAATCATTGTCGCCCGCTCCCTGTCGGTGGACAAACAGAGTGTCCGGCTCGCCACGCTGATTAATGCCCTGTTTTATGACCTGGCACAGGATAAACAGGTGCAGATCCACAAACAAGGTGAACGCCGCGAGCGTGAGCTGCAGGAACTGGTCAAAAAAGGCAAACGCCCGGTGGCGCTGTTTGTTGATGAAGCCCATGACCTGAACGGTAATACACTAACGGGGCTCAAACGGCTGATGGAAGTGGTTGAAGACGGCGGTGGTAGGCTGTCCGTCGTTCTGGCTGGTCACCCAAAACTGCGTAATGACCTGCGTCGTCCGACGGTGGAGGAAATTGGCTATCGTACCGATATTTTTACACTGGACGGGATCACCGGCAGTCAGCGTGAATATATCCAGTGGCTGATGAAGACCAGCACCGGTAAGGGTAAGCCGGAAGATATTCTAACGACCGAAGCCGTTGACCTGCTGGCGATGAAACTGCGAACACCGCTGCAGGTCCAGTTGCACCTGACGCTGGCGATGGAAGCAGGATACCAGACGGGCGAAAAACCGATTACTGCCACTCTGGTTGAATCCGTGCTGTCACGTCAGCTGGATGACCTGGAGCCGACGCTCACGCGACATGGTTACCGGCTGAAGGATATGGTGGAGCAGTTCGATGCAAAACCAGCTGAAATCAGGGCATTATTTAATAATCAGTTAGACCCTGCCCGCACGGCCGAACTACGCGACAGAATGCTGGCGGTCGGTCTGCCAATATGACGATGTTGATTTGCAGTTATTGTGAGCCCGGTGGAATGGATTGCGAGCCGGGCAGGATAAATGCGAGCCCATTATCACCTAATGTGAGCCGGTGGCGTTTTTCATTTGCAGTTAATGTGAGCCAAAATTGGCGCTGATTGCGAGTCGGGGGGATTTCGATTGCGAGCCGCTACAAATAGCTTCGCATATTACCGCTCCACTTTAGCCAGACCCTGTTGATTGCCGGGAAACAGTGAAGCGGCATTCATAAATTGTGCTACCTGTTTCAGTAACTGCCACATGTACCGACACTGATGATTTCTCGTTATGGTTTCGTGTAACGACAACCACAGTCGCTCTATCGGATTCAGCCACGGCGAATACATCGGCAGGAACAGCAACCGGAACTTCGGGTTTTCTTCCAGCCAGCGTTCCACTTTGCGGCTTTTATGGATGATGTAGTTATCCGCCACCAGTGTGATGGTTTTCGCCCGCCTGTATGTACGGCGTAACGTTTCTAACAGACTGATAAATAAATCAGAACTCTTGCTGCTGCCACTGACGTAGTGAACCCGTCCCGTACCTGAATGCAGTGCGCCTGCCAGATAATGCTTCTGGTTCTGTCCCGGCGTGGCGATGCGTTTCTGTTGCCCTTTGGGCATCCAGTCAGCGCCAATTTTTGGGTTCAGGTCGATGTCGACTTCATCCTGATAAAACACAGGATGTGCAGTCTGCTCCTGAGCCAGCGCCTGATCAATGACAAGCCGTTTTTCTTCATAGTGCGGATCTTTGATTTTCAGCGTTGGCGCTGCCCTGCGCCAGACCATATCTGCCTGCCTCAGATATCGGTGCAGGGTGGAGCGGTGCAGCGTCACATCAAAAAGTCGGTTGATGACGAGTGCCAGAAGCTCCGTGCTCCAGCGTGAGCGCAGCCAGCCAAAATCCTTCGGGGAACGCTGTACCAATAGTGGCAAGAGCTGAAGGATATCAGCGACCGGCCAGCGTGGAGCACGTCCGGGTCTGAGGCTTTTTAGTCCTTCAACACCATGTAAAGTAAACCAGTTTATCCATCGACCAACGGATGAACGGGCGGCACAGAGTAATCTGGCAACGTCAGTGACGGTCATTCCCTGATGCAGCATCAGCATGGCGATAAGCCGTCGCGCATGGTTTTTATCGTGGGTTTGTTGGGCCTCTTTGCGCATCAGTTGTCGTTCTTCATCAGGAATTGCTGCTATGATCGGCATCGCTCAGTCCGGTTGGTGATTTGTGATGTTTGGCGATTGATCAGATCGCACAATCCGGGCTGAGTTCCCTTTCAGTGATCTACTATTTTGCGAAGCTATTTAGTGCACACTAATCGATTTTTCAGACAACCTTTCTCGCCTGGCGTGAGTTTTCGTTCGACTGAACCTATAAAAAGGCTCTGCATTCTGTCCTGTAGTGCGCCAGGCCTAATAACGCCTCCCGTTTAATTCCGGCCCGGTCGTACATCGGTTCTGTTCATTTATGGGATCGCGACTTTTTCGTTGTAATGCTTCAAGAGCGATTTTTTGTTCTGCGGTCAACTCAACATTCATAGCCATCAGCATGATCCTGATTATTTTTGAAACCAAGCATCTTCATTGATCATGGGTATACATCGTTGTTATCCAGCTATACATCATAACAGGTCAATTAAATCCACTCAGAAATAAAGTCAGGGTATGCATAAAATCTATCGCCCATAACCCTATCCAGTAACACCATGATTAGTAAGAACTAATCAGTCTGTGCAAAAACAGGTCACCGCCATCCTGTTTTTGCACATCAAAACATTTTTTCAGGATTATTCTGAAAAAAAAAAGGAGATATTATGGATTTCTTGATTAATAAAAAATTAAAAATTTTCATAACACTGATGGAAACAGGTTCCTTCAGTATCGCAACATCAGTACTGTATATCACCCGAACCCCGCTGAGCAGGGTTATTTCAGACCTGGAAAGAGAGCTGAAACAAAGACTCTTTATACGGAAGAATGGCACTCTTATCCCAACCGAATTTGCACAAACTATTTATCGAAAAGTAAAATCCCATTATATTTTCTTACATGCGCTGGAGCAGGAAATCGGACCTACGGGTAAAACGAAACAACTAGAAATAATATTTGACGAAATTTATCCGGAAAGTTTAAAAAATCTGATCATTTCAGCACTGACCATTTCCGGCCAAAAAACAAATATAATGAGGAGAGCCGTTAACAGCCAAATAATAGAAGAACTGTGTCAGACAAACAACTGCATTGTTATTTCTGCCAGAAATTATTTTCATCGGGAATCGCTTGTCTGCCGGACATCAGTGGAGGGTGGGGTCATGTTATTTATTCCTAAAAAATTCTTTCTCTGCGGCAAACCTGATATCAACAGGCTGGCCGGAACACCTGTACTTTTTCATGAGGGGGCTAAAAATTTTAATCTGGACACCATATACCATTTTTTTGAACAGACACTAGGTATTACCAACCCTGCATTCAGTTTTGATAACGTCGATTTGTTCAGTTCACTGTACCGGTTACAACAAGGGCTGGCGATGTTACTCATCCCCGTCAGAGTCTGTCGGGCTCTGGGATTATCAACAGATCACGCACTGCACATCAAAGGCGTAGCGCTCTGTACCTCCTTGTATTACCCGACCAAGAAACGGGAGACACCAGATTATCGTAAAGCTATAAAACTGATACAGCAGGAACTGAAACAGTCCACCTTCTGACCTTATGCAGCGTAAGGGCCGCAACACCTGTATTCACGGCATTTGCCAGATTCAGATTGTCAGCAATCCCCATCCTCCATAGCGGTAGTTCACCGCGGAGCATGGAGTAAACCGGCTGGTCGCCGTCAATCTGACACAGAATCAGTTTGATGCTCTGGTGGATTACCTAAAACATGGGCATTAACGCGCTGGCTCACGCCACTTTACTGAAGAAACTGAATAACGGTGACTATGACGGCGCAGCGAATGAATTCCTGAAATGGGACCACGCCAGCGGTCAGGTTGTTCCCGGCCTGACCCGACGCCGGAGCGCTGAACGTTGTTTATTCCTGAGTTAATTTGTTGTGCCATCTTTGCACACCGGGAACCGCGATTCCGCACAGCAGAAAAATAGCACATAAATAAACTCAATATAAGCTACTCATTTTCTGGCAATACAAAATAATTCCCCTGCAGACATTATCAGTCTTCAGGATTTCATTCTGTTTATTTTCAGGAGTCATCATTATTTATGAATATGAATCAGACCACCAGTCCGGCACTTTCACAGGTCGAAACCGCCATCCGGGTCCCGGCAGGGAATTTTGCAAAATATAATTATTATTCCGTGTTTGATATTGTCCGTCAGACCCGTAAACAGTTTATTAACGCCAATATGTCATGGCCGGGCTCCCGCGGAGGTAAAGCCTGGGACCTGGCGATGGGCCAGGCGCAGTATATCCGCTGCATGTTCCGAGAAAATCAATTGACCCGCAGAGTTCGGGGGACCTTGCAGCAGACACCGGACAATGGCACGAACCTGAGCAGTTCCGCTGTCGGCGGTATTCAGGGACAGGCAGAGCGTCGGCCGGACCTGGCCACCCTGATGGTGGTTAATGATGCCATTAACCAGCAAATACCGACCCTGCTGCCGTATCATTTTCCACACGACCAGGTGGAGTTATCTCTGCTGAATACCGATGTGTCGCTGGAAGATATTATCAGCGAGAGCAGCATTGACTGGCCGTGGTTCCTGAGCAACTCGCTGACCGGCGATAACAGTAACTATGCCATGGAGCTCGCCAGCCGGCTGTCACCAGAGCAGCAGACACTGCCGACCGAGCCGGACAACAGTACCGCCACTGACCTGACCTCTTTTTACCAGACCAATCTGGGGCTGAAAACCGCCGACTATACGCCATTTGAAGCACTGAATACCTTTGCCCGACAGTTAGCGATTACCGTTCCCCCAGGTGGAACAGTTGATTGCGGGTACTCTGCGTGCCAGCCGGCAGTTTAGCTTCCCGCGCTACCAGAGTAGTGAGCAGCAGACCATTCTGCAGAATCTGAGCGACGTCATTGTTCAGGTGCATTCTACCGCGCTGTACGGCGGCAGCACTTTTGAACAGGCCGTAGAGCAGACGCTGTAAGCAGAAAATATACCTGGCCATCGTCAGACGGCCAGTTTCAGGAGATAGTGTATGTTGATACTAAATGGTTTTTCATCTGCCACTTTAGCGCTGATCACTCCCCCTTCCCTGCCAAAAGGGGGCAAGGCGCTGAGTCAGTCAGGCCCTGACGGCCTAGCCAGTATAACGCTGCCTCTGCCCATCAGCGCCGAACGCGGCTTTGCGCCTGCGCTGGCGCTGCACTACAGCAGCGGTGGCGGCAATGGCCCCTTCGGCGTGGGCTGGTCCTGCGCGACAATGAGCATTGCCCGCAGCACCAGCCATGGCGTGCCGCAGTATAACGACAGCGATGAGTTTCTGGGGCCGGACGGAGAAGTGCTGGTTCAAACGCTCAGCACCGGTGATGCCCCCAATCCCGTCACCTGCTTCGCGTACGGTGACGTATCGTTCCCGCAAAGCTACACGGTGACCCGCTATCAGCCCCGCACGGAGAGCAGTTTTTATCGCCTGGAGTACTGGGTGGGCAACAGCAACGGCGATGATTTCTGGTTACTGCATGACAGTAACGGCATCCTGCACCTGCTGGGGAAAACCGCCGCAGCACGCCTCAGCGATCCGCAGGCCGCCTCTCATACGGCGCAATGGCTGGTTGAGGAGTCGGTGACCCCTGCCGGCGAGCATATCTATTACTCCTACTTGGCGGAGAACGGTGACAATGTGGACCTCAATGGGAACGAGGCCGGACGCGATCGCAGCGCCATGCGCTATCTCAGCAAGGTACAGTATGGCAACGCGACCCCCGCCGCCGATCTGTACCTCTGGACTAGCGCCACACCCGCGGTACAGTGGCTGTTCACCCTAGTGTTTGACTACGGCGAACGTGGTGTAGATCCACAGGTACCGCCTGCATTCACTGCTCAGAACAGCTGGCTCGCCCGCCAGGATCCCTTCTCCCTGTATAACTACGGCTTTGAGATCCGCCTCCATCGCCTGTGCCGCCAAGTCCTGATGTTCCACCACTTTCCTGATGAACTGGGTGAAGCCGATACGCTGGTTTCCCGTCTGCTGCTGGAGTATGACGAAAATCCGATACTGACACAGCTTTGCGCTGCTCGGACGCTGGCCTATGAAGGCGACGGTTATAGAAGAGCTCCTGTCAACAATATGATGCCACCGCCACCGCCTCCTCCGATGATGGGAGGTAATTCATCTCGACCAAAATCAAAATGGGCGATTGTAGAGGAATCAAAGCAGATTCAAGCTCTGAGGTACTATTCAGCTCAAGGGTACAGTGTGATTAATAAATATTTACGTGGGGATGATTATCCTGAAACACAGGCAAAAGAAACTCTGCTCTCCAGAGACTATCTTTCCACAAATGAACCCAGTGATGAGGAGTTTAAAAATGCCATGTCAGTTTATATAAATGATATTGCGGAGGGATTAAGTTCACTTCCCGAAACAGATCACAGAGTCGTATACCGGGGCCTGAAGCTTGATAAGCCCGCATTATCGGATGTGCTGAAGGAATACACTACTATAGGTAATATAATAATAGATAAAGCTTTTATGAGTACATCGCCAGATAAGGCATGGATAAATGACACTATTCTCAACATATACCTAGAAAAAGGACATAAAGGTAGAATACTCGGAGATGTTGCACATTTTAAGGGAGAGGCAGAGATGCTTTTCCCTCCAAATACTAAACTCAAAATCGAAAGCATTGTAAATTGTGGATCCCAAGACTTTGCAAGCCAGCTTAGTAAGCTGAGATTAAGTGATGATGCAACTGCTGACACAAACAGGATAAAAAGAATAATAAACATGAGGGTACTCAACTCATAGATACTAAGAATCTATTCCAGAAGTGGTATGAGCGGCCTAGCTCTATAAGGGGTTATACTCCGGAACCCCAGATTTTTCCGTCACCCTAGGCCCGCAAAGTAGTGCATCTAAACTTTTGCCATTACCCTTCTTTAACTTTCTGCTCGGAACGGACCGAAATATCATTTTTTCGCCTGATAAAAAATGAGGTTTTCTGGATAACTAATCGTTTTATTAAAAAAAACTGAGAATTTATATCTAATAATATGGCGATATATCCATATCGCAAAGGAGATTTCCCATGCCCATAAATAGGCCTAATCTAAATCTACACATCCCTCCTTTGAATATTGTAGCTGCTTATGATGGGGCGGAAATACCATCTACAAATAAGCACCTGAAAAATAATTTCAACTCCTTGCACAACCAAATGCGGAAGATGCCGGTATCCCACTTTAAAGAGGCGCTGGATGTGCCTGACTATTCAGGGATGCGCCAGAGTGGTTTCTTTGCTATGAGCCAAGGTTTTCAGCTGAATAACCATGGTTACGATGTTTTCATCCATGCTCGTCGAGAATCACCTCAGTCTCTGGGCAAATTTGCCGGTGACAAGTTCCACATCAGTGTGCTCAGGGATATGGTGCCACAAGCATTTCAAGCGCTGTCCGGATTGCTGTTTTCAGAGGACAGTCCGGTAGATAAGTGGAAAGTGACCGATATGGAGAAGGTCGTTCAACAAGCCCGTGTTAGCCTGGGCGCTCAGTTCACGTTGTATATAAAACCAGACCAGGAAAATTCGCAGTACAGTGCGTCGTTTCTCCACAAGACACGGCAATTTATAGAGTGTCTGGAATCCAGACTATCCGAAAATGGGGTTATTTCAGGACAGTGTCCTGAGTCAGACGTTCATCCTGAAAATTGGAAATATCTCAGTTATCGTAATGAACTACGAAGTGGGCGTGATGGTGGTGAAATGCAGAGACAGGCTTTACGTGAGGAACCGTTTTATCGTTTGATGACAGAGTAAGTATGGGTTTGGGGAGCAACGGAACAGTAAACGCCGTTAAACAGCTATTTTAAATGCTCATTAATTTATTAATCAATAAATTACAAATTTTCATTGAAGGCTCCCCCCTTACTGACGAATTCCGGCACCGTAAAGGAATAACGCTCATGCATATTGATATGTCCGCACTGTAATGGTGAAAATTACATAAGCAAGAGCGTTTTTTGAAAAATATTATATTTAATGTTTTGTAATATGCATTTTATTGAGGTAGTGTAACTATGAGAGTTTCTGGTAGTGCGTCATCCCAAGATATAATATCACGTATAAATTCAAAAAATATCAATAATAATGATTCAAATGATGTCAAGAGAATTAAAGATGCGCTTTGTATTGAATCAAAAGAGAGAATTTTGTATCCACAAAATTTGAGTCGAGATAATTTAAAACAAATGGCTAGATATGTAAATAATACATACGTCCATTACTCTGGGAACTGCGTTTTATTATCAGCGTGTTTACATTATAACATACATCACCGACAGGATATATTAAGTTCGAAGAACACTGCCTCTCCTACAGTGGGATTAGACAGCGCCATTGTTGATAAAATCATTTTTGGTCATGAGCTTAACCAATCATATTGTTTAAATTCCATCGAGGAGGTGGAAAAAGAAATATTAAACCGTTATGACATTAAGAGGGAAAGTTCTTTTATCATTAGCGCAGAGAACTACATAGCTCCAATAATTGGCGAATGTAGACATGATTTCAACGCTGTGGTTATCTGTGAATATGATAAAAAACCATATGTACAATTCATTGATTCTTGGAAAACATCCAACATACTTCCTAGCTTACAAGAAATAAAAAAACACTTCTCATCATCAGGGGAATTTTATGTCAGGGCTTATGATGAAAAACACGATTGATAACTTTTTTAAATATTCATTTTATGAATAGTAAGTTAATAGAGAGCCTTAGCAAGATCCGCTGTAAACCCTCGCCCAATGCGGGCGGGGATATAAGGCGAAAAGCCCGAAGGGCTTTAGGGCAGGCTACTCCGGCGTATTCTGTCTGAGCACGTATGCTTTAAGCGTTTCTATCGTGGCACCACCGGCGCTACAGGCAAAGTAAGAACGAGACCACAGCAGCCCGGTTTTGCTCTGCATCCGCAAGTGGGTATTCTGCTGACGGAGAAGCCGCGACGATACCGACTTTAAATTATTTACCATCACGCTGACCCCCAGTTTTAGCGGATACGCTATCAGCAGATGGACGTGATCTTGTTCACCATCCATCTCGATAATTTCGCACTCCAACTTTGCCGCAGCCGAACCAAAAGCATCACGTAACTGAGCGATAATCTGCCCGTCAAACAGCTTGCAGCGGTATTTTGTCGTAAAGATTAAATGCACAACCAGCTTACTTACACTATGCCGTTTACGAAGAAAGCCTTCCAGTGATTCGTGGTGATTACTCAATTGAATTTTTCACTTAACATGTTAAAATAAATACAATATATTAATGAGCGCTGAATATGTTAAGAGCCACGAAAGTATGCATATATCCGACACCGGAACAGGCGGAGCACCTTAACGCCCAGTTCGGTGCAGTCCGTTTTGTGTACAGCAAATCTCTGCATATCAAGAAACACGCTTATCAACGACACGGCGTAAGTTTAACCCCGCGTAAAGACATTAAACCGCTTCTGGCTGTAGCGAAAAAATTCCGTAAATTCCGTAAATACGCATGGCTAAAGGAATATGACTCTATTGCGTTGCAACAGGCGGTGATCAATCTCGATGTTGCCTTTTCCAACTGCTTCAATCCGAAGCTAAAAGCCCGCTTCCCTATGTTCAAGCGCAAACACGGCAAGCTGTTGGGGTAAAAGTGCTGGATGGTGCGGTCAGAATCCCGAAAATCCAGGTGATTGAAGCACAATTGCATCGTGAAATTACTGGCACGTCACCTCCTGCTTACGGTACTCGAGGATAATGTCATTGTTACGGTCAGTCAGGTCGTAGCGGCTGCCCGCCAGGCTGCGCAGGGGCCCACGGCATCCGGATCCAGCTGGCTGCGCAGGCTGTCACCAATGCGGTAACTCGCTTCTGCCCCGAAGCGGGTGTCATGCTCCCCGGCCTTGCCGGCGCGCTGCTCCGCGCTGAGCTTCAGCAGCGGCACCGGAGTCCAGCTGACCCCGGCGGTCAGGGCGTGCGGGTTCTTCTGCCGCTCATCCTTCCCGAACAGGCCCACTTCATTTCCGTAATACTGCTCATACACCATCTTCGCCCCGAGCTGCGGGTACGACGGCAGGTAGCCTTCAGCACGCAGGTCCCAGCCGCTGGCCGGACGCTCTTCGTAGTCCTCCACATCCGGGGAGGTTTTCCAGCCGGTCAGGCCGACATAGGCGTTGGCGGAAAGCTTAAGGAGGTCGCGCCAGTATTCTCCGCCGAAGCCGGCGCGGGCGTGGTCGCGGGAGAGGTCATAGTCGAGGAAGATGTTCGCCCCGAGCATGTCAGACGGCCGGAAGTGACGGTAACCATCCCGGCGGCGGCCTGACCGTCCGGATGGCTGGCGAGGAAGCTGCCGGCCTGTGAGGCCATGCCGACCATCTGCTGCGCCTGCGCGTCCTCATTTTCCCGGTCAGCAGCAAACGGACCGCGGGCGTCATGGCGGTTATTGTCACCTTTCCCGCCGGTCAGCGGGACCGCCGGCACGTCAAGCTCGTCGCCGGCCTGCAGGTGGTCAAAGCCGCGGGCGAAAGTGCGGAGCCCGTTCAGTTTTTTCAGCTGTGGGACGGTCAGGCCGTGCGCCTGCGCCACCGTCTCCCCCTTTTTCAGGGTATAAGGCACGGTCCGGATCCCGGCGAGGGCGGCATCCCGGTCGGCAGAGAACGGGCTCTGCCCGATCCGGGACGCGATGTCCGCCCGGGCCGTCATGGCCGGCGTGAGCGTTAAAACCAGCGGTGTGGTGGCCTGCATCCACAATGTGGCCCAGGTACACCCCGTCCACGCCGGGGAGTACAGGAGGATAATTTCATAGTGTCATGTCCGTATAATGAGAACGGTGTGTTACCGGAAGGTGCACGGGGTGATGTGCAGAAACGTTGTGGCTACCGGCGCCGGTCGTCCGGCTGCTGAAAAAGGGCGGCGACCCCGGGTGGAGCATCATGCTGTAGTGCGCCGCAGGGTCAGGCAGGCCGATCACCGGATTGGCCAGCAGCTCCAGGCGGTTCAGCGCGCTGCGGCGATGGCCGTAAAAGGTTTTGGGGCTGATGCCGAGCCGGGCGCCGTGCGCGCGGAGAGGCCGGCGAGCGTGGCACACAGCGCCTGTCGCTCGCGCAGGGAGAGACTCTCCGTCGTCGCCTGCCGCCAGCCCCGCGCACGGCGCAGCCAGCTGCTGACCGCGGCCTTCAGCTGAGTCGCGGAGGCGGTGCGCGGCAGCAGGCAGTCCGGCCTGAGACCGAGGGTGTTCAGGAAGACAGCCTGTCCTCCTGAGCCCAGCAGCGCCAGTTTCAGGGACAGTGATGTCCTGGCGTGATGGCAGGCCGGGACCAGCGATGCCAGCATGCCGGGAGAGGCCGCCAGCAGCACATGGCTGCCTGCCGGCGGCGCGGTCTGTAACCACCGGGCAACACTCATGTTCACGGGGTCCAGATGTGCGAGCAGGCGCGTCAACGCCAGGCGGGTAAACTGACAGTCACTGACGATAATCAGCATGATGCCTCCCGGACCGGGCAGGCTGCCTGCCAGGCGGCTAGTTTTGCCGTATCACCGCCGGCCGGGCGGGACAGCAGCCAGTGCGCCATCTGGCGGTCATACTGCCGGTCACTCACCTTCCCGCCCGGCCGGTCTGTCCGCTGCCGGCGGATGGTGTCCGGGCGGGATTCCACTGCCCGGATACGCACCACGAGCTGGGCGCGGCCTCCCCGCACGGGGTGCAGGCGGGAATCAAAGCAAATGTCGTCGTCATTGTGACGGTTACAGATGTAATTGAGGATACCGCTGGCACGGCGGGGCTCAATGCTGAACGCCTCGCTGACGTCATCGCGGGTAAACTCCCGGCCCAGAAACAGCCCCCACCAGGCCACGGCCCGGTACAGGGACAGGGTGCCCAGATGGCGGATGCCCGGGGGCATGTAAAACCCTTCATGGTTGCTCTGCCTGCCGGCAACGGTCCGGAATAACAACGGCTGGTTCATAGAAATGACTCCTGTGCGCATAACTTAACCAAAGGCCGGCTGGCTTTTTTGCGTCAGCCGGAAATGAAACAGCCCGAAGGGCATCGGGGCGCCGCAGTGCCAGCCCTGCAGGTAATCGCCGCCTGCGCCGGGGTCTCGATACCTTCGGCAATGACCCGGGCCCCCTAGCACCGGGCCAGACTGACGGTGCGCGCAATCATCCGATCAGCCACCGTGCTGGCGGGACCGGCATGACCGGTGCCGAAGTCGTCCACGGCGAACCGCAGCCCCCCGGCGGCAAGCTGGCGGAATACCGCCGCCTGAGGAAAGGCGCGGATATCTTCCCGCTCGGTGATTTCAAAGACGGGGGTCATGCCGGCCTGCTCCAGCCGGATGCTGAGGGCCAGCAGGTGCGGACGGAAAAGCGGCGTCATAACCAGGCTCAGGCTGAGATTCAGCGTCATCATCAGCCTGCGGCCGGCACTGCGGGCAAGGTCCTGCCCGTCCCCGCAGACCTCGTCGGCCAGTCCGCGCAGCAGCGCTCCGCCGAGGCCGGTGGCTTCAATGGCGGGAATAAAGTTCCCGGCGCTCAGCAGGCCCTTCTGCGGATGCAGCCAGCGGGCCAGCATTTCGCAGCCCACCACCTCCCCTCCTGTGGCGCAGACAATGGGCTGATAAAACGGCGTAAACTCCCGGTTCCGGATGGCCTGTTGCAGGCGAAAGGCTGAAAAATGCATACACGTCTCTATGAACCTCCTTTGAGCATAGCCACTGCATCAGCACCCGGCATCTGAAACTGCACCCGGTGTCGTGCGGCAACATCAAGCGCAAACACTTTCGTGTACACTTCCGTCGAGCTCACCGATTTGTGTCCCATCAGCGCCTGCAGCACCTTCAGCGGTATGCCGGCGTACAGCATGTGCATCGCATAGGAGTGGCGGAATGTATGGGGTGTCACCGGGACTGAGAACGTCACGTCGTCAGCCGCTGCGGCCTCAACCGCCTCCCCAATCCAAGTACGGACCGTCCGGTCGGTGATCTCCCAGAGGCGCGCCTTTTCCGTTCTGCCGGTACGTCTGTTACGACGCTCCAGCGGGATTTTCAGCGTGGCCACCATCATCTGCAGTTCGCTGACATACTGGTTATCAGAAAGCGGCACCAGGCGGTGGGGCTGGCTGCCGGACGGCATCCGTCCTGCCGTTCTGGCCGCCTTTTCCGCCCGCTGTTTCAGAGTGGCCAGCTGCACAAACGGATAAGGTGGTGCCAGCGAAAAGTCTCCCCGTGTCAGGGCCAGCGCCTCGTTAATCCGTGCGCCGGTATTCCATAGAGTGGCCAGCAGCATCCTGCGATGCAGATCAGGGACGTAGTGGAGCAGGGCACTTACCTCCGGTGCCAGCAGATATTTCGGGTAGTCGTCATGCTGCATTGCCATCTGGCGCAGTGCGAGGGCCGCCGGGTAATCAATGGCCACCGGCAGCAGGGCGGACGCTGCCTGCGTACAGACAGCAGGTAACGGTGGCTGACTCATGTCCTCTCTCCGTTAAGTGAAATATTCCGGGACATCATGTTTTTTCCCCGGAGTCATCTCTGGTTTCAGTCTGAACCCTGTATAAAGGATACCAGTCGCCGCTGTGACGGTTCTGCCGTTCGGCCACCGGTGTCATGGCCGCAATCGTGGCACGTGAGTAACCCGCTTTCAGCAGCGCCGTACGGGTCAGCAATTGTTTTCCCGGATCGGTCGCGGGCGTGGCGAGCCGTAGCGGATAGAGTGCGCGCAGCCGTTCCGCTTCTGAAGCGTGATACAGTGGCCAGCCCTGACGACGTCCGACATAGGCCGCGCAGGCGCGAAGTTCGTTACGAAACCAGGTGTCGGCCGGAAACCAGCTCGCCGGATGCAAATCCGCAGGTATATCCCGGGAGCCGGCGTACACCGTCGTGAACCGCTCTTCCGGCGTCAGCAGGGACACAGATTTTCCGAAAAAGACCTGTGCAAACTGTTCTGTCGTCTCCCTGACCGGCAGGGCATCCGATGCCGGACTGAGACCGGTGGATTCAGTATCCGGACAGATGCGTGACCGTGTCATGAGGTGGTGTTCTCCCTGTCAGTACGCAGTCGCCAGACCGTCCCGCCGAACTCCGTTCCCCCGAGGGTCTGTGTCCAGGTTTCCTCGCAGACCAGCCACTTCTGTACCACCGCAAAATCCACATGACAGAGTGGGGTATCCCCGCGTTCACCGGGGGTTTCCAGCACAAGCCCGTCCGGAACGATCGGAGAGGGCGTACCCGCCAGTCTGGCGGAGCGGCGCCAGAAACTCCGCACACAGCCGCCCTGACGTAGACTACTGAGCAGCACCTGTTCGCTGACACGCATATCAGATCCCCCGGAACATCAGGTTAATGGCGTTTTTGATATCGTTCTCCCGGAGGCTGAGATCGGCCACCTCTTCCCCGATGACGGTGGCCGGCACACTGGTCATATCCGTGGTCAGCAGGCGGTAAGGCTCATCCCCGATATGCATCACCGGGTAAAGATCGCGGGGAACCTTTTCCGACAGCAGACGGGCGCTGACCAGCGGGACAGCCATCCGCCGTTCGGGGGTGTCAATGATGTCGCTCTGCACGTCCACAAACAGCCGGTAGCGACTCTCCCTTTTACAGGTGTAAACCTTAAACTGCATATCACCAGTTCCTGTTGTCGTCAGCAAACGATCCGTTAGCCTCTATAAAGCTGGCCACCTCAGCCATACCTTCCCGATTTTCTTCCTGCCAGCGTTCGGCTCGCAGACGGCGGGCTTCGTTCTGCATGGTCGTACTGACCAGACCGGAGATATTCACGTCGTATGCCTTGAGCAGCTGATAGCTGTCGCTGTCCACTGTCACTGTAATTCGCTGCTTCATGATTCACCTCTTTTTTACATACTTCAGGTATGCAATTAAGTATACATTCCGATGAAGCAAAAATCTGCCACGCATTGTGAATACTGTTAACCAGCTTATAGTGACTGAGTTAACTGTTCGCCGCCATTATCTACATATCTCTTATATGTATTTTCTCGTGCATTTTACTGATGCATGTTTTCAATCCTTAAAACGCATACTGTTATCACGCTATTAGTAAATAACTCATCTTTTTCATAATGAAACTTTAACCACATGCAATTACAATCCAACTTATAAAAACGTAACGGAATTACAGGACGGCTATTTTCAGGTGATCCGATTTTTTGTCTATTCACGACTTTCCGGAAGTGTACCACGGTCAGGGAATAAGCAAAGCGGTCTTTTCTGCCCTGCGCGCCGGGTCACAGGGAAGGGGTATAACACAACATCTGGTAGCAACAGCAGATGACTGAGCCGCTACATCTTGTGTTACCGGGTCGCGGCGCACCGGTGAGGATAAAGAAGATCCGGGACTACCTTTTTCCGGATCTCAGGTGACAGAGGAAGATACAAAATACATGAACCACAGAACAAAACATAAATCAATACATGAAATTGAAGTTAGCACTTTTTGCAAAAAAATATAGCACAAATTGCTAAAGTGGGTTATATTTCATCCGTCGTCCACATCACGTGGCCATTCCACCTACTTATAAGGAGATTTTTATGAACACAGCATTACTCGTTCCATTTATCTCAACTGCATTATCCGGAGTGGGCGTTTATACCCGCTATTACTTTAAGAAATATCAGGCTTCCAGGGATCTGTGCCAAAAGGTCCACAGAATGATGGTAAATACACTGACCGATACCGCGAGGTTATTCAGCCGGAGCGCCCCCGCGCAGGCGCTTAAATCAGAACTGAGAATCATGCAGCAGAAACTCTCTCAGGAGACTCAAAAACTGGATAAAATGACGACACGCCTTCCGTTAAAGCGTCTGCAACGGGAACAACGTCATATTTTGAGGCATGCAAAGTGGTTGTTAGGTTATCTCGATTCGCATCTGGTAGATAATGAAGGGAAATTTTTTCTGTTCCTGCATGACTTGGCGACGGATAGCGATGATAAAGTCCTGGATTTCCTGACGTCATTACATGACACAAAGAGATTCAGAAATCGCCGTCTGCAAACTGGATCAACTACCTGTCCCTGAGAGGGGACAGGTAAACGTAAATATATAACCGGTATTAAAAGAGTTATTTGGACATCATATATGGCTTACGTCTGGCCTCTTCTAATTCATGCAGTTCACGTACCTGAGCCATTTTCTCTGCTGTAGGCTCAGGTTAATTTTCAAAAGATGCCTCAAAACGTTTTCCAACTGACTGCAGGGAAACGCTGTCTGTTCTGGCAGTCTTAAGATTGGTATAAACAAGGCGCGCAAGAGGCTTGGTTAATTCCTTCTCTTCCATAAATTGCCTGAAAATCCAGAAATAAATATTAACCAGTTCTAACCCTGCGCTTTGCGTACCCGACTGGAAAATAAGTGGTTCAGCTGGCATGTTTGTCATATTCATGACGAGCAATCCTGGTCCAGGTTCCCACGGTTGTTCGCGAATATTGAAATAAAGCTCGTTTAGTTCCCGTTAGGAGGAATTAAACTGTAACTGCTGATCCACAATGATGGTTCCGGCAGATGGATGCTGAATTTCAGAAACAGGGACTCACCGGCCTGACAGAAACAGATCTGCAGGCCGTTGTAACTCCCGGGGAGACACTCCGGTTACTGCCGGCACTGGCGCGGTTGCTGCATGTTTTGCGAGAAAACCAGAGGCCTTCTCCCTCTCAGCAGCTTCATACGAAGAAGATACTTCCTCAGCTTTGAAAACACTGCTGGTCCGTACAGGATTCACAATACACCAGATAAGAGAAATGCGACTTCACCTTATTCGCTGGCAATTAATAAGTCAGGAAGAGTTTGACCGGGAATAAGCCCGGGAACCGGCGAGGAAGCGCAAAAAAACAGAAGTTAAAGGAAGCAGATACGCACTGGAGTCACAGCAAGTGATTATTGAAAAACTATACGAATCACCTTGTCGGTCAGCAGGTTATCCACATATACAGTCACTCGATCCAGTAATAAGATCCTTACAACGATCCCTGTTAGATCAAAAGAAGATCCCGACTCTTCTAAAGGCCGCGTCAGTACTGGGCCTGGAGGATGATCACCTAAACTGTAGCATGTTAATCATAAGCTGTAACTGGTAAACAATAAGCTGTATTATGCAAAGGATATACTGTAATGAGTTAGTAATATAAACTACAGTGAGTATGTTCCCCTGAAACTTCTTCAGGGCTGTGTATAAGCTGAAGCCAGTTGTTTAGCACCTTTCAGGCTATAACATGAAAACAGTGGCTGCTTTTATTCTTAAACTATCCACCGATCGGAGGCGCTCTGGACAAGGACAATCTGGACATAAAAAAGTTGTTTGAAGAGGTGGATAAATCCTCCGGTGAAATCGTAAATCTCACTCCTAATGCCAGTAATACCGTGCAGCCTGTAGCTCTGATGCGGCTTGGAGTATTTGTTCCTACGCTTAAGTCACTGAAAAACCGCAAAAAGAACACACTTTCGCGTACTGATGCGTCGGAAGAACTGACGCGTCTGTCTCTCGCCAGGGCCGAGGGGTTTGATAAAGTGGAGATCACCGGTCCCCGCTTGGATATGGATAATGACTTCAAGACCTGGGTAGGGGTGATCCATTCCTTTGCCCGACATAAAGTTATTGGCGATAAAGTTGAGCTGCCGTTTGTCGAATTCGCCAAACTCTGTGGGATCCCCTCCAGTCAGTCATCCCGGAAGCTCCGGGAACGTATCAGTCCTTCACTTAAGCGTATCGCGGGTACTGTGATCTCGTTTTCCCGCACAACGGAGAAGCACACCAAAGAGTACATTACGCATCTGGTACAGTCGGCTTACTATGATACGGAAAAAGATATCGTTCAGCTGCAAGCCGATCCGCGCCTCTTTGAACTCTACCAGTTTGACCGGAAAGTGCTGCTGCAGCTCAAGGCCATCAATGCCCTGAAGCGCCGGGAGTCCGCTCAGGCTCTTTATACCTTTATAGAGAGTCTGCCGCGGGATCCGGCGCCGATATCACTGGCGCGTCTACGGGCCCGTCTGAACCTGAAATCCCCTGTGTTCTCGCAGAACCAGACGGTGAGGCGTGCCATGGAGCAGCTCCGGGAGATTGGCTATCTGGATTACACTGAGATCCAGCGTGGGCGCACAAAACTCTTCTGTATTCACTACCGCCGGCCCAAGTTAAAGCCACCTCATGATGAGAGTGTGGAGAACCCGCAACTGCCAGCCACACCGGGTGACGTCAGTCCGGAGATGGCTGAAAAACTTGCGCTTCTTGATAAACTGGGCATCACACTTGATGACCTGGAGAAACTCTTCAAATCCCGCTGAACATAATCTGTAGTGAGTTATCCACTACTGTTTACTTATTACAGCTTATATTACTGCCTCTGGTGAGTGTTCTGCTCACTACAGCTTATATAAGCAGTGATGAGAGCAGCCCATACCGGAAGCATATCCCTGATCCACAAACTTTTCAGAATGGCATTCCTGTTACTGCAGGAGCCCTGTGAATCCGTCGTTCTCCCTCCATGTATCGTAATATGCTCACTACAGCTTATCTCAGGGAAGATTTACTCACCACAGCTTATATAAGCTGTGGTGAGTGACGTTGTCATGTCAGGACGGGAGTATCCGGAGGATCTGTGCGGCTGGGACGGGGGTGATCACCCAGCTCTCTATCTGCCTGACATAGCTTATATCTGTTAGCGGGACCAGACGAACCTCATCTTTTGGTGGGCACTCGCGTCGTGCCTGTGTTTTTTCAGACAGCGCCCGCACTGGTTATGGATACAGTTAGTCTGGATATACGACTTGTTCTTAAACTCCGGTATTACTTCATTACCCGGATATTTTTTACATCTATCTTTATACCATCCCAGTCCCGATCCACTTCTCCTTCAATATGAACCTTATCCGCAGGCGAGGCTGTTTGACCCATCCAGTATTTGTTATCGATGTCCACATAAACAGTACCGCTGCTGTCACGGAATTCATAAAGCTCGTGACCGACTTGCCTGATAATGTTGCCTTCCAGTACCACCCACGCATCATCCCACTGTTTTTTAGCCTGTGAAACCGATGTCTGGGTGGGGGCCAGGCCTGTAAATCCTCCCTGAACATACCCGGGCTGCTCTACGGAAGAAACAATGTCCGTTTGCCGGGCAAGCGAACTGAAAGAAAGAGTGGTAATAATAAGAGTGATTAAAGTTTTTTTCATTTCTGTTTTCCCTGAAAAAAATTCTTGGAAAACTTAATGAGCAAATCTTAACTAAACCTTAAGCGAAACTAAGCGACAGGGTATTTGCTCCTTTTTCCTGATTACATCCGATGGATAAACTTTATCCAGTGGGTGCTTTCATGGGAGGCTCTTACCCCCGGAGAGCATAAACATTACAGAGCAATACACGAGGCCTGGTTCTTACTTCTCTGTTTTAGCGTGAAGGTTGCCGTGATTTTTTTCATCTCTTACGGAGTGCCCTGCCTAAAGCCACCGGAGGCAAAGATACATCCGGATAATCTCACAGCCCGAAGCATTACATAATAATTTCACGGATGTTAAGAACTTATTTTTATTATGTTTTTTCTAATCCTGGTGTGGCTGATTTTTATATTTTTGAAAGTTTATATTTATTTTTTCTTTTTTGATATATGTCTTTTCATGTGCAAAAATATTTGCATTGCAGATATTTTGATTTTTTGTGTTGTGGCGATCTTTTATGCTGAATTTTGTATGGCAAATAGATTCTTGCCCTACTTTTTTTGATTTTTTGGTGGTGTATTCTTGTTTGTTTTGTTTGTATGGTAGAAAGGATTGCAAAAATGATCTTTTTCAAAACAAACATCTGTATATAATTCCCGGCATAAAGTTTGTTTCCTTTGGAAATTTTCTGTCACAACACCAGATTGAGCCGGAGATAATCCAATGATGCTGAACAGAAAAGATGCTGATTATTATTTGGGCAAAGAAATCATGCTGGCCAGAATAAGAAGAGGGGCGCTGATACCTGCAAAAGTAAATGAGGAACATTTCTGGTTACTCATCGGTATATCATCCATTCACAGCGAGAAGATTATTCAGGCACTCAGGGACTACCTTGTTTTTGGTGTGTCCAGAAAGGATGTCTGTGAACGCTATGAAGTGAACAACGGGTATTTCAGTACCAGTCTGAACCGCCTGTCACGTATCAGTCAGGCCGCAGCGCAGATGGTTGTTTACTATTCATAAGTCTGTGTTGTTCACGGACTGAAGGACAGCTTCCGCCAGGTATTAAAAACAGATAACAGACACTGAATTTAATTCAGATGCGTATTTGTGCGCCTGTTTTACAGAGCGGTTATTAAATATGTCGGATGACAACTCAGGATTTTTACGCCGTCACGTCATGGCTGACTTTATTTCTGCCCTGTCCGGGAAGGAATAAAGCCAGCCATGCTGGAAAATGTGAATGTGTATTTTCATTTTGTGAAAGTCAAAAAATTAAATTCAAGAGGTTATATACATGAAAAAGAGCATTATTGCTTCCATTATTGCACTGGGTGTTCTGGGCGGGACTGCACACGCTGCCAATGAAGTGACTTTCCTGGGGTCAGTGAGCGCCACGACCTGTGACCTGACCACTTCTGTCAACGGCGCAGCTCAGCCGAACCAGGTTGTTCAGCTGGGTACCGTTCAGGCTAACCAGACGGGTAATGCTGTTGAGTTCGCCATGAAGCCGGCTGACCCGACCGCACAGGCTTGTGGAAACCTGGCTCAGAAAACGGCCACTATCACCTGGGCTTCTGCTGCCCTGGATGGTAAAGGCTTCGGGGCAACCAGCGGTACAGCTGCTGATGCCAAGGTACTGGTTGACAGCGTGAACTCCAAAGCACCGGGTGCTGTAAATGCTAACGCCAGTTCAGTTGACTTCGACGGCGCTAACCTGACCACCGACGGCCTAAAGTTCACTGCAAAACTGAAGGGTGGCCAGACTGAAGGTGACTTCAAATCTGTGGCATCTTTCGCGGTGACTTACAAGTAATCACCCGTAAGCAGAACCTTACATATTTTATTTAAATGACGCGGCGTACGGCGGTGCGCCGCATTTAATTACCTTGTTCGTTGTTTTTATATCGCTGATTGCAGGCCGGGACAGCACCTGTATATTCATCCCGCCATCCTGCATTCCGTTATTACCTGTTTAACAGGAAATTGTATTTTCCGTGCAATTTCCTCCGGAGAGGGACTGTCTGAGTCAGGGGGTTGTTGTGTCATTTCATCACCGGGTATTTAAACTGTCGGCGCTGAGTCTCGCCTTATTTTCTCACCTGTCTTTTGCCAGTACTGACTCAGAGCTTAACCTGGATTTCCTGCAGGGAATGGGCGCCATTCCCTCCGTATTAAAATCCGGTTCGGATTTTCCGGCCGGACAGTATTATGTCGACGTCATTGTTAACCAGGAAAACGTGGGTAAGGCCCGTTTATCCATTACGCCACAGGAAGAGTCAGCAAACGCCCTGTGCCTGTCGCCGGAGTGGCTGAAAGCTGCCGGGGTTCCTGTCCGCCTGGAGGGGTATGCCTCCACGCTGAATGCTGCCGGGCAGTGCTATGTCCTCAGCCGCAACCCCTATACCAGGGTGGACTTCAGCTATGGCTCCCAGAGCCTGGTGTTCAGTATTCCCCAGTCGTTCCTGGTCGGTAAAACGGACCCCAGCCGCTGGGACTACGGCGTGCCGGCGGCGCGCCTGAAGTACTCCGCCAACGCCTCGCAGACGTCCGGGCAAAGCACCAGTGCCTATGCGAATGCCGACCTGATGGTCAACCTTGGCCGCTGGGTGCTGGCCAGTAACATGAGCGCATCCCGGTACGCTGACGGCTCCGGTGAGTTCACCGCCCGGGATATCACGCTGTCCACCGCCATCAGCCAAGTGCAGGGGGACCTGCTGCTCGGTAAATCCCAGACCCGCAGCGCCCTGTTCTCTGATTTCGGCTTTTACGGGGCGGCACTGCGCTCCAACAGTAACATGCTGCCGTGGGAGGCCCGCGGGTATGCCCCGCTTATCACCGGGGTGGCAAACTCCACCTCCCGCGTCACCATCAGCCAGAACGGGTACACCGTGTACTCAAAAGTGGTGCCGCCCGGCCCGTACCAGCTGGATGATGTCCGCTCCGTGGGGAACGGTGACCTGGTGGTGACCGTGGAGGATGCGTCCGGCCACAAAACCACCACCGTCTATCCGGTCACCACCCTGCCGACGCTGCTGCGTCCCGGGGAGATTGAATACAACGTGGCGGCCGGTCGCAAGTCCAGTAACTATCAGCTGAAAAAACCGTTCCGGGACGGTGAAAGCGGCACGTTCTGGATGGGAGGCGTGGGGTACGGCTTTGACTCCACCACGCTGAATGCCGCCTCCATCCTGCACGGTAAATACCAGGCCGGCGGGGTGAGCGTGACGCAGGCCCTGGGGGGCTTCGGCGCCGTGTCTGCCGGGATGAACCTGTCACAGGCGAAATACGACAACAGGGACAACAAGCGCGGGCACAGCGTCAGCGCCAAGTATGCCAAAAGCTTCTCTGACAGCTCGGACCTGCAGCTGCTGGCCTACCGTTACCAGAGTAAGGGGTATGTGGAATTCGCGGACTTCTACAGCACGGACCGGTATACCCGCTACAACACAAAATCACGCTATGAGATGCGCTTCTCGCAACGTCTGGGGAACAGCAACCTGAACCTGGCCGGCTGGCAGGAGGACTACTGGTGGATGAAGGGAAAGGCCACCGGGGGCGATGTCTCCCTCAGCACCACCATTCTTGATGGTGTGTCGGTCTTCCTGAACGGCAGCTACAGCAAACGCCCGTACCTGGACAAACCGGACTACAGCACGTCGCTCTCCTTCAGCATTCCGTTCACCCTGGGTGGCGTGCGCCATTACAGCAGTACCGGACTGAGCTACAGCAGCAGCGGCAGGATGGGGATGAACAGCGGGGTGTCAGCAAGTCCGACGGACCGCCTGAGCTACGGCCTCAACACCAACCTGAGTGATAAGGGCGACCGCAGCCTGAGCGGCAACCTCTCGTATGGCTTTGATGCCATCCAGACCAACATGATGCTGTCGCAGGGACGTGATAACACCACCGTGTCAGGCAGCGTGAGCGGCACCATTCTGGGCACGGCAGACAGCGGCCTGATGATGACGAAGGAAACCGGGAACACGCTGGGCGTGGCGCGCATTCCGGGGGTGAAGGGCGTGAGGATTAACGGCTCAGCCCCCACCAACAGCAAGGGATACACCGTGGTGAACCTGTCGGATTACTCCCTGAACCGGGTCAGCGTGGACATGGAAAACGTGCCGGATGACCTGGAGCTGCAGACCACCTCCTTTAACGTGGTGCCGACGGAAAAAGCTGTCGTGTACCGTGAGTTTGGCGCCGAGCATGTGCTGCGCTACATCCTGCGGGTGAAGGAGCGTGACGGACGGATACTGAACGGGGGCAGCGCGCAGACGGAGCAGGGACTGGATGCCGGGTTCATTGCCGGTAACGGCGTCCTGCTGATGAATATGCTGAGCGCGCCGTCACGGGTCAGCGTCGAGCGGGGGGACGGCAGCGTCTGCCATTTTTCAGTGAAAGGTATTGTGCCCAATACCGGCAAAGTTCAGGAGGTTTATTGTGAATAAGATGATGAAGTGGGGACTGGTGTCCCTGCTGTCCCTGGCCGTCAGCGGGCAGGCCATGGCAGCCTTTGTGCTGAACGGCACGCGTTTTATCTATGAGGAAGGGAGAAAGAACACCTCATTTGAGGTGACCAACCAGGCGGATGAGACCTTTGGCGGCCAAGTGTGGATAGACAACACCACCCAGGGCAGCAGTACGGTGTATATGGTACCGGCGCCGCCGTTCTTTAAGGTCAGGCCCAAAGAAAAGCAGATTATCCGCATCATGAAGACGGACAGCGCGCTGCCGTCAGACCGTGAGTCGCTGTTCTGGCTGAACGTTCAGGAAATCCCGCCGAAGCCAAAGGCGTCGGAAGGGAATGTCTTGGCGGTGGCCGTGAACACGAAGGTGAAGCTGATTTACCGGCCGAAAGCGCTTGTTGAGGGACGCCGTAATGCCGAGAAGAACCTGCAGATTACGCACCGCGGCGGTGAGGCTTACCTGAAGAACCCGACGCCGTACTACTTTGCGGTCACCGGGGTGAAACTGAACGGACAGCCGGTCAGGCTGAACGACAGGGTGATGAATGAGATTGCGCAGCTGGCGCCGAAGAGTGAGGTGGCGCTGGGGAAACTGTCGCTGAACGGAACGGTGACGGTACAGGCTGTTAACGACTGGGGCGGCACCCAGGACTACACGCTGAAATGAGCCGGGAGGGCAGGATAATGAAACAGAAAGAATACCGGACCGTGTGGATAACGCGACACATGCGTGCGGGCATGCTGGCCGCCGGGCTGCTGCTTCCCCTGGTGGCCGGGGCGGCGGCGCTTTTCAGTGGTGGGAATGGGCTGGATATCAGGTTTTTGCTTCGGTTTCGTTGGTCAGGATTTTGGATGTTGTAACTATTTGCATGACCGGGGCCCGGCGCATCGCGACGGGAGGTACTAATGTTGTTTCCGAACCGGCGCGGACGTGAGTCCGCTGCAAGGGCGGGCATTCTCCTCTGGAACCTGTCCACAGGGCAGGTGATGAACAGGTTATTTATTTATAAGAGAGAAAGATTATGTCTTTAAAAGAAGTACAGATCTGGGGTTTAAAGGAAACCACGCACTTTGAAATCAGGTCGCCTGGCGCTTTGTCAGTATATCGGTTGTAACTTTATGGAAAGGTCCCTTGCAGTTATTTGTGAGTAACTGAATATTGCGACCGGAAATGACTCAGGCGGGAACATTTCTGGCCATTCTGGCAGCAGAATGAGAGATATTTTAGCAGGAAGAACGAGCGTTCCGCGCAGAAAACAGGCGGCGCCCGGCGACAGACGTACAAAATCCTCCGACGTCAGCCGGATTTTCATAATCTGGTGGGTTATATGGGGACGGTGGCCATGGTCAGTCGCGTGTAGTTTTTGCCCCGCGACATCATCATGCGCTCTTTCACGCGCCGCTGCAGCTCCCGCTTCATGGCATCAAGCCCGCCGGTAAAGCGTCCGCTGGCGTATTCCCGCGTCAGCTGCTGTTTCACCAGTGTTTCGATGTCCTTACGGGTTCTGTCCGCGTCACGCCGCGCCCGGGCGCGTTTCAGTCCGTGCAGTTTACGTTCAGACTGGTAGCTGCGGAACCGTTCGCGCACAAATCGCCAGGCTTTCGCTATCAGTTCGTCCATCTCCAGTGGCTCCAGATTCTGCTTTTTGCGCTGCTGATTTTCCCATTCGACACGACTGCAGCGGGCGGCCATAACAGCCACGTCAGAAACGTCGAGCGCGGAGAACAGTGCCGGCGTGAAGGTGATATCAGTCGGGATGTTGCAGCCAATCTGCGGATCGTACTCGGTCTGGTAGGTAATCAGCCCCAGCTCTGCCATAAACTTCAGCGCCCGTGTGGCGCGGGTGATGGACAGATTACCACTTTTTGACTCAGTGGCCAGACCGCACTCTATAGCCAGATTGGTGATGGATCTCTGTACACGGTTGGCCAGTGGATCATAATGGAAGCACAACCCCTGAAGCAGCGCATCGATGGCACGACGGCGCAGCAAAGGCGGCATCCGGTGACGCTTTCCCAGCGAACGAACGAACGCCACATGGACGGAAAAATCAAAACGGGACGTGAACCCTTCGGCTTTCGCCATCAGCTTACGACAGAACGGCAGGGTCTTTTTCCCTTCTCTCGGCGTGAATTCCGGATTCGGATTTTTGACCTGTCGGTAATGAGTGAACAGTGTTCGGGTGTCAGTCACTTCTGCCTGCACTTACAATGCACGGAAGGAGTAAATGCCACAGAAACAAGTATTGAAATTTTCTGAGCATAAAACTATACTCCCTGCATAGCCTGATTGGTGGCTATACAGTTTAAGTAGGCCCCGTTAATCTTTCGTTCCCGCCAAGAAATGAGAAGATTATCGGGGTTTTTGCTTTTCTGGTCCCGGGTAGGCACCTCATCAGAACCAGTTCCCTGCCACCTTACGGCGTGGCCAGCCATCAAAATTCTTTAGACGATCAGCAATCTAACACTCACTGACGAGACGATCAAGAAAGTTACTCATTCACCTTCTTATCTCAGGCTCTTTTAGCCATTTCCCGTTCAATTAGTAGCTCAATCATTTGAGCCTGAGTAGTTCCAGTCTCTTCACAAAGCTGCTGCAAGCTTTCTTTATGTATGTTTTGTATGAAAACATTGAGCTCTTTATGCGTCGTCTTTTTTCGTGAAATAGATAATCTCTTCTTCTCAGCGGAAGATAAGGGATTACCCTTTCTGTAAATGCGTTTCGATGAGGAAGTTACTGCATTTTCAATCTGCGACATCTCTGTCTCCTCAAGGATCAAACCTAGATCGTTTGCAGAGAATACTACAGATTTCTAAAATCAGCGACTTACTTTATGAACGTAACCTGTGTTGGCGCACGGTTTACGTTTCAAGATCGTTTCCTGGGATGTCAGTACGTCTGTTTCCAGTCCGTTCCCTGCGCCCAGCGGGATGTCCAGTGGTTCAGGTAGCTGCGGGCTAGGACTGAGTCATCCCAGACGACAGCACGTTCTCCGAATTCGAACGGTCTGCTGCACGGGAATAGTTAAACGATCCCACTTCGGTGTGGCGACCGTCGCTCGTTTTTCCCGGATTGCCGGGGCTGGACAACGACGCGAGCGGCGGAGGCGTCAGGATAAATTGTTATTGCCTTCCCTAGTGGTGGCACGATCATTACGCTCCATCCCGGCCAGAATCAGCACGGCCGCGTTTTCCAGAGTTTCCTGTCCCGCGCCGCCCGGTATCACTGTCACGTTCTTCTCCGTGGCCTTCTTAACCGGCATCATTATCATCACCGGCGAGCCCTGCAGCGCAAGCGTATGTGCCAGTCGGTTACTGGCATCCAGTATGCTTTTCGTGTTCACGTTTCCACCCCTGATTTTATGCCCTTTCAGGACGGCGGCCGCCGCACTACTGATATCTTCACTGGTGAGCGCGCCTTCATAATGACTGGTGGCAAAAATACCGTTGTGATACGCAAGCCAGGCATCCGCCCTCGCTGATTTCCAGCCCCTTCTGTGCGGCTTTCAGCGAGTTTTCCCACTGCTGTACAAATGTGGGCCAGTACTTAAACACATAGCGGACCTGCGGCCTAGCTTCACAGCCTGCAGCATCGGGGTAAGGCCGGTGCCACGCCGTACAGACGATCTTTCTGTTTCATCCGTTCACTCATTATACTGGGCTTCTCCGGTTCAGACCGTCTGCGCCAGCACCGCGCGGAGTTCCGCTTTTCTGGCGTTCTGCGCCCGGACCTTTGCCAGTCGCGCCAGCGCGTACTGTTCTTCCTCCACGGTAATATGCTCCGTCACATACCCTTCCGTGTCATATCGGCAGGCCCCGGCTTTCATCGCGCTGAGATATGCTTCAGAACGGGCAATCGCTTTCAGCGCACGGATTATCTTTTTGTGTGACAGCGGGATACCACGCCTGGAGGCGTCCTCAAACAGCGCCTCACGCACGCCACAGGCGAAAAGACGGGGCGTGTCGCCGTCAAACAGCCCCGGCCACCAGGGTTTCAGCGTGCTGACCGCTTCCTCCACTGACTGAAATCGCAGGTAGATGGACAGATCTTTTCTTGCCCGGGCTTTTTTTTCTGCCAGTGACGCTTCCCGGACAGCCCTGTCAGCCAGTTGCTGTTTCTTCACCTTCCACTTCGGGGGCGTGGTGACGTTAATAATGGTTTTGCGGCTGCGGGCCGGCGCTTCCCCATCCGTTTTCCGTTTCAGTGTCAGTACCGGTCGTTTCTGCTCAGTCATGCTGTATGCTGCCCCTGCCAAATCCTGCTCATACCGCCAAAGATACCACACCCGTCACATCGCCAGAACGCCCAGGGCAGCCAGATGGCAGGTGTAGAATACCGGGAAAAAATCAGCCGGCCAGAACCGGGGCCGTGATTTGCCTGTCAGCGAAACAAGCCATACCGTCAGCCCGGTCACCAGAAGTCCTGCCACCGCCGCGGCATCACTGGTGACCAGATTCAGCGCGGGGACGGCCACCACCAAGCAGGCCGCAAGCGCCAGATGTTCTTCAGTATCTGTGATCCGGTACAGCCGGTAACAGATGACCAGCACCAGCACGCCGGCAACGCCGTAGCTGGTTCCGGACAGGGGTATCCACGCCGTCAGCAGTAACAGCGCGGCCGCAGAGTGAAACAGGCAGCGCTGCTCACACCACTTCAGCGCCTGCGCGGTCACCGCAAAGGCAAACAGAATATTCCCTTCATACCACGGAAATCCCGCCAGAAAATATCCGGACTGCGCGATAACCGCCCATCCCCACAGCCGGTTAATCGCAGACTGGCGGATATGCGTATGCCGGGACAGGTTCAGCCCCCACACCAGGGCAAACAGCGGAAACGCCCCGCGCCCGGCCAGAAACAGCCACTCTTGGTTCAGGTGCAGGATACGGTTAATATGGTCAGCCACCATCAGCAGCAGCGCCACGGTTTTGATGAGATCTCTCTGTCCCGGCGACCAGGCCAGCAGTCGCTGCAGCCGGGTATCCACCCGGACTGCCCGCGAATCGTTACGTGTGGCGTTATCCATCGTCATCGTGGTTTATCTTCCCGTATCAGTCCCCGCCCGGGGTTTTCTCTTTCTGCAGGTCACGCACCATCTCCTGCTCCATCTGCTGCAGCCGCTCCCAGCCCCGGTTTTCCCGCGCCGGGCTGCACGTTACTGTCAGGAATATCGCCCCACACCCTGCCGCCGGTAATGGCGACGGGATTCCATGGACGCCCGTCACCGGCAATTCGCACCACCACGCCGCTGTCGGGGTTCTCCCGGGCAATCCGGACGCCATCCTGCATGCTACCAGCCAGCAGGCTTTCGCCGTTACGACTGCCCTGCAGGGCCACAAACTGCGCCTCTTCACTGCCTTTCACCCGACCTTCCCCGGTGAATCCCCGCAGCCCGGCACCGTCATCCGTTGTCAGCGGGTTCAGCCAGATACCGGCGGATTTACCGTTACGGTCAAACGCCGGCAGCGCCACATATGGCTGCGGATACTTGCGCCCCGGTGCAATAAAACGCGCCCGGCTGTCTCCCTGCGCCAGTCCGGCGTTGCGCAGCACGGCACGGCCGGCAGCCACGTCCCGCAGTTCCCGGGCGGTGCTGAACAGGCGCTCTGCGTTCATCATCTCACGCTCTGATTTAGGCTCCAGCACGTCATGGGCCGTGCCCTTTTGCTCCGCACTGTTGATGGCCTTAACCCAGCCCTGACGGTCGTCGGTGTACACCTGCACATGCTGCTTCATACGCGACAGCGCCACATACGCCGACTCAAAACCGGCCATCTGTTTCCGGCCCCCTTCGGTTCCCTACAGCGCAATGGCAAACGTCTCACTGGCCCCCCCCCCCCCCCCCCGGATAGTTTCCGGATTGTACAGTGTGACGCCCTCTGCCGCTGCTTCCCGGGGGGAAATCAGGCGCGTGTTGCCGTCGGCATCCTGCAGGGTTATCAGCCCGTCCTCCTTACTGATACCGGCAATCCGGTGATACACATTATCCACCAGGGCAAGCGCGCCCTGATGATTCTCCCAGGTGGACAGACGGCGCAGCTCCCCGTCACGGATATTCGCGGTGGTAAGTACAGGGACAGTGACCTGCTGCTCACTCGGTTTAGCCAGTGCATCCTGAATCATACTGTTCAGCACCCGACGATCCTCATTCAGATGCGTGACAATCAGCGTCTGCTCCCGGGCCATCATCGTAAGTTCTGCCACCCGCTCCCGCTGACCGGCAGCACCGCCCTGACCACTGATAATGGCCAGTGACGGGCGGTCCCGGGCCAGGACACTCACCGCGTCGCTGTAACTTCCCGTGCGGGGCACGCTCTTCTCCGGATGGACGGTCACCCGGTTCTGCTTCATGATATCGCTGCTGAGTGCCCGGACAGACAGCTCATCGAGCACATGAATACCTGAGGTGAACAGTCCTTTCTCCCGGTCGAGGGGGATAAGCTGTTCGCGGCTGATGGCTTCATCAATCCCGGCCCGGGCCTTCTCAATCACGCCGGCTTCCGGCGGCAGCATCCCGACCGTTCTGGCCAGCACGTCGGTATACGTAAACTGAACCTTCCGGTCGCTTAACCCGGCAATGGCCTGCGTCACCGCCTGCTGAATATCCGGCTGCTCCTGTGACGGAACAGGCTGCGCTGCCTGTATTTCCGCCCTCCTGTCCGCAGCCTCACGGTATGCGCTGATATCAAAACCGGTATCTTTCAGGGTCTGCATCCACTCAGCCATTTTCACTTCCGGATCGACATGCTGTTTGGATTTACGCGTATCCAGCGCCGCCACATCCCGGGATTTCAGCGACGCGTCATCACCTACTGCTTCCCGTATAGTCTGCGAACGACTGGAAAAGGCCTCCACCGGGACACCGGGCATCTCCCACATACCGTGCTTACCGACCACTTCCGTTTCATAGCCCAGCGCTTCAACCTTCTCTTTCAGCACCGCGCGGTAAATCTTCCCGAAGGCTATCTGGTTAGCATAGACATTCTCGATAAATCCCGTTTTTCCCACCTTATCGCTGCTCAGGGTCTTCCATTCCCCGTCATGCTGCGTGACGTTGGCCACCACGGCATGGGTATGCAGCTGCGGCTCCTGGTCACGACTGGTGTCATGGTTGAACAGCGCCATCACCAGATTACCGGTGAGCACCGTTTCTGACTGCCCGTCCGTCATCACCCTGGTGGAGGCCAGCGCTTCCACCTGACGGACAGCGATATCCACCGCCTGGTTGTGTGCCTCAGTCAGGCGTTTATCGCCTGCCAGCATGGCCATCAGGGAAACACTTTTGGGGGCAGAGAAGGTCAGATCATAGCCGGGGCGGTGTTTGTTGCCGCCGTCCTGCTGCCGGCTCAGATCAGCCCCGTCGGGCAGTCTGCCTTCCAGTACCCGGGTGAACACCTCCTTATCGACGGCGCCCTGCAGCCCCAGCTGCTCCGCGCCTTTTCCGGCCCAGCGTTCCTCCAGACTGCACAGCACGTAGTAGTTATCCCTGTCGCTGTAATAACCGGCGGCACTCCCCGCTGACCGGACCTGTGCAATGCTCATCATAAATGTATATCCCTTTGACATATCCCATCACAAAAACCATAATGGATATACGTAAGACATATCCCTGTAAGGAGGCACATGATGGAAACCAGCGTATTTCTCAGTAACCGAAGTCAGGCGGTCAGACTGCCAAAAGCAGTGGCATTGCCGGAACATGTAAAACGTGTGGAAGTTATCGCTGTCGGGCGAACCCGGATCATCACGCCGGCCGGAGAATCGTGGGATGAATGGTTCGACGGGAACAACGTCAGCGCCGATTTTATGGATAACCGGGAACAACCCTCTGTGCAGGAACGGGAATCATTCTGATGCTGAAGTTTATGCTGGATACTAACATCTGCATTTTCACGATAAAAAACAAACCTGCCAGCGTCAGGGAGCGTTTTAACCTGAACCAGGGGAGAATGTGTATCAGCTCGGTCACCCTGATGGAGCTGATTTACGGTGCCGAAAAAAGCCAGATGCCCGAAAGAAATCTCGCTGTGATAGAGGGGTTTGTTTCCCGACTTGATGTTCTGGATTATGACACGCCGGCCGCCACCCATACGGGGCAGATCAGGGCAGAGCTTGCCCGTCAGGGACGCCCTGTCGGGCCATTCGATCAGATGATTGCCGGTCACGCACGCAGCCGGGGACTGATTGTTGTCACGAACAACACCCGGGAGTTTGAACGTGTGGGTGGACTGAGAACTGAGGACTGGAGCTGATACCGCCATCAGAAATCATCTCCCGGCTCCGGTTCATCCTTTCCGTGCCCACGGTGAACGTTGATATTCACCTCCTCCCGCCGTTGCATCTGCTGCTGAGTATTCACCTCCTGCTCCTGCTGCCAGCGCTCATACGCCGCCATGTCCACCACCTCACCGGACGCATTAATCCCGGGGGGCAGTGGCTGCTCTTCGTCTTCCGGCTTCATTTTCAGTTCCTGTCCGACACCGCCTGCAGGCGTATTCACGGCGGTACCCGCCGCTGCTGATTTTTTATCGCTGACAACCGTGGGCTGTGGCTGTTGCGGCTGTTGCGGCTGTTGCGGCTGTTGCGGCTGTTGCGGCTGTTGCGGCTGTTGCGGCTGTT
>NZ_JBGDTY010000024.1:0-44908 GCF_046552515.1 Salmonella sp. SAL00653
GTGCCGTTGTTCCGTGTCAGTGGTGGCGCATTATAGGGAGTTATTTCTGCCTGACAAGAGGAAATTTAAAATAATTTCTCAAGTGCCTGGTATTTACCCAAAACGCCATTAAACCGCCAGTTTTTCGAGCGTTTCAAAGCCATAACGCTGTAAAACGGGTAATAATTGTTCAGCTCCTGGCGTCATTGCCATGCAATAAGCAATATTGGCATCGGTTGATTTCGCATCCGGCGCTTCATGTTCCAACAGCCAGGCTGTACGACGCGCTATCGCCGCGCCGGAATCCACTAACCTCGTCCCTTCAGGCAGGACTTGCAAAAGCTCGTCCCGTAATAGAGGGAAATGCGTACACCCCAGAACGACCGTGTCAGGCGGCTCCGGCATTCGTAGCCATGGGCGTAATATGCGGCGCAGCTCTTCCAGCGATACCGAGTCGCCATGTAGTTTAGCTTCCGCCAGTTCCACCAGTTCTGCCGACCCCAACATCGCTATCTGACATTCATTGGCGAAGCGCGCAATCAGCTCGTGAGTATAAGGACGTTTGACCGTGGCTCTCGTCGCCAGTAGCCCGACGACGCCATTTGCGGTCAGCCGCGCCGCTGGTTTAATCGCAGGCACAACGCCCACCACCGGGAAGGCAAACTTTTCACGTAATGCGGGAAGTGAGACCGTACTGGCGGTATTACAGGCAATCACCGCCAGTGAAAGGGGATAGCGCTGCTGTACCGCGGTCACAATCTCGACAACGCGCTCAACGATAAACGTTTCGCTCTTTTCCCCGTAGGGGAAAGCCACGTTATCGAAAGCATATATATAGTGGAGATCCGGCAGGAGCCGCCGAATCTCATCATAGACCGACAATCCACCGACGCCGGAATCAAATACCAGCACGGTGGGACGTGGTTCAAAAGGTGTAGCTGCCAGACAAGGTGTATTCTCGTCCTGCAGTTTGGTAGCCATAAACTGTCTCGTAATCTTTGTCGAACAGGTTGGCTATTTTACCACGAACTGTCAGATGTGAGGTGACCGGATATGCAACCGTAAGATCCCATAAACTGACGCCGCCCATTTTTACTGTCCGGTATGGGTAAGCGGAGTAATCCGAATCATAGCGGGAACCAAGGTATTGATATGTCACCCCCCAGTCAAAATCGTAAACGTCCCAGTCAAGTTGATATTTTGCCATCTGTTTGGAACGCCGCGGTAATGGCGTATCGGTAATCGCATTACGCGCATCAACGTAATCGTAACTGACCGTATGCGTTAACGGTCCGGTATCGAAATTCGCCGTCGCCTCAATACCTTTAATGCGCGCCTTACCTTCGTTGTAATATTTTTGCAGATGATCGTCATAATCGATCATGTCATTAATATCGTTACGATAACCTGAAATACGCCAGCTGACGCCAGCGGTTAGCCCTTCAAATGCGCCTTCCCACTGTTTACTCTTTTCAGGATTCAGGTTCGGATTACCGTAATAACCATACAGTTGGCCCAAATTAGGCGCTTTGTAGGAGGTTCCGTAGGAGGCAATAAAGCGATAACCTTCTATAAACTCCCATCCCGCGCTGGTTTGCCATGTACCATGACGACCAAACTGGGAGTTGTCATCACTGCGCGCCGCCGCTTCCAGAGTGAAGTCACCCAACTGTTGTAATCCTGTCAGGTAAACCCCGGTATTACGCTGGTCATATCCCTCGGGCACATAGCCGGTACCTGGTGTGGTAGTCTGTTTCTGCCAGTCTACGCCCGCCCCAACATTACCGTGCCCCACGACCACACTGTTGGTCCATTGAACATTGTACTGTTTCATCTCATCCAGCGTGGCGGAGGTATCATACCGGCCATAGTGCGGATCATAGTTGTAATCTTTACTGTGGCTATAGCTTGAAACCAGCTGAGACTGAATACGTTCGCCATTAAAGCGCAGCCCGGCGTCCCAGCTTTGGCTATAAAGTTTGCGTGTATCAATCAGCGGCGAGCCCGGCGAGTAATAGGCGTCGTAATCGGTACGGTTATCATAGCCATAACCACGCACGAATCCGCTCCAGCGATCAGAAAAAGTATGCTCTAACGCGCCATAAAGCGTTTTACTCAAAAAGCCGTCCCGGTCAGGCTGCGCCTGCATCCCGGTACCGCCTTTCGCTACCACGTCAAACCCTTTGGTGTATTCGTAATCGCCGATCAACGTCGCCCGCGTGTTTTCGCCAAGTTGCTGTTGCGTCGAGATGTCGTAATTCTGGTAGCTATTGCTTCCCCATCCAGCGGTTAATTCTGTGCCTGGGTTATCGCGCGTCGTAATGATATTCACTACGCCGCCGATAGCATCGGAACCATAAATAGCGGAACGCGGACCACGAATATATTCAATGCGCTGTACCAGCGACACCGGGAACTGGCTGAGATCGGCGGACCCGCTCACGCCTGCTAAATTCAGACGCACGCCGTCAATCAATACCAGTACATGGCTGGAGTTGGTGCCGCGAATGAAAATGGAGGAGTTTTGTCCGGCGCCGCCGCTCTGCGCAATATCGACGCCAGGCAAACGGCGCAGAACATCATTTACGGAGGTCGATTGCCAGCGTTCAATATCCTGACGCGTCACGATGGTAACGGGCGCCAGAACCGCGCTGCGCGGCTGCTGAAAACGGTTGGCGGTGACAACCAGGGTATCCGGGCTAGTGTCCTGCGCCCAAGCGGAAAAGGCCGTGACGGAGAAAGCCGTCAGCAGCGTAGCTTTTTTAATCATTGTAAAGCATCCACAATATAAGAAGGATGCCGCAGGCTTCATCGATAGTACGCGATGATGAAAAACCAGATGCGACGTTAGCCGGCAGGTCTTCGGGCTTGGAGGGTTATCCGTTGACTGGATAGCAGAAATGATGACTTCCCGCCGGAGGCAGTGTCTGCTTACGCTCTCATCTCACCTTTCCTTACCGCTGCGCGTCAGCTCCAGATTTTCACTGGATTCCCTATTAACTCACAGGACCGGCCCACGGATGCTACCGTCTGTCACAACACCCTGTCCAGACCGCGCATCACAAATCAGAAATCATCAATAGCTGGACATCCACTGAGCAATCCCTACAATCCCCGCGTACTTTTATTATTCAGGATGCGATATGACCCCCGAACATCTTCCGACAGAACAGTATGAGGCGCAGCTGGCCGAAAAAGTGGCGCGCTTGCAGAGTATGATGGCGCCGTTTTCTGGCCTGGTTCCGGAAGTATTTCGCTCGCCGGTCAGTCACTATCGTATGCGTGCGGAATTTCGCCTGTGGCATGACGGCGATGACCTGTACCACATTATGTTTGATCAGCAGACCAAAAGCCGGATTCGCGTTGACACCTTCCCGGCGGCCAGCCAACTGATTAATACCTTAATGAAGGCGATGATTGCCGGCGTGCGCGATAATCATGCACTGCGGCATAAGCTGTTCCAGATCGATTATCTCACGACCTTGAGCAACCAGGCGGTAGTGTCGTTGCTGTACCATAAGAAGCTGGACGAAGAGTGGCGTGAAGCCGCCACTGCGTTACGCGATGCTTTACGCGCGCAAGGTCTGAACGTACACCTGATTGGCCGGGCCACTAAAACTAAAATCGAATTGGATCAGGATTATATTGATGAGCGTCTGCCTGTGGCAGGTAAAGAGATGATCTACCGCCAAGTCGAAAACAGCTTTACGCAGCCAAACGCCGCCATGAATATTCAGATGTTAGAGTGGGCGCTGGAGGTGACGAAAGACTCAAAAGGCGATCTGCTTGAGTTGTATTGCGGCAACGGCAATTTTTCTTTAGCGCTGGCGCGCAATTTTAACCGCGTGCTGGCAACCGAAATCGCCAAACCGTCCGTCGCTGCCGCACAGTACAATATTGCCGCTAATCATATTGATAATGTGCAAATTATTCGCATGGCGGCGGAAGAGTTTACCCAGGCGATGAATGGCGTTCGTGAGTTTAACCGCCTGCAGGGGATCGACCTGAAGCGCTATCAGTGCGAAACCATTTTTGTCGATCCGCCGCGCAGCGGTCTGGACAGCGAAACGGAAAAAATGGTGCAGGCTTATCCACGTATTCTGTACATTTCCTGCAATCCGGAAACGTTGTGCAAAAACCTGGAAACGTTAAGCCAGACGCACACGGTGTCTCGCCTGGCGCTATTCGATCAGTTCCCGTATACGCATCATATGGAATGCGGAGTATTACTCACCGCAAGGTAAAATGTACGTCGGATGGCCGGTTATACCGCCATCCGGCATTCGCACACTATTCCGCGGTGTCCTGCTTGCGGTTACGCAGTTTAAAGCCAATCCAGAATACCAGAATCACCGACAGCACCGCCGGGAAGAAATTAGAGCCAATATCCGGATATTCTGCACGCACGACGGTGCTATACAGTAAAACGCCAAGAATGAAACAAGCGGCGGCCAACCCCGGCAAACCTACCGGCATAGTACGATTTTGGTAGCGCTGATGCAGGCAATATACCGTCAGCACCAGCGAGATAACCGGGAATACGGAGAACGGCACAATAGCGCTAAACAGCGCCGCGAATGTGCCGTTAATCGATAAGCCAGCGATGAGCGCCAGCAACAGCGTACCTTTATCTTGACCTGACTGTTTCATTACTCGTCCTTCACGTTATTCGGAATGATGTGCTATTTTCTCTTGCTCACGGCGATACCAGTAATACGCCCCTTTCGCAATCATGCGCAGTTGCAATACCAGCCGCTCTTCTAATTGCCGACGCTGTTCAGCGCCGATGTCCAACGCCTCTGCGCCCGCGCTAAAGACAATAGTCACCATCGCTTCGGCCTGGGCTTCAGTAAACGCGCGCGGCATATGGTTTTCGAGTTCCAGATAGTCGGCAAGTTCCGCAATAAAATGCTGAATCTCCCGCGCGACGGCGGCACGAAACGCCGCTGAAGTGCCGGAACGCTCGCGCAACAACAGACGGAAGGCGTTGGGGTTGTTGCCGATAAACTCCATAAATGTGGAGACCGACGTGCGAATGACGCTGCCGCCTTTCGCGATGCGCTGTCGCGCCTGACGCATCAACTGACGCAGCATCAGACCGCTTTCATCCACCATCGTCAGACCGAGTTCATCGACATCGCGAAAATGACGGTAAAACGACGTTGGCGCAATGCCCGCTTCACGCGCCACCTCACGCAAACTCAGGCTGGCAAAACTCCGCTCAGCGCTCAGTTGGCTGAATGCGGCTTCCACCAGCAAACGCCGGGTTTTTTCTTTTTGTTGCGCTCTAACACCCATCACAATGTCTGAATCCTTCCATATGCCTTATTCGGCACTATACCAGAGAATAAAAGTAACGGGTTCACACTGGATTGTGAATGATTGTTTACAGACAGTTTGTGCTCCGGCTTCGCAAAAAAGCACAACGATAATTGGGTTAAAGCTGGGCAAATGTTATCATCGTGTTTATTTTATGTATAAAAACAGGTGAGTAATACCATGCCACATTCCTGGGATTATGATGCAGTCGTCATAGGGTCAGGCCCCGGCGGTGAAGGCGCTGCAATGGGTCTGGTTAAGCAAGGAGCACGCGTCGCGGTGATTGAGCGTTATCATAACGTTGGCGGCGGATGTACCCACTGGGGCACCATCCCATCCAAAGCCCTTCGCCACGCCGTCAGCCGCATTATTGAATTTAATCAAAACCCGCTCTATAGCGACCACTCCCGTCTCCTTCGTTCTTCTTTCGCCGACATCCTTAATCATGCCGATAACGTGATTAATCAACAAACGCGTATGCGTCAGGGGTTTTATGAGCGTAACCACTGTGAAATATTGCAGGGCAACGCCCATTTTATTGACGAACATACCCTGGCGCTGGAATGCCATGACGGCACGGTTGAAACCCTGACGGCAGAAAAATTTGTTATTGCCTGTGGTTCGCGTCCTTACCATCCCAGTGATGTGGATTTCTCGCATCCGCGCATTTATGACAGCGACTCAATCCTGAGTCTCCACCATGAACCGCGCCACGTTATTATTTACGGCGCCGGCGTTATCGGCTGCGAATATGCGTCCATCTTCCGCGGTATGGATGTGAAAGTGGATCTGATCAACACCCGCGATCGCCTGCTGGCCTTTCTCGATCAGGAGATGTCCGACTCTCTCTCTTACCATTTCTGGAATAGCGGCGTGGTTATTCGCCACAATGAAGAGTATGAGAAAATCGAAGGCTGCGATGATGGCGTCATCATGCACCTGAAATCCGGCAAAAAACTGAAGGCTGACTGCCTGCTCTATGCTAATGGCCGTACCGGTAACACCGATTCGCTGGCGTTGGAGAATATTGGTCTGGAAACAGACAGCCGTGGACAGCTCAAAGTCAACAGTATGTACCAGACCGCCCTGCCGCACGTCTATGCGGTGGGCGACGTGATTGGCTATCCCAGTCTGGCCTCCGCCGCCTACGATCAGGGGCGTATTGCAGCGCAGGCGCTGGTGAAAGGCGAAGCGACCGCACATCTTATCGAAGATATCCCCACCGGGATTTATACCATTCCGGAAATCAGTTCTGTCGGCAAAACCGAGCAGCAGTTAACGGCAATGAAAGTGCCTTACGAAGTGGGCCGCGCGCAGTTTAAGCATCTGGCGCGAGCGCAAATCGTCGGCATGAACGTCGGCACGCTAAAAATTCTCTTCCACCGCGAAACCAAAGAAATTCTGGGGATTCACTGCTTTGGCGAACGCGCCGCCGAAATTATTCATATCGGCCAGGCGATCATGGAGCAGAAAGGTGGCGGTAACACCATTGAATACTTCGTTAACACCACCTTTAACTACCCAACCATGGCGGAAGCTTATCGGGTTGCGGCGTTGAACGGCTTAAACCGCCTGTTTTAACGCCTTGTCGAAATGGCCATCCATTGCGCCACGGATGGCCTCTGCCAGTTGCTCATAACGGCTACGCAGCGGCGATCCCGGGCGATAAACCAGCCCCACGGTACGACGCGGCTCCGGCTTAATGCATGGCAGATAAACCACGCCGTCGCGCTTACGCTCCTGCGGTACGGCCAGCGCGGGGAGTAGTGTAATACCACTGCCCGCCGCCACCATGTTGCGCAGCGTTTCCAGACTGGTCGCCCGGAAATGGGTATCTTCATCCGCTCCCGCTTCAAAACAGAACCCCATCGCCTGATCGCGCAGACAGTGGCCATCTTCCAGCATCAGCAATTTCTCGCCCGCCAGATCGGACATCGGCACGCGATCGCGATTCGCCCACGGATGATCCTCATAAATAGCCAGCATCATGGGCTCATCAAACAGCGGCACTTCGATAAACGCCTCGCTCTCTTTCACCAGCGCCAGAATAGCGCAGTCAAGCTTGCCGCTATCGAGTTGCGCTAACAACTGATGCGTTTGCGCCTCATGCAGATACATTTCCAGCTTCGGGAAAGTCTGGTGCAACATTGGAATGATAAGCGGCAGCAAATAGGGACCAATTGTTGGGATTAAACCAATATGCAGCGGGCCGGACATCGTCTCGCCTTGTTGGCTTGCCATCTCCTTGAGCACCTTGACCTCACGCAGTACGGTACGCGCCTGATCCACTAGCAGTAAGCCCGCCTGGGTAAACAGCACTTTACGGCTCGTACGCTCCAGCAGCATAACGCCCAGCTCATCTTCCAGCTTACGTATTTGCCCACTAAGGGTTGGCTGGCTGACGTGACAGGAGTCCGCCGCTCGCCGGAAATGGCGATGTTCGGCTAACGCCACCAGATATTCAAGATCACGAATATTCATTATTCATCCTCCGTCGCCACGATAGTTCATGGCGATAGGTAGCATAGCAACGAACGATTATCCCTATCAACCTTTCTGATTAATAATACATCACAGAACGGAGCGGTTTCTCGTTTAACCCTTGAAGACACCGCCCGTTCAGAGGGTATCTCTCGAACCCGAAATAACTAAAGCCAACGTGAACTTTTGCGGACCTCTGGTCCGCTTTTTTTTTTGCGTAAAAAAGCCCGGCGTCGCTGATGCTCGGCCGGGCAGTATTACCTGATAGCGCTACGCTTATAAGGCTTACAACGCGAGGCGCGCCTTCGCATCGTTGATGGCCTGCGCCACCTGCTGCGGAGAAACGCCGCCTTTTGCCGCCCGTTTATCCAGACACGACTGCAAAGACAATATCGGATACACATCGTCGCCAATCACGCGGCTGAATTTCTGTAAATCGGCCAGCGGCAACGCTTCCAGCGGCTTACCCTGGCGAATAGCTTCTACCACCGCTTCGCCGACAATATGGTGCGCTTCGCGGAACGGCACGCCTTTCGCGACCAGGTAATCCGCCAGCTCGGTGGCGTTGGCATACCCTTGTTGCGCCGCGTCCTGACAACGTGGGCGTTTCACCTGAATACCGTCCAGCACCAACGCCGCCATATGCAGGCAGTCAAGCCAGGTATCGAGCGCATCGAACAGCCCTTCTTTGTCTTCCTGCATATCTTTGTTATACGCCAGCGGCAGACCTTTTAAAGTCATCATCATGCCGGTTAGCGCCCCTTGTACGCGACCGCACTTACCGCGAATCAGCTCCAGCGCGTCCGGGTTTTTCTTCTGCGGCATTAACGATGAACCGGAAGTCACGCGGTCAGAAAGCTCTACAAAGCCCGCCTCACCAGAATTAAAGAAAATCAGATCTTCCGCGAAGCGTGACAGATGCACCATGCCGATAGCCGCATCAGAAAGCAGTTCCAGTACGTGGTCACGATCGGACACGCTGTCCAGGCTGTTGCGGGTCGCAGACGTAAAGCCCAGCCAGCCTGCCAATTGTTCACGGTCAATTTCATAGGCCGTTCCCGCCAACGCGCCGCAGCCTAGCGGACTCACGTCCAGACGTTTAAGCGTGTCCTGCAGGCGGCTTTCATCGCGCGCCAGCATTTCGACATACGCGAGACACCAGTGGGCGAAAGTCACTGGCTGCGCGCGTTGCAGATGGGTATATCCCGGCATTACCGCGTCCTGGTTCGCCTGCGCGGTTTCCACCAGCGCGCTCTGTAGCTGGCGGTTAGCGGTAAGCAGTTCCCTCACCGTCTCTTTGCACCACAGTTTCAGGTCCGTCGCCACCTGATCGTTACGGCTGCGCCCGGTGTGCAGCTTTTTACCCAACTGACCCACTTTGTCGATGAGTTTACCTTCCACCCAGCTATGGATATCTTCCGCATCGCTTTGCAGGATTTGCTGCGGATTCGCGCGAACCTCTTCCAGCAGCACGTTCAGCGCTTCTTCCAACTGTCGTTGCTCATCGGCAGTCAGTACGCCTACCGTGACCAATGCTTTGGACCAGGCCACAGAACCGACAATATCCTGCTCTGCCAGACGGTAATCGAAGCGCAACGAATCATTGAATTGTTTAAACCGCTGGTCTGCCGCCTGTGTAAAACGCCCACCCCAAAGTGCCATAATAGACTTCCTTAAATTCTTCGAATTTCACTGCCGGATGGCGCTACGCTTATCCGGCCTATAATTTCTGTTCACGTAGGCCCGATAAGGCGCAGCCGCCATCGGGCGAACAAATAGTTAAGCCAGAATACGCGAGCCAATCGGCGTACCGTTAAACAGCGCCGGCAGTTGCTCCGCATGACGCCAGGAAGCGATATCCACCGGGCGACCCAGCGCCCGCGCAGCATCGAGAGCCGCATTCACTTTCACAATCATCCCGTCGGTAATAATGCCCTGGTCGATAAGCTGCTCGGCTTTGGACGCCGTCATTTCGGCGATACGCTGGCCTTTGCCGTCCAGAATACCGCTCACGTCGGAAAGCAGGATCAGATCGGCCCCCAGCGTCGCCGCCAGCGCGGTTGCCGCCTGATCGGCGTTGACGTTCATCAGTTGGCCGTCGTCTGTTACGCCAATGGAGCTGACCACCGGCAGAAAGCCGTTTTCCAGCAGCATGTTAATCAGCTTCGGCGACCCCGGCTGCGCCAGCCCGACGTGGCCTAACGCTTCATCGAGTTGAGTCACGTTTACGCTGTCGCCATCGCCCAGAAACAGACCAACAGAGGCGATATGGTGTTTCTTCGCCCAGGCCAGCAGAGTTTTGTTAGCGGTTCCCGCCAGCGCGCCGGTAATGATGCCAATCTGATCGGCAGGCGTCACGCGCAGGCCGTCTTTCTTTTTCACGGGCAAATTCAGCCCTTTCATCAGCTCATCCACCACGCAACCGCCGCCATGAACAATCACCAGCGGACGCTGATGGGACTCACGATAGTTGACCAGCGCGGTAAAAAGACGTTCCAGAGCCTCTTCGCTATCCAGTAATACGCCACCCAGCTTGATAATTAATGGATTCATCATTTCACCCTTAAATAAGAGACTGCGTTTCAGCGAAGCCAAAACGAATATTAGCGCACTGTACTGCCTGCGCCGCTGCGCCTTTCAACAAGTTGTCTTCGGCTGCCACCACAATCAGATGTTCGCCCTGGACGGCAAAACCAATATCGCAGAACGGCAGCCCGACGACGTTCTTTAACGCCGGAACGCCTTTGTCATACAGGCGCACCAGCGGTTTGTCGCCATAGGCTTTTTGCAACACGTCGGCGACCTGCGCATGGGTTACTCCCGCTTTCAGGCGGCAGGTAATGGTTTCCAGAATCCCGCGCGGAAAATTCCCCAGATGCGGGGTGAAGATGACCTCCGCGCCCAGATGGACGGCGATTTCCGGCTGATGACGATGCGTAAACACGCCATACGGTTGCAGACTCACTTCACAGAAACTGTTCGAAATTGCCGCTTTGCGCCCCGCGCCGCTCACCCCGCTGGTGGCATTAATTACCGGCCACTGCGTCAGATCCAGAAGCCCGCCGTCAATCAGCGGTTTTAGCGACAACTGCGCTGCGGTTGGATAGCAACCAGGAACCGCAATCAGATTCGCCGTGTTCAGTTTATCGGCATTCCACTCCGCCAGACCGTACACCGCCTGCTCCAGCAGCTCAGGATACTGATGAGTAAATCCATAATACTTTTCATAGAAGGCGCGATCGTTTACCCGAAACGCGCCGGAAAGATCGAATACGACGCATCCGGCCTGTAAAAATTGCGGCGCCAGATCGTGGCTCACTTCATGCGCTGTCGCCAGGAACACCACATCAACATCTGCGCTAAAGTCACGTACATCCGACATCGGTTGCAATGGCAGGTCGACAATCCCTTTTAACTGCGGATGTAAATCAGAAATTAACTTTCCTGCATCATTGCTTTGCGCTGAGACGGTCAAAGCGGTTATGGTCATATGTGGGTGGCGATTTACGTAGCTTACAAGCTCTGCGCCCGCATAACCGCTAGCGCCTACAATCAGCGTATTCAACATCGGGTTCCTTTATGCTCAACGTTAATGTATTTTTATTCATAATTAATGCATGAATATTGATACTATCATGACCTGAGGTGTGTCAACAATGAAAAACGTTTTACCGCCATTTATCGAGATTTACCGCGCTTTGATTGCCACACCGTCGATAAGCGCAACCGAAGAATCCCTGGATCAAAGTAATGCGTCTTTAATCACTTTGCTTGCAGGCTGGTTCAGCGATCTTGGTTTCAACGTAGAGGTTCAACCGGTTCCAGGAACGCGAAACAAATTTAATATGCTCGCCAGCACCGGACATGGCGCGGGCGGTTTGCTGCTGACCGGCCATACCGACACGGTTCCCTTTGATGACGGACGCTGGACGCGCGACCCGTTCACGCTGACCGAGCATGACAATAAGCTCTATGGCCTGGGCACTGCGGATATGAAAGGCTTCTTCGCTTTTATTCTGGACGCGCTACGTGACGTTGACGTCACAAAGTTGAAAAAGCCGCTCTACATTCTGGCGACCGCCGATGAAGAGACCAGCATGGCGGGGGCGCGTTATTTTTCCGAAACCACGGCATTACGTCCGGACTGCGCGATCATTGGCGAACCGACGTCGTTGCAACCGATACGCGCGCACAAAGGGCATATCTCTAATGTCGTTCGCGTCCTGGGGCAGTCCGGTCATTCCAGCGACCCGGCGCGTGGGGTTAACGCCATTGAACTGATGCACGATGCGATTGGCCATATCATGCAACTGCGTGACTCGCTGAAAGCGCGGTATCACTACGAGGCGTTTACCGTTCCGTATCCAACGCTGAATCTGGGCCATATTCACGGCGGCGATGCCTCAAACCGTATCTGCGCCTGCTGCGAATTGCATATGGATATTCGTCCACTGCCGGGCATGACGTTAAACGACCTTAATGGACTGCTTAACGACGCGCTGGCCCCGGTAAGCGAACGCTGGCCGGGCCGCCTGACGGTGGCGGAATTACATCCGCCGATTCCAGGTTATGAGTGTCCACCGGACCACCAACTGGTTGAAGTAGTAGAAAAACTGTTGGGTACGAAAACCGACGTGGTGAACTACTGTACTGAAGCGCCGTTTATGCAGACATTATGCCCAACGCTGGTGCTTGGTCCGGGCTCAATTAATCAGGCGCATCAGCCGGATGAATATCTCGAAACGCGTTTTATTAAGCCAACCCGGGAATTGATTACCCAGGTAGTACACCATTTTTGCTGGCATTAATGCATATTGCCCGGTGACGTGATGTTTACCGGGCCTACCCCGTCTTGTAGGCCGGATAAGCGCAGCGCCATCCGGCGTCTCTACGCCACATGTTCATAAGCATTTCTTATTTGGCACGATGCGAATTAACTTTAATAAATTACCGCCATTTTTTCGTTTGCTGAACCGATTTCGCAGTAATTGACGCCACGGGTTTTACGTGGCTTTATAAAAGACGGCTAAAAAGCAAAGTCCGAAAAATTTCACGTCACAGCAAGGCGGCAAACGAGCCCATTCCGCAGAACTGGCATACGGGCGAACGCAGCCACTGCCGCTGTGGCGTGAAAGAGACAGGGCAATTACATTAAAGATGGGGTGTCTGGGGTCATATGAACGAACAATATTCCGCGTTGCGTAGTAATGTCAGTATGCTCGGCAAGGTGCTGGGAGAAACCATCAAGGATGCGCTGGGAGAACACATTCTTGATCGCGTAGAAACAATCCGTAAGCTATCCAAATCTTCACGCGCCGGCAATGAAGCTAATCGCCAAGAGCTGCTCACCACGCTACAAAATTTGTCTAATGACGAGCTGCTGCCAGTTGCGCGCGCGTTTAGTCAGTTCCTGAACCTGGCCAATACTGCCGAGCAATACCACAGCATTTCGCCAAAAGGCGAAGCCGCCAGCAACCCGGAAGTGATTGCCCGCACTCTGCGCAAACTGAAAAACCAACCGGACCTCAACGACGCAACCATCAAAAAAGCGGTAGAGTCGCTGTCGCTGGAGTTGGTGCTAACCGCCCATCCGACAGAAATTACCCGCCGTACGCTTATTCACAAGATGGGTGAAATCAATAACTGTCTGAAACAGCTTGATAATACCGATATCGCCGACTACGAACGTCACCAGGTGATGCGTCGCCTGCGCCAGTTGATTGCCCAATCCTGGCATACGGATGAGATCCGCAAGCAGCGCCCAAGCCCGGTGGATGAAGCCAAATGGGGCTTCGCCGTGGTTGAGAACAGCCTGTGGCAGGGCGTACCTAACTATCTGCGTGAACTGAACGAACAGCTGGAAGAAAATCTCGGCTACAAATTGCCGGTGGATTTTGTGCCGGTACGTTTTACCTCCTGGATGGGCGGCGACCGTGACGGCAACCCGAACGTGACGGCGGATATTACCCGCCACGTGCTCTTGTTAAGCCGCTGGAAAGCCACCGATCTGTTCCTGAAAGACATTCATGTTCTGGTATCAGAACTGTCGATGGTCGACGCCACGCCGGAGCTGCTGGCGTTAGTGGGCGAAGAAGGCGCGTCTGAGCCGTATCGCTACCTGATGAAAAAATTGCGCGCCCGTCTGATGGCGACCCAGTCCTGGCTGGAAGCGCGTCTGAAAGGCGAGAAGCTGCCCAAACCGGCTGGCCTGCTGACGCAAAACGAGCAGCTCTGGGAACCTCTGTACGCCTGCTACCAGTCGTTACAGGCCTGCGGCATGGGCATTATCGCCAACGGCGAGTTACTCGACACGCTCCGCCGCGTGAAGTGTTTCGGCGTACCGCTGGTGCGTATTGATATCCGTCAGGAGAGCACCCGCCATACCGAAGCGCTGGGCGAAATTACCCGCTACCTCGGTATTGGCGACTACGAAAGCTGGTCGGAAGCCGACAAGCAGGCCCTCCTGATCCGCGAGCTGAACTCCAAACGTCCGCTGCTGCCGCGTAACTGGGAGCCGAGCAACGATACCCGCGAAGTGCTTGAAACCTGCAAGGTTATTGCCGAAGCGCCAAAAGGATCGATCGCCGCCTACGTAATTTCAATGGCGAAAACGCCGTCTGATGTGCTGGCTGTGCATCTGTTGCTGAAAGAGGCAGGTATCGGCTTTGCCATGCCGGTCGCGCCGCTGTTTGAAACCCTCGACGACCTGAACAATGCCGACGACGTGATGACCCAGTTGTTGAATATCGACTGGTATCGCGGGCTGATTCAGGGTAAGCAGATGGTCATGATCGGCTACTCCGACTCGGCGAAAGACGCCGGCGTTATGGCCGCGTCATGGGCGCAGTATCAGGCGCAGGACGCCCTGATCAAAACCTGTGAAAAAGCCGGCATCGAGCTTACCCTCTTCCACGGCCGCGGCGGTTCTATTGGCCGTGGCGGCGCGCCAGCCCACGCGGCGCTGCTTTCGCAACCGCCAGGCAGTCTGAAAGGCGGTCTGCGCGTGACCGAGCAGGGCGAGATGATCCGCTTCAAATACGGCCTGCCGGAAGTCACCGTCAGCAGCCTCTCGCTCTACACCAGCGCAATTCTGGAAGCAAACCTGCTGCCGCCGCCGGAACCGAAAGACAGCTGGCGTCATATTATGGATGAGCTTTCCGTCATCTCCTGTGAAACCTACCGCGGCTACGTGCGCGAAAATAAAGACTTTGTACCGTACTTCCGCTCCGCGACGCCGGAGCAAGAGCTGGGCAAATTGCCGCTCGGCTCACGTCCGGCGAAACGTCGTCCAACTGGCGGCGTCGAATCGCTGCGCGCGATTCCGTGGATCTTCGCCTGGACGCAAAACCGCCTGATGCTGCCAGCCTGGCTGGGCGCGGGTACTGCGCTGCAAAAAGTGGTGGAAGACGGTAAACAAAGCGAACTGGAAGCCATGTGCCGCGACTGGCCGTTCTTCTCCACGCGTCTTGGGATGCTGGAAATGGTATTCTCGAAAGCCGACCTGTGGCTGGCCGACTATTACGATCAGCGTCTGGTGGCGAAAACGCTATGGCCGCTGGGCAAAGAGCTACGAGACCTGCTGGAAGAAGACATTAAAGTGGTGCTGGCGATTGCCAACGATTCGCACCTGATGGCCGACTTACCGTGGATTGCGGAGTCCATTCAGTTAAGAAACGTTTATACCGATCCATTAAACGTGTTGCAGGCCGAGTTGCTGTATCGTTCCCGTCTGACTGAAGAGCAGGGCAAATCGCCCGATCCTCGCGTCGAACAGGCGTTGATGGTCACGATTGCGGGCGTCGCTGCCGGTATGCGCAACACCGGCTAACGCCAAAAGAAAGCCGCCCTCACGCAGTTATGTGGGGGCGGCATGAAATACTGCTGTCATCCTCGTCATTTTTTCAATATATTCCTGTCTGCATTTTATGCATTTATAAATCTTTCTTAGCAAAACGTGCGGCATAAAGCAGGTTTGCTTCAGATTCTTTTAAGGTTCAGGCGTTACGTTTGGCGCTACGATTAAAGACAGGCTCTCATTATGCAATCCACATTACTCCAGACTAAACCCGCGTTTAGCTGGAAAGCCCTGGGCTGGGCACTGCTCTACTTTTGGTTCTTTTCCACCCTCCTGCAGGCCATTATTTATCTCACCGGATACAGCGGGACAAACGGTCTGCGGGATTCGCTACTGTACAGCTCACTGTGGCTGATCCCGGTCTTTCTGTTTCCAGGCCGCATCCGGGTTATTGCTGCCGTTATTGGCGTCGTACTCTGGGCCGCCTCGCTGGCGGCGCTGAGCTATTACGTAATCTACGGGCAGGAGTTCTCGCAAAGCGTGCTGTTTGTGATGTTTGAAACCAACGCCAATGAAGCCAGCGAATATTTAAGCCAATATTTCAGTCTGAAAATTGTTCTTGTCGCGCTGGCTTATACGGTGGCGGCGATTTTGCTGTGGACACGTCTGCGCCCGGTTTATATTCCATCGCCCTGGCGTTATCTGGTGTCGTTTGCCCTGCTGTACGGGCTGATCCTCCATCCCATCGCGATGAATACCTTTATCAAGCATAAGTCGATGGAGAAAACGCTGGATAGCCTGGCGTCACGAATGGAACCCGCCGCGCCGTGGCAATTTATTACTGGCTACTATCAGTACCGTTTACAGCTCGCCTCGCTGAATAAACTGCTGAATGAAAACGATGCCCTGCCGCCGCTGGCTAACTTCCAGGACCACTCCGGCGATGCGCCGCGCACACTGGTACTGGTGATTGGCGAATCGACCCAGCGTGGCCGTATGAGTCTGTACGGTTATCCGCGCGAAACCACGCCGGAACTGGACGCTCTGCATAAAACCGACCCCGGGCTGACTGTGTTTAATAACGTGGTAACTTCGCGACCGTACACCATTGAGATCCTGCAACAGGCGCTAACGTTCGCGGACGAAAAGAACCCGGACTGGTATCTGACGAAGCCATCGCTGATGAATATGATGAAACAGGCCGGGTATAAAACCTTCTGGATCACTAACCAGCAGACGATGACGGCGCGTAATACCATGCTGACCGTGTTCTCTAAGCAGACTGATAAGCAGTTCTATATGAACCAGCAGCGCACTCAAAGCGCACGCGAATATGACAGCAACGTGCTGGCGCCGTTTAAAGCGGTGTTAGCCGACCCGGCGCCGAAAAAATTCATTATTGTGCATCTGCTGGGAACGCACATTAAATACAAGTTCCGCTATCCAGAAAACCAGGGCAAGTTTGATGGTAAAACCGACCATGTTCCGCCGGGATTAAGCAGTGACGAGCTGGAGTCGTATAACGATTACGACAACGCGAACCTGTATAACGACTATGTTGTCGCCAGCCTGATTAAGGACTATAAAGCGACCGATCCGAACGGTTTCCTGCTCTACTTCTCCGATCACGGTGAAGAAGTGTATGACACGCCGCCGCATAAGACGCAGGGACGAAACGAAGATTCGCCAACCCGTCATATGTATACGGTGCCGTTCCTGCTGTGGACCTCAGAGAAATGGCAGGCAGCGCATCCGCGCGACTTCTCACAGGATGTCGATCGTAAGTACAGCAGTTCCGAGCTTATCCATACCTGGTCTGACTTAGTGGGCCTGACCTATGATGGCTACGACCCGACGCGCTCCATCACCAACCCGCAGTTCAAAGAGACCACGCGCTGGATTGGCAACCCGTATAAGAAAAACGCGCTGATTGATTATGATACGTTGCCGTATGGCGATCAGGTCGGTAATCAATAGCCTGTATGTTGCCCGATAACGCTAACGCTTATCGGGCCTGGCGTGCTTCTCTCCCGTAGTCCGGATAAGGCGCAAAGCGCCGCTATCCGGCAATAATCGCTTGAGGACATCGGTTTTCGACGTTACTGTTTCCTCTGTTTGCGATCGGCAGGGGATTATCATGTATCACGACGTCAGCCACCTTCTCTCCCGTCTCATCAACGGCCCGCTGCCGCTGCGCCAGATTTATTTTGCCAGCGCCAGCGGCCCAGCGCCGGAACTGGCGTACCAGGTGGATTTTCCGCGGCTGGAGATTGTGCTGGAGGGCGAGCTTACTGACATGAGCATTACCGCCCCGCTCATTCCTTGCGATGTTCTCTACGTTCCGGCTGGCGGCTGGAACATCCCGCAATGGCAAACGCCCGTCACCACCCTGAGCATTCTGTTTGGCAAACAGCAGTTAGGTTTCAGCGTAGTCCACTGGGATGGTCAGCAGCATCAAAACCTCACGAAACAGCACGTTGCGCGCCGCGGCCCGCGTATCGGCTCGTTCCTGTTACAAACGCTTAATGAGATGCAGATGCAGCCGCAAGAGCAGCAAACGGCCAGATTGATTGTCGCCAGCCTACTAAGCCATTGCCGCGATCTGCTCGGCAGCCAAATCCAGACCGCCTCCCGCAGCCGCGCGCTTTTTGAAGCCATTCGGGAGTATATTGATGAACGCTACGCCGCGCCGTTGACGCGCGAATCGGTAGCACAAGCGTTTTATATCTCGCCAAATTACCTCTCGCACCTGTTCCAGAAAACGGGGGCCATCGGCTTTAACGAATACCTGAACCATACGCGACTGGAACACGCCAAAACGTTGCTGAAGGGCTATGACCTGAAAGTGAAAGAGGTGGCGCACCGTTGCGGCTTTGTCGACAGTAACTATTTCTGCCGCCTGTTTCGCAAAAATACGGAACGCTCGCCGTCGGAGTATCGCCGCCAGTATCACAGCCAGCTAACGGAAAAGCAGATTACTCCAGGATAAGGTGGGTATGTTGCGGCGCGGAAAGGAGTTTACGCACAGCGCTCATTACCCGCTGTGGCTCCCGCAAAAAAGCGCTGATCCCCGACTGGACATAGCGACTCCGGGTAAATCGCTCCACGCCCGCCAGCTCGATATCGGTAATGAGCAACACAACATCGGCACGGCGGATATCCTCTTCCGTTAAGCGGTTCTCTGTACCGAGTGCCCCCTGGGTTTCAATCTTGATGCTCCACTTCTCCTGCTGGCAAAGTTTTTCCAGCCGTTCAGCAGCCATATAGGTATGCGCTACACCGCTCACGCAGGCGGTCACTGCCACCAGATGCCGTACAGGTACTGCCATATTAACCTCCTGTGGTGACCTGAAATCCTGCTTGCTCCGCCATCTCCCGAAACACAGCGATCTCTTGCACCGACGGCGCGGGAATATCTTTCATCATCCATGATTTTCCAAGCAGCCGGTATTTCGGCTCGCCGTACTGATGAAACGGTAGCAGGTGAACCTGCTTTATTCCTAATGATCTCAACAATGTTAACGCGCACTGCAGATTCTCTGCGTTAAGCGTAAAGCCAGGAATCAACGGCAAACGAGGGATCACCGTGATTCCCTCGCTAACCAGTAACCGTAAATTCTCCAGTACGCGCGGCAGATTCATGTTGATCACCTCGCGCGCCCGCTCCACATCCATAATTTTCAGATCAAACAATACCTCATCACACGCCCTTGCCAACGGCAGTAGACGGCTGGCCGACGTATCGCCAGCCGTTTCAATAGCACAAGGAACGCCCCAACGCCGCAATCGCTGTAAGAAGCGCGTGGCGAACGGCGCCTGCATCAGCACTTCGCCTCCAGAAAGCGTCACCCCGCCGCCGGAAGTACGAAAGAAGATGTCGTCTTTCAGCACTTCGCGTTCCAGTTCATCCAGCGTAATATCACGCCCAATACGCTCAAACGCGCCGGAAGGACATTCGTCGGCATCCCGCAGACACGGCGTGCAACGCAGGCATTTATTTTCCCGGCGCACCGTTTCAATGCGCGGCGAGATAGATTCCGGATTAGCGCACCACGGACAGGTATGCGGACAGCCCTTAAAAAAGACCACCGTACGAATCCCCTGCCCGTCATTCAGCGAATAGCGCTGGATATTGAAGATACGCGCGGTCTCCTCATCGCGCGCCCCCACAACCTCACAACTGATGCGCGGTGCGGCGAATAATGTCATCCTGAATCTCCTTCGACAGCTCGACAAAGAAGGCGCTGTAGCCCGCCACGCGCACCACCAGCCCAGCGAAATCCTGAGGCCGTAGCTGCGCTTCGCGCAATGTGTCGGCATTCACCACATTAAACTGGATGTGCTGCAGTTTGAGCTGGGTAAACGCGCGCAGGAAATCCGCCAGCTTGCGCAGTCCCGCCTCTCCTTCCAGAGTCGCAGGAGTAAACTTCACGTTCAGCAACGTACCGTTCGACAGCAGCGTGTTATCCAACTTACTTACTGATTTTAGTACCGCCGTCGGCCCTTGCATATCCTGTCCGAGCATCGGCGACAGGCCGCCATCCGCCAGCTGTTCTCCGGCAAAACGCCCGTCCGGTGTCGCGCCGACCACCGCTCCCAGCGGCACATGCGCGGAAACCGTGTATGAACCCGGCGTAAACTGGCCGCCGCGCGGATTCTGGTATTTTTCCACCTCTTTGCAGTAATACCGCAGCAGTTCGGCGCTGATGTTATCGACATTATCAATGTCGTTGCCATATTTTTCGAAGCGGTTGATAAGCCTGGCGCGGATCTTTTCCCCTTCTGGCGTGGCGAAGTTGTTTTTCAGGATCGACAGCAGCGCATCAAAACTCAGGCGCTGCTGATCGAATACCAGCCCATTGAGCGCATGAAGGGAATCACTCAGGTTGGCGATACCGATGCCCTGTACGCCCGAAAAGTTATAGCGCGCGCCGCCGTCGGTGATGTCTCGCCCTTTCTCCAGGCAGTCGCTGATAAACGAAGAGAGCAGCGGCACCGGCGCCCAGTCACGATGGCCGATATCGCAAATATTGCTGCCTTCTACCATTAGTGTAATGTAGTGACTGATTTTGGCGCGAATATGCGCCAGCAACGCCTCATAAGTAAGAGTGTCGTTGCCCTCATTTTCATACAAGCTGATTTCCATCACTTTCAGCAGATTAAACATGGCGATGTCATGCAGCCCGTAGGTTCTGCCCGGAATCGACAGCTCAACACATCCCACCACCGCATAATCGCGCGCATCCTCCAACGACACGCCACGGTTAAGGAACGCGGGAACCACCACTTCGTCATTGAAAATCTGTGGAATGCCGGTACCGAGGCGAATGGTCTCGGCGGTCTTGAGCAGGAACGGCGTATCAATCAGCGCGTTAGTGCGCACGCCGAGATTCGGCTGCGGCAACTGCACGCTCTGGTAGGCATCCAGGCAGAGAAAAGAGAGCACGTTTACCGCGCTGCGTCCGCTTTCCGTCAATCCGCCCAGCAGCGCGGTGTAACCCGTCGGGAAACCGGCAAAATAGCGCGCGCTACTGGTGGAACGCAGCAGCACGATATCGTTGCATTTCACCCACAGCGACTCGAGCAACTCTTTCAGGAACGCCGGATCGTCGCCCTGAGTGAGCGAAGTCTGATAAAACGGCAGCATGTACTGGTCAAAGCGCCCGAGCGACAGCGAACTGGCGTTGGACTCGTACTGCAAAATAATGTTCATGTACCAGAACAGCTGACATGCTTGCCAGAACGTCTGTGGTTTGTGCTGCGCGTTATGCCGCGAATTGGCGGCAATGGTGAGCAGTTCCTGACGACGACGAGCGTCCGGGCAGCGCTCCGCCTGCTGTTCCGCCAGTACGGCATAACGCAGGATGTGGCGTTGCGATGCCTCAAGTAACAACAGAGCGGCCTGATAAAAGTCGTTTTCCGGCTGTTGCTCGCAGCGCGCGCGCATCTGCGCCGCCAGTTCACCCAGCCCGTTATTGAGCAAGCGTGGATAATCAATAATGATATGCCCCTGCCCTTTATCCGTCTGGTTAATGCTAAAAATCCGGGTGCTGACGGCGGCTTTCACCTCATCGGTCATCTGCCCGTTAATAAAATCTTTCATCGACCGTTTTTCCCAGTACGGGAATAGAACCTCACGATAGAGGCGCTTATCCTCTTCGCTGATATCAAAACGGTCCTGCGGACGCGTCGGGAACCGATCCAGCTCGTTAAGCAGCCAATACGGGTCCATTTCCGGCGACATAATACCCGCGCGCGGCTTAACGGTTCGGTTTCCGGCAATCAGCTCCTCGTCACGAATCGAAATTTCAACATGTTCAAGGATATACGCCGTCGCTTTGGCGCGGCGCAAAATGACCGGTTCGCCCTCCGTCTGCTGATGGCTGGCGGTATAAAGCAGCGCGCGCTCCAGAGAAATTTCACGGTGATTCTGAAACAGAGCGGCTTTGAGGCGTTGAATACGATGGGTCATGAGGAGCTCCTGTGGACACGAGCGCCGGATGGCGGCATAAATCTCTTATCGGGCCTGCGAGCAGGCCCGATAAACTTGCGCCATTGGGCATTTTAACGTTACGCGGTTTGCGAAAGATGGGCGTCAATTTTGTTCATAATGGCGTCGGCGCGTTTTACCGCGTCGCTGATATTGACGCGAACGATAGTTTTACCCGCAAACCGCTCTTCGAACTTGATGCCGATATCTTTAGTCAAAATCACCATATCGGCGCTCGCCACATCCTCTGCCGTCAGTTCATTTTCCAGCCCAATCGAGCCCTGAGTCTCCACTTTCACATCCCAACCTTTCGCTTTGGCTGCGCTTTCCAGCGCTTCAGCCGCCATATAGGTATGCGCAACACCAGAAGGACACGCGGTTACTGCAATAATTTTAGTCATGGCTTATTCCTCGCTTAATTCATCTCAAAATCTAAATCCAGGTCGTCTTCTTTTTCGTCAACTTGCGACACATTCTTACGCGTCAGGCTTTTCAGCACGTTAACGCAGACTGCCGTTACCACCGCGCCCACGGCGACTGCCGCGACATAACCCAGCTTGCCTTCCACGACTGGCAGAACAATTAAACCGCCCCAACCGGCATAACACTGCGCGCCAAACAGCGCGGCCATTACCGCACCGCAAGCGGAGCCCACCATAATGGATGGGATCACGCGCAGCGGATCGGCAGCGGCGAAAGGAATCGCCCCTTCCGTTACGCCCACGCAGCCCATGACCAGCGCGGCTTTACCGGCTTCGCGCTCTTCAACAGAAAAATTCTTGCGGCCAATCAGCGTCGCCAGCCCCAGTCCCAGCGGCGGTACGCAGATGCTCACCGCGGCGATAGCCACCACGGTATATACGCCCTGCGCCACGCAAATCAGCATGAACGCATAAGCGACTTTATTAACCGGACCGCCCATATCAAAAGCCAGCATCAGCCCCATGATCACCGCCAGCAGCACGATGCTGCCCTGCTGCATCCCTTGCAGCCATTGGGTCAGGCTGCTTGTCAGCGCACCGATCGGTTCGCCCAGCCCCCACATCATGATGCCCGCGGTGATAAAAGTGCCAACGATGGGAATCACAAAAACAGGCATCACAGAACGCAGCACCTTATGCACCGGGATTTTCTTCAAGTAATGCACCACGATCCCGCCGATAAGTCCGGCGATAAGTGCCCCGAAAAAGCCCGCGCCGAAGCTGTTACCCACCCAGGCACCAATCGCGCAAGGAGCCAGCGCGGAGCGTTCGGCAATGGAGTAGCCGATGTATGCGGCGAGGAAAGGCACCATCAGCGTCAGCCCGGCGACACCGATATCAAACAGTTTTTTAAGATTCGGATCGGTGGCGGCATCGGGTACGGCGCCCTTGCCATATAGCATGACGGAGACTGCCAGCAAAATTCCGCCAGCCACCACAAAGGGGATCATATGCGAAACACCGGTCATCAGGTGCTGGCGGGTATTTTTCAGGATCTGTACCAACTCTTTCATAAGTCGCTCCCGGGCTGGATAAAGCCCATGTCCATAAAGTTACTGCGGAAAACAATAGGCAATCCATTGCCGCGCAGACAGTGGATAAAAAGGCCATTTACTGGATTTTTGTAATATCAGTATAAAAATGCGATCCGCTTCATAACTTCTGAAAAAGGTAAAACACGCGCTACCACGCTAAGTTGTGAGACAACTCGCACTTTTTGCGCTACATTACATTTATCCAGCTTTTGACAGATTTGTCACATGGCGTATTCCGGCTACCTCCTTTTATGCTGTAGCGAGAGAATCGTTATGGGAGAGAGGCAATGCCCCTTATTGTGGAATTTACCTGTGAACTGCCGAATGGCGTACATGCGCGCCCGGCAAGCCACGTAGAAACACTGTGTAATACCTTCACGTCGCAAATTGAGTGGCACAACCTGCGCACCGATCGCAAAGGCAGCGCCAAAAGCGCGCTGGCGCTGATTGGCACCGACACGCTGGCTGGCGACCACTGTCAGCTGGTGATTTCCGGTGCCGATGAACAGGTTGCCTGTCAGCGTCTGAGTCAATGGCTGCGCGATGAATTCCCACTCTGCGACGCGCCGCTGGCGGAGATTAAAAACAGCGAACTGGAGCCGCTTCCGGCGTCGTTGACCCAGCTGAATCCGCAGATTTACCGCGCCCGTAGCGTGTGTAGCGGCAGCGCGGGCGGCGTACTGACGCCACTCTCTTCCCTGGATCTCAATGCGCTCGGCGAACTCCCGACCGCCAACGACACAGAGACGGAACAAGCCTCGCTGGACAATGGCTTAGCGATGTTGATAAAGCATATTGAGTTTCGTCAGCTCGACAGTGACGGTGCCGCCAGCGCGATTCTGGAAGCCCATCGTTCGCTGGCAGGCGACGCTTCACTGCGTCAGCATTTACTGGACGGCGTTCTGCGCGGTTTAAGCTGCGCGCAGGCAATCGTGGAAAGCGCGAACCATTTCTGCAATGAGTTCGCTCGCGCCAGCAGCAGCTATTTACAGGAACGCGCGCTGGATGTTCGTGACGTTTGCTTCCAGTTACTGCAACACATTTACGGTGAGCAGCGCTTTCCGGCGCCGGGCCAGTTGACCCGGCCATCTATCTGTATGGCGGAAGAGTTGACGCCAAGCCAGTTCCTCGAACTGGATAAAACCTTTCTCAAAGGTCTGCTGTTAAAAAGCGGCGGCACCACTTCGCACACGGTGATTCTCGCCCGCTCATTCAACATTCCCACCCTGGTTGGCGTGGAGATTGAGGCCTTAACACCGTGGCGTCAGCAGACGGTTTATATTGACGGCAACGCAGGCGCGATTGTCGTTGCGCCTGACGAGCCTGTCACTCGTTACTATCAGCAGGAAGCCCGCGTGCAAGACGCCCTGCGCGAACAGCAGCGCATCTGGCTGACCCAGGAAGCGCGCACCGCTGACGGCATCCGCATGGAGGTCGCCGCCAACATCGCGCACTCCGTCGAGGCGCAAGCGGCCTTTAGTAACGGCGCGGAAGCGGTTGGCCTGTTCCGCACAGAAATGCTGTATATGGACCGCGCCTGCGCGCCGGACGAAAACGAGCTGTACAATATTTTTTGCCAGGCGCTGGAGTCCGCAAAGGGACGCAGCATTATTGTGCGCACAATGGATATAGGCGGCGATAAGCCCGTTGATTATCTGAATATTCCTGCCGAAGCCAACCCATTCCTCGGCTATCGCGCCGTCCGTATTTATGAAGAGTACGCTTCTCTGTTTACCACCCAGCTACGCTCGATCCTCCGCGCGTCCGCCCACGGCAACCTGAAAATCATGATCCCGATGATCTCCTCTATGGAAGAGATTCTGTGGGTCAAAGAGAAGCTGGCGGAAGCCAAACAGCAGCTGCGTAATGAACATATCCCGTTCGATGAGAAGATCCCACTCGGCATTATGCTGGAAGTGCCGTCGGTGATGTTCATCATCGATCAATGCTGTGAAGAGATTGATTTCTTTAGTATTGGTAGTAACGATCTAACACAATACCTGCTGGCGGTAGACCGTGATAACGCCAAAGTCACTCGTCACTACAACAGCCTGAATCCCGCCTTCCTGCGCGCGTTGGATTTCGCGGTGCAGGCGGTACATCGTCAGGGCAAATGGATTGGTCTGTGCGGCGAACTGGGGGCCAAAGGTTCGGTTCTGCCATTGCTGGTAGGTCTGGGGCTGGACGAGATCAGCATGGGCGCGCCGTCGATTCCCGCCGCCAAAGCGCGGATGGCACAACTCGACAGCCGAGCCTGCCGCCAGTTGTTGAATCAGGCGATGGCCTGCCGCACCTCGCTGGAGGTGGAGCATCTGCTGGCGCAGTTCCGCATGTCGCAGCAGGATGCCCCGCTGGTTACCGCCCAATGCATAACGCTTGATAGCGACTGGCGCAGCAAAGAGGAAGTGATTAAAGGCATGACCGACAATCTGCTGCTGGCGGGCCGCTGCCGCTACCCGCGCAAACTGGAAGCCGATCTATGGGCGCGCGAGGCGGTATTCTCCACCGGACTGGGCTTTAGCTTTGCCATTCCGCACAGCAAATCGGAACATATCGAACAGTCCACCATCAGCGTGGCGCGCCTGAACGCGCCGGTACGCTGGGGAGATGACGAGGCGCAGTTCATCATTATGCTGACGCTTAACAAACACGCCGCGGGCGACCAGCATATGCGTATTTTCTCGCGCCTGGCCCGCCGCATCATGCACGAAGAATTCCGCAACACGCTGGTTAACGCCGCTTCCGCCGACGCTATCGCCAGCCTGCTGCAACATGAACTTGAACTGTAAAGGAAAGACTATGGAACTCTATCTGGATACCGCTAACGTGGCGGAAGTTGAACGTCTGGCGCGCATTTTCCCGATTGCCGGCGTCACCACCAATCCAAGCATTGTGGCAGCCAGCAAAGAATCTATCTGGGATGTGCTGCCCAGGCTGCAAAACGCCATCGGCGAAGAAGGCACTTTATTTGCGCAGACCATGAGCCGCGACGCGAAAGGGATGGTGGAAGAAGCCAAACGACTGAATAACGCCATCCCCGGCATTGTGGTGAAAATTCCGGTGACCGCCGAAGGTCTTGCAGCGATTAAATTGCTGAAAAAAGAAGGCATCGTGACGCTGGGCACCGCCGTCTACAGCGCATCGCAGGGCCTGCTGGCGGCGCTGGCGGGCGCAAAATATGTCGCTCCCTACGTCAACCGCGTTGATGCGCAGGGCGGCGATGGCATTCGTATGGTTCAGGAGCTGCAAACGCTACTGGAACATCACGCGCCCGACAGCATGGTACTGGCGGCCAGCTTTAAAACGCCGCGGCAGGCGCTGGATTGCTTACTGGCAGGTTGCCAGGCGATTACCCTTCCTTTAGATGTAGCGCAACAAATGCTCAATACGCCTGCGGTAGAGTCGGCAATAGAGAAGTTTGAGCAAGACTGGAAAAACGCTTTTGGTAATCTGAACCTGTAGGAGAGAAATGTATGGATCGCATTATTCAGTCACCAGGTAAGTATATTCAGGGTGCAAACGTCATCGCGCGTCTTGGCGATTATTTAAAACCAATGGCGAACAACTGGCTGGTTGTGGGCGATAAATTCGTGCTGGGATTTGCCGAAGAGACGCTGCGCAAAAGCCTGACGGATGCCGGTTTGTCAGTAGAAATCGCCCCGTTTGGCGGCGAATGTTCGCAAAATGAGATCGACAGGCTGCGCGCCGTCGCCGAGAAAAGTCAGTGTGGCGCCGTACTGGGTATCGGCGGCGGTAAAACGCTGGATACCGCCAAAGCGCTGGCGCATTTTATGAACGTCCCGGTCGCTATCGCGCCGACTATCGCCTCTACCGACGCACCGTGCAGCGCACTCTCGGTTATTTATACCGATGCCGGTGAGTTTGACCGTTATCTGCTGCTGCCGCATAACCCGAATATGGTTATTGTCGATACGCAGATAGTGGCGGGCGCGCCGGCGCGTCTGCTGGCAGCCGGTATCGGCGATGCGCTGGCGACCTGGTTTGAAGCGCGCGCCTGCTCACGCAGCGGCGCCACCACAATAGCGGGCGGCAAGTGTACACAGGCCGCGCTGGCGGAGCTATGCTATAACACGCTGATCGAAGAAGGCGAAAAAGCCATGTTGGCCGCCGAACAGCACGTCGTCACGCCAGCGCTGGAACGCGTCATCGAAGCCAACACCTACCTGAGCGGGGTCGGTTTTGAAAGCGGCGGTCTGGCCGCAGCGCACGCGATTCATAACGGTTTAACGGCGATTCCGGATGCGCACCACTATTATCACGGTGAGAAGGTCGCTTTCGGTACGCTGACGCAACTGGTGCTGGAAAACGCGCCGGTCGAAGAAATCGAAACCGTTGCGGCGCTGTGCCATTCCGTTGGCCTGCCGATTACGCTGGCGCAACTGGATATTAAACAGGATATCCCGGCCAAAATGCGCACCGTCGCGGAAGCCTCCTGCGCAGAAGGTGAAACTATTCATAACATGCCTGGCGGCGCAACGCCGGATGAAGTGTACGCCGCGCTGCTGGTCGCCGACCAGTATGGTCAACGCTTCTTGCAGGAATGGGAATAAGGTCTGAGCAATACTCCTGACAATAGTCAGGAGTATTTCAGCTTGCTGACACAACAGAATTCATTTGCCGAATGTCGACACAGGCACCTTATCTGGCCTTGTTATCCAATCATCCAGGCCGGGTAAGCGAAGCGCCATCATCAGGTATTCCATAGCCTGGAATCAGTCCATTTTGTCCTGAAATAGACTTTTTTATCACGCACCATTCTCTCCGCGGAAAGTCAAATGACGTACTGACACACTTCACGGACGAAGAAGATGAAATTCGCACAGGCGCTTATCGGTATTCTTGCTGCTTTTTTTATTAGCCATATCTCTCATCATTCGCCACGCTCTGATACCAGACCAATAACCGTTCAGGCGCAAACTAATGCTGCAATCACCCAAAGTGCCGGGACGCAAATAGGTAAGACGCTATTTTATGATGCTGCCTATGTTCGTCTGGATTATCCGAATGGCGATCTTCCGCTGGAGCGTGGCGTATGTGCAGATGTCGTCATCCGCGCGCTGCGCAGTCAGCAGGTTGATTTACAGAAACGGGTACATGAAGACATGCAGGCGCATTTCTCTGCCTACCCGAATAACTGGAAGCTGAAACGCCCGGACAGCAATATCGACCATCGCCGCGTTCCGAATCTGGAAACCTGGTTCCAGCGTCACAACAAAGCGTTACCGGTGACAGATAAATATAGCGATTATCAACCGGGAGATATTGTCTCCTGGCGACTGGATAACGGCCTTGCGCATATTGGCGTGGTATCCCTGAACGTCACGCCTGAAGGGGTGCCGCTGGTTGTGCATAACATAGGCGCGGGAGCACAGGAGGAAGATGTATTATTTAACTGGAAAGTCACGGGGCATTTTCGTTATTTTTCGCATTAAACGCGGAAAACGTCAGCGACTACCGAATAGCAGCCGCTGACGAATTAACCCATCAGATTATTGCAGATCGAAACGGTCCAGGTTCATCACTTTCACCCATGCCGCGACGAAGTCCTTCACAAACTTCTCGTGCGCATCGCTACACGCGTAAACTTCCGCCAGCGCGCGCAGTACGGAGTTGGAACCAAACACCAGATCGGCGCGGGTCGCCGTGTATTTCACCTCGCCAGTCAGACGATCCCGGCCTTCGAACAGCTCATTAGATTCGTCGGTCGGTTTCCACTCGTAACGCATATCCAGCAGATTAGCGAAGAAGTCAGTGCTGAGCACGCCCGGTCTGTCAGTAAAGACACCGTTCTGGCTGCCGTCAAAGTTGGTTCCCAGCACACGCATCCCGCCAACCAGTACCGTCATTTCCGGTGCGGTCAACGTTAACTGCTGCGCTTTATCAATCAACAGCGATTCGGTCGTCGACACATCCAGACGCGCACGATAGTTACGGAATCCATCGGCAATCGGTTCAAGCAGCGAGAACATCTCGATGTCGGTCTGATCCTGACGCGCATCCACCCGGCCCGGCGCAAAAGGTACGCTGATGCTGACACCCGCAGCAGCGGCCGCCTGCTCGATACCGACCACGCCCGCCAGCACAATAATATCGGCCAGCGAAGCTTTATTCGTCGTTTTCTGGAGCGCTTCTAATACCGGCAGAACGCGAGCCGCAACGGCGTTGACCTCCCAGTCGCGCTGAGGCGCTAATGCCAGACGCGCGCCGTTAGCGCCGCCACGCTTATCGCCACCGCGGAAAGTAGACGCGGATGCCCAGGCAACCGAAACCATCTCGCTAATAGAAAGCCCGGATGCAGCGATCGCCGCTTTCAGGTTGATAATGTCTTCCTGCGTTGGCTGATAGAGCGGTTGCGGCAACGGGTCCTGCCAGATCAGATCTTCTTTCGGCACTTCCGGTCCGATGTAACGCGCTTTTGGTCCCATATCTCTGTGCGTCAGTTTGAACCAGGCACGAGCAAAGGCTTCATTAAAGGCCTGCGGATCGTTAAGGAAACGACGGGAAATCTTCTCGAACTCCGGATCAAAACGCAGCGTCAGGTCGGTGACCAGCATGGTTGGCTTACGTTTTTTCGACGGATCGAACGGGTCCGGGATGATATCCGGCGCATCAACCGCTTCAAACTGGATAGCGCCAGCCGGACTACGGGTTTGTACCCACTCATATTTGAACAGGTTCTCGAAGAAATAGTTGCTCCACTGGGTCGGCGTCTGCGTCCAGACCACTTCCAGCCCGGAGGTGATAGCATCCGCGCCAACGCCGCTACCATAGCTGCTGGCCCAACCTAAGCCCTGCGCTTCAATCGGCGCGGCTTCCGGATCGGCCCCTACATGGGATGCCGCTGCCGCGCCGTGGGTTTTACCGAGGGTATGCCCGCCAGCGATCAACGCCACGGTTTCTTCGTCGTTCATCCCCATATTGCCAAAGGTAGCGCGAATGGCGGCGGCGGCAGAAAGTGGTTCGCCGCTGTGATCCGGCCCTTCCGGGTTAACGTAGATAAGGCCCATCTCGGTCGCGCCCAGCGGCGCTTTTGCCAGCGCTTCAGGGTGTCGGTGAGTCAACCAGGCTTTTTCATCGCCCCAGTTCACATCCAGATCCGGTTCCCAGACATCTTCACGCCCGGCGCCAAAACCGAAGGTACGGAAGCCGGAGTTTTCCAGCGCCACGTTACCCGCCAGAATAAACAGGTCGGCCCAGGAAATTTTCTGGCCATATTTCTGCTTAATCGGCCACAACAAACGACGCGCCTTATCCAGGCTGACGTTATCCGGCCAGGAGTTAAGCGGCGCAAAACGCTGTTGACCACGACCCGCGCCGCCACGACCATCAATAGAACGGTAGGTGCCAGCGCCATGCCAGGCCATACGAATAAACAAACCGACATAGCTGCCCCAGTCGGCGGGCCACCACGGTTGTGAATCGGTCAGCAGCGCCTTGAGATCCCCTTTCAGGGCGGAGTAGTCTAACTTGCTAAACTCTTTGCGGTAGTCAAAGTCTTCGCCCAGCGGGTTAGAACGGTTGGAATGTTGATTCAAAAGATCCACGCGAAGCTGGTTCGGCCACCAGTCGCGGCTGGCTGTCCCTGCGCCTGCGCTTCGGTCATGCCCCCCCTGATGGAAAGGACATTTTCCAGTGGATAACGTGTTATGGGTATCGTCGGTCGTGCTCATATCTCAGCTCCCTTTTAAAGTGTTACCGTTACGATATACACCAGGAGCAAATAGATATAGTTGAATTAATCCACAGATTCAATAGCTAATACCTTTTATATTTTTAGTTACAGAGATGTAGATCAATATGAGGTGTAATAAAGCTCCCGGCAGGGAGCTGGAGGTTATAAACCCGGTCTTACGCCCAGCGTGTGGCAAATGGCATAACTCATTTCCGCACGATTCAACGTGTAGAAGTGGAAATCCTTCACTCCTTCGCGACTTAAAATTTTCACCATGTCCATCGCAATGTTAGCGCCCACCAGCTTGCGGGTTTCTGCGTCATCATCCAGCCCCTCAAACATCAGTGACATCCAGGACGGAATGCGGACATTGGTCATATCGGCAAATTTTTTCGCCTGTTTAAAGTTAGACACCGGTAAAATGCCGGGAATAATTTCTACGTCGATACCGGCGGAAACACAGCGGTCGCGAAAACGCAGGTAGCTTTCCACATCGAAGAAAAATTGGGTTATCGCGCGGTTAGCGCCAGCATCCACTTTACGCTTCAGATTAAGCAGATCGGCCTGCGCGCTTTTCGCTTCCGGATGTACCTCCGGATAGGCCGCTACTGAAATATCGAAATCGGCCACCTCTTTGAGCAAACCAACCAGATCGGCGGCGTACATCTCCGGCTTACCGCTGCCCGGCGGCAAATCGCCGCGCAAAGCGACAATGTGGCGGATACCGTTATTCCAGTAGTCGCGGGCGATGGTGCGCAGTTCATCGCGCGTGGCGTCAATACAGGTAAGGTGCGGCGCGGCCTCAAGCCCAGTACGCTCTTTGATGCCTTTAATAACGCTATGGGTGCGGTCGCGTTCCCCGGAGTTGGCGCCATACGTTACCGAAACAAACTTCGGTTTCAGACTGCTCAGGCGATCGATGGAGTTCCACAGGGTTTGCTCCATTTCACTGGTGCGCGGCGGGAAAAATTCAAACGAAACGTTAATCTGACCCTGTACTTCCGCCAGGCTCTGATTCAGGGCTTCCCGCTGGTTGGCGTGAAAAAAGCTCATACCTTACCTCATCAATCGCATGTTATTATTTGTTGTGTTGTAAACATCTATCCGTTTAGACGTCCAGATGTAAAAATGACGGAAAAGCGGGAGGACGTCAACTGAAAAATCACGCCAAAGAATGAGGAATATTCAGCAAAGATGAATTTTCTTCATGTCACGCCGCGGCACTGAACGCGCCGCGGCAGGGGAAATTACTTCTTCACATCCGCAACGCGCATTCCTTTGAGCTGCTCATCCGTGATGGTGTTGCCCGCCTTAAAGTAATCAACTATCGCATTCGACACATAGTAGCCGCCGGAGGTATTCCGCGCCTGGCCTTCCGTGAATGCCGCAAAACCATCACCGCCGTCGGCAAGGAAGCTGTTGGTAGCGATGTGATAAACCGTAGCATCGTCAATCGGCTTGCCATTGAGCGTCAGCACGGTAACCCGCTGGCCGACAGGTTTGCTGCTGTCATACTTCATCTCCAGCCCTTTAGACACCTGCAATACGCCGTTGCTTAATCCAGCGCCATGCTCCATCAGGCTGCGCAATTGTTTACCGGTTAAATCCATCGTGACCAGTTCATTAGGGAACGGGAAGGTACTGATTACCGCCCCCATCGTCACCGCGCCAGCCGGGATTTCGTTGCGGATACCGCCAGAGTTAGTAAGCGCTAACTGGGTGTCTTTCCCCGCCGTAAAAAGCAGCGCATCCGCCGCCAGATTCCCCAGCGACGACGATTCGCCATACGCGCGCGTTAACTCGACCGGCGACTGGGCCACCGTTTGCTGCACGACTTTATCGAGCTTTTTGTTCCAGCCGTCGATCACCTGTTTCGTTTGCGGATCGGGCTTCCACTCATCAGCAAAAATGGTCTTCAGCTCGAAGTTCTTCACCGTAAAGTGGTGTGGTTTCTCTTTGTAATCCAGCACCAGTTTACCCACATCAATACCGCCGCTGTCCGTTGAGAGGATCAGCGTATTACCGACTTTAATCGGTTCCGGCGTACCGACATGCGCGTGGCCGGTAATCAAAATATCCAGCCCTTTTACCTGACTTGCGGTCTGAATATCTTTATCCAGCGCGCGTCGCACATCGGTATTTCCCATGCTGGACTGGCGGGCCGGGGTGCCTTCGTGAATCAGCGCGACGGTCAGATCGACTTTACCTTTAAGTTCATCAATGTAACGTTGCAGCCACTTAATTTCATCGCGTGCCTCAATGCCCACGCGCGTCGCGGCAGAAACCGTATCATTAAAAGCAAAGACACCGTGTAAGCCGATTACGCCAATCTTGACGCCATCTTTTTCAACAATGGTGTACGGCTTATCCCAGAAGGATTTACTGCTGTCCTCATAAAAAATATTGCCCTGCACGATAGGGAATTTTGCCCGGCTCAGTTGCAACAATGTATTGTCCCAGCCATGATCGAACTCATGATTACCGATAGTGGCAGCGTCATACTGCATGGTATTCAAAATATCGATAATCGCTTTACCCTTCGTCAGGCTGCTGATATACGGTCCGGTAAAGTAATCTCCGGCATCAAAAAACCACGTCGCCTTATTTTTGGCTTTTTCCTGCTTCACCAGCGTGGTGATATTGGCCCAACCGCCAATATCGCGTTTACCGTCAGCAATCCACGGCACTTTATAAGGCTCCACATGGGCGTGTAGATCGTTGGTGTAAATAATGGTGACATCTTTGGCGCAGGCCCAGAACGGCAGCGTGAACAAAATACCGGCAGCAAGCAGTTTTACTTTCATAAATAAGTCCCTTTCAGTCATATAAAGATTCGCTACGTTACGTTCTGAAAGGTTTTTTTATGTGAGAGTCCTCACACCCGCGTACCGTTTTATGAAGGCAGAATCAACGACCTGCCAAAATCGTTGGTAAAATGTATGCCGCCTCTGTTCACCATTAATGCCTGCAAAAGCGCTGGTTGTCGCAATCTTGGGCTGCCTGACTCGCCGGATTATGTGTGGCCGGACTATCGCCTGGGTTATCCGGCATTGCATTGTCGAGCCTGCGGCAGTTATCCGCCGCTCTTCAACAAGGGGGAATTTCGCCGCTGGGCGTCTGCTTATATCGCGCAATATGCCAAAGAGCATGGTCACTTTTGCCCCGACTGCTATCAAAAAACATGGATTCGTTATGGACGTAATCCCGGCGGAACGCAGCGACTTCAGTGCCAGTACTGTAAGAAAGTCTGGACGCCAAAACAGCACGCGCTGAATGTCGCCGAAACGCCGGAACAGATTTGCAGTATTCCGCTGCTCGTACCGTTTCAGGGAGCGAATGCCCTCCAGCAATTGTACTTTTTATTCAGTTTTGATGCTGTTCGCGGCAATATTCTTCACCTTTCCAGCAATTTCACGTTACTGTCTGCCGGAAAAAGTTTGCATTACCACTGGAAAGGAATTGCGCCGCCCGAGGGCGAGAAGGGCGATATTATTCACCGTATCGCCATTAAAGAACGGCAATTTTTACAGCGCAGTCAGTTCGATGAGATTCAGTATGGCCCGGCGGCGCTTAAACGTAACGCGCAAGGAACAATACTTCGCCCGGTCATTACGGCGCATGGTCATTTTCGGGTGCTGAAAAACCGTTTTCCTGATGTCACGACACACATCATTGCCCATGAGTGTTTTTTGCGCGGCGCGGTCATTACGGCATGGGCGGAGCGGTTTCGCCAGCGTCTCTCCTCGCTGTGGTTCGTTGAGGAAGAGATAAACGATGACGATTGCCGCGCAGAGTGGCAACTGTTAGGCAAAACATGGCAGGGATGGTGGCAAAATCAGTGGCAGCTCTGGGGGCAAGGTCACAACCGCAAAATGGTCTGTTCGTTAACCGGTTCCCACTTAGAACAAGGTGTCGCCGTTAATCTGGCGGCTAGTCGCCGCTTTGTTACCTGGCTATGGCAACAACCTGAATTCCAGCAAAGCGCCCACTATTCCGCCAAACGCGTCACGCAAATTCTGTATTTGCTGACGGAAAAATATAACTCACAATGGAATCACATTTAACCCAATGATGTAATGCCACGCATAAAAAATCACAGATTATCATTCAGAAGGCGCTATAGATTTAATCACCTCACATCCTACTTTTATACGCTGAAAAAGAATAGAACTATTTGATAAAATGGCCCTTCGTTTTAAGTTAAAATTGGCTATAAACGTTATTCACATAATCAATATTTATTATCAATTTAAATAGTTCTATACATTCTTATTTTCTATGGAAAACAAGGGATAAATATGGAAATTACTTTACCGTCAATGTCAGATAAAAAATGGACCTGCGCCGATCTCCTGAGTAGCTATCGATTCTGGGGGATCACTTTTTTCTTTTTGGTGCTCTCTTTTATCAGTTCGCTGGGATCGTCGTATGGTGTTTATTTTTGGAGTAAATCACTGTCTATTCCAGCCGATCGTATTGGTGTTATTCTCGTTTGCGGCCAACTGGGATACCTCCTGGGTATGGTTGCCAGCTGGTTTGTCTGCCGTATAAAAAATGTTACCCCTTCTACTTTGTTGCGCTCCTGTTAATCATTGGCGTGGTCTGTTCCTTCTGCATAAATGGCCCGTCTGACGTAGTCAGGCTTATCATAGCGCAGTTTTTAATTAATCTGGGTATGGGGATCATAACGCTGTTAGTCCCCATGCTGCTTTTCAGCGCTATCGGCAGTGCTCAGACATTTGTTATTTTATTTAGCCTCTGCTTACTGTTCAAATTTATCATCGCTGGCTATCTGTCTATATTTATATACTCAATTCCTTATATAGGAATAATCGTAATTACTTTAGCGGTTATCGCGCTTTTGCTACTATTACCGCTCAAAAAAGAACTTTTCTATATTGCACCGCCCAAAAGGTTCTCATCAACCCAGCGACCTGAGTGCGCAGAACCCCTTGTCGTCGCATTATTGGCCTTTTTCATTCCATTTTATATTATTTATTGGTTCTTCAGAATTCACCGGGAAATGCAATTTGTGGCGCCTTCGCCCCGACTCATGACCGCATGTGGCGCGGGATGGCTGTCAGCCATTATGCCGTTTGGCACAGCCATATTGTGTCTGACGCTTAGCGATGAAATCCGCGCTCTGCTGGCGAATAAAAACGAAGATGGCGGAATACGAACCGGCTGGACACTATTCTGGGCGTTACTGCTGCCACCCGTCGGCGCGGCGATTATCCAGGCAAAAATGAACCGTTTTATTACCGCTAATACCGCGGATACTGCTGACAGAGGATAAACATGGAAGGTTTTGAGTTATTTCCAAAAATTAAAGGCGCGATCAAATGGATGGCCGAGCACAGTGACTCAGTAATTCATTTTGGCTGGAATGTTGTTGCCGCCATCATTCTACTTTTCATCGGTAAGTTAATAGCTCGCTTACTATCGAGGGGGCTGGAAAAATTACTTCTCAGGCGGCAAGTGGATGCCACTATTGTCCACTTTTTCTCCGCGCTGGTTCGCTACATCACGATAGCTTTCACGACAGTAGCCGCTCTTGGCCGTGTCGGTATAGAAACCTCCTCAATTATTGCCGTTATCGGCGCGGCGGGTTTAGCCATTGGCCTGGCGTTGCAAGGGTCACTTTCCAACTTTGCCGCAGGCGTACTGCTTGTCTCCCTGCGCCCTTTCCGCGCCGGGGAAATTGTACAAATTGGCCTGGTTATCGGCACAGTAGAAAAGGTCCATATTTTCTCCACCACTCTGCTCACTGCGGATAGCAAAGAAGTTGTCATCCCGAATGGTAAAATTATTGCTGATAATATTATCAACTATTCACGACACCCCTATCGACGTATTGATCTGATTATTGGCGTGGATTACCAAAGCCGTATTGCTGACGTAAAAAACGTGATACATCGTATTATTGAGCAAGATCATCGCATTGATAAAACCCGCGATATTACAGTCCGCCTGGGCGAACTTGCGCCCTCTAGCCTGAATTTCTATGTTCGCGTATGGGTGCCCAACGCTCAGTACTGGAGTACTTACTACGATCTTCTGGAAAATATCAAGGAAGCAATGGATGAAAACGGCATCAATATTCCTTACCCCCGGATGGATGTCCGGGTTGAGAATGTAAAAAGCATCACGCCATAATGTTGCGTCAGCAATCGGATGGCGCTTCGTATATCAGTATCTACAGAATGACTGCATAACGTATTGATGAGGGAGCGAAGCGCAACCCGGCGCTTCGCTCACGAACTTGCCTTTATTACAGCAACTGCGCCAGGCGGTTGATATCCGACTGAATCGCCCCGGCGGTCACATCGCGGCCCGCGCCCGGCCCACGGATCACCAGCGGGTTATCGCGATACCAGCGGCTTTCAATAGCAAAGACATTATCGCACGGCAGCAGCGCCGCCAGCGGATGTTCCGGACGCACCGCTTCAACGCCGACGCGCGCTTTGCCATTGGCGTCGAAACGCGCCACGTAACGCAACACCAGCCCCAGTTCGCGGGCTGCCTCCAGACGCTGCACCATCTGTTCATTCAGCGCGTCGCCGTTTTCGAAAAAGTGATCGATAGACCCTTCTTCACAGTGCGCCGGCACCAACGATTCTACACGCACCTGATCCGGCTCGATGTCGTATCCCGCCTCGCGCGCCAGAATCACCAGCTTACGCATGACATCTTTTCCGGAAAGATCGACGCGCGGATCGGGTTCGGTCAGCCCCTGCTGCCAGGCCTGATCCACCAGATCGGTAAACGGCACCGTGCCGTCAAATTGCAGGAACAGCCAGGATAGCGTCCCGGAGAAGATCCCGCTGATCGAGAGAATCGTATCGCCGCTGTCAATCAGATCCCGCACCGTGTGGTTGATCGGCAACCCCGCGCCCACGGTGGCGTTATACAGCCAGTAACGCCCGGTTTTTTCAAACGCGTCATGAATCTGGCGATACTTATCGCTGGCGCTTGCGCCCGCCAGTTTATTGGCGCTAATCACATGAAAACCGTGGCTGGCGAAATCAAGATACTGATCGGCCAGTTGCTCGCTTGCTGTCACATCCAGCACCACTAAATCATCATACGGATGCGCACGCATCCACAGGAATAGCGACTCTTCGTCCTGCTCAACGGCTTCATCATCAAAGAATGCCAGCGCGCGGCTGGCATCCAGCCCTTCATAATTCAGCAGGCTACGGCGGCTATCCACCACGCCCGCCAGCACAAATTCAAAGCCAGTACGCGCGGAAAGCGTGCTTTGTTCACGGGCAAACAGTTCCAGCCAACGGGAGCCGATGTTCCCCTTACCGAACAGCATCAGGCCAATGCGTTTTTCGGCGCGGAAAATCGACTGATGCAGCCCCTGAATCAGGCTCTCAGTTGGGCCGGTACGCAGCACCGCCACCAGACTGATGCCCTCCTCCGACTGCCAGGTAAATTCCACTGGCTGACCTTTAAGCTGCTGCCAGAAGCGATGGCAGTGTAGCGGATTGCGAGTAACGCCCGCACCGACCATCGCCACCAGCGCCAGCCCCTGCCGCAGGCGCAATTCGCCCGGCAGCCCGACATCGTCGAGGAGTTTCAGTACGCTATCCGCTACCTCGGCGGTATAGCAGAACTGCAATAGCTGGCGATCGCGATGCACGCCCACTGCCAGCGGACGCGCCTGCGCCCGTTTTAAAATTTGGTCGAGCTCTTTATGCGCCAGCCTGAAATCCTGGCTGGCGGGCACCTGAAACTCAATCAGACAGATATCATCGTGACTGGTCACGATACGCGCGCCCGTCCCGGAAGCCAGCACTCGTTCAATTCGGGTTGACCCTTGATCCGGCGTGTAGCTACAGCGCAACTGCAAATCGATATCGCTGCCGGACACTGGCTGTAGCGTACGGGCGTGCAGAACAGGCGCCGCCAGATGCGCCAGCTCGCTGGCTTCGTCCAGACGCAGCAACGGCAGCAGGCAGGCATCTTTCACTTTGCGCGGGTCGGCACTATAAACGCCCGCGACATCGCTCCAGATGGTCACGCGGGAAACGCCCGCCAGCGCGCCGATTTGCGTGGCGGAATAGTCGGAACCGTTCCGGCCTAACAGGACCGTTTCGCCGTCATGATTGCGGCTGATAAAGCCGGTCACGACCAGACGTTTGCCCGGATGCTGCGCCAGTAGCTGTTGCAATAAAGGATAAGATAGCCCTTCATCAACCTGCGGCTGTGCGGCGCGTTCGGCGCGTAAAAATGCGCGCGCGTCCAGCCAGGCGGCATCCAGCCCCTGCTGATTCAGGACGGCGGACATCAATCTCGCCGACCAAATTTCGCCGTGTCCGACAATCTCAGCATAGACGGCATCCGTTACGCCGCCGTCGAGCAAGGCGGCAAGACGTTCCAGATCGCTGATAAAAGCGCTGGTTAAGTCATCTGCCGCGTCGGCGGGAAGCAGCCCGCTAATCAGATCGCACTGGTAGCGGCGTAACGTCTGTAATACCTGATGCGCAGAAAGGCGATCGGTCTGGCTTAACTTGAGCCAGCTAATCAACTGGTTGGTGGTACTGCCTGCGGCGGACACTACCATCATATCGTCAGGCTGCGAATACTCCGCCATAATGCCTGCGACACGCAGGTAACACTTCACATCCGCCAGACTACTGCCGCCAAATTTATGCAGTTGACGACCTTTCGCCCCTGCCTGCGCAATCACACTCATGTTTACCCCTTGTTTGCAGCCCGGAAGCCATTTTCCAGGTCGGCAATTAAATCTTCGCCATCTTCAATACCGGTGGAGATACGCAGTAGCGTTTCGGAGATCCCGGCGGAGGCACGCGCCTGCGGCGACATACCGGCATGCGTCATGGTGGCGGCGTGAGAGATCAAACTTTCCACTCCCCCTAAAGATTCCGCCAGCGTAAACAGCGACAACCCGCCCAGAAAACGACGCAGCGTCTCCTCATCCCCATCCAGTTCAAAACTCAACATTGCGCCAAAGCCTTTTTGCTGGCGCGCGGCAATTTCATGCCCCTGATTTTCCGGCAGCGACGGATGATACAGTTTTTTCACCAACGGCTGGGTTTGCAGATATTTCACAATCGCCTGCGCGTTGCGCTGCGCCAGCTCCATACGCGGCACCAGAGTTCGCAAACCGCGCAGCAGCAGATAGCTATCAAACGCCCCGCCGGTCACGCCAATATTATTCGCCCACCACGCCAGTTCAGTGACCACTTCCGGATCTTTCGCAATCACCACGCCGGCCACGACATCCGAATGACCGTTGAGATATTTCGTGCATGAATGCAACACCAGATCGGCACCCAACGCCAGCGGATTTTGCAGCGCCGGGCTTAAAAACGTGTTATCAACGACGCTCACTGCGCCCGCCTCGCGCGCCAGCCGACAGATTTTCGCAATATCCACCACGCGTAACAATGGATTACTTGGACTTTCTACCAGTACCAGCTTCGGTTTTTCTTCCAGCGCCGCCTGTAAGGCGCGTTCATCGCCCTGATCGACAAACCGCACACGATAACAGCCGCGTGTCGCCAGACTGTCAAACAGACGATAACTGCCGCCATAGCAATCATGCGGCGCGACCAGCAGATCGCCCGGCTTGAGGAAAACGGTGGTGACCAGATGAATCGCCGACATGCCGGTATTCGTCAATACCGCGCCCGCGCCGCCTTCCAGTTCCGCTAATGCGCGCTGAACCACATCACGCGTGGGATTACCGCGGCGGGAATAATCATGCGCGCGCGGCTCATTGAAACCGGTAAAGTTATAGGTACTGGAGAGATGAATTGGCGGCACAACGCAGCCGTATTGTTCGTCATCGTTTAATCCGCTACGCACTGCGATAGTGGCCTGTTTACGCGTCATATGAAGATACTCCTGGCTGAGTCGGTGAAAGTCAGGCCACAGATTAACCACTACCACAATAGACGTCAATACATCTGGACACCTAAACTTCTTTGCGTATAGATTGAGCAAACCGCAAATAGCCGTTAAAATTATATGCATTAGCGCACATCTGCGACCGCTAACTTCGTGTCAGGGCCGCGCCACTACGGTAAACTACGCGCGATTATGGTCCGGGCTCAGGTTCAGACCTCAATATTAATGACGAAGAGGATTAAGTATCTCATGGCTGAATGGAGCGGCGAATATATCAGCCCATACGCTGAGCACGGTAAGAAGAGTGAGCAAGTCAAAAAAATTACGGTTTCCATTCCTCTGAAGGTGTTAAAAATCCTCACCGATGAACGTACGCGTCGTCAGGTGAACAACCTGCGCCACGCCACCAACAGCGAGCTGTTGTGTGAAGCATTTCTGCACGCCTTTACCGGGCAACCCTTGCCGGATGATGCCGATCTGCGAAAAGAGCGCAGCGATGAAATCCCGGAAGCGGCAAAAGAGATCATGCGTGAGATGGGGATTGACCCGGAAACGTGGGAATACTGATAGCAAAGCATGCGGTCAGAACGCCTCTGGCCGCGCTTTTTTAACGATTCCCCCTGTACACGGCTATCTCCGACATTTTTCTAAACGTTCATCTTCCCGAATAGCCCTCGGTGGATAAATTTGTCAGACATAATAAGGTTTCTCTTCGTTATTTTCCTGAAAAAAATTCCCGACATGCCATAACCGATATAATTTTATTATATTTAAACTTCCAATCTTTATTTAAAGTTTCACGTAGCAAAGCGTACATGAATAATAATACACCGCCATATATTTACTGAACAAATAGTATAACGATGAGTATTGTTAAAAAGACCATGGACACCTCATATTTGTGACCAACATCATTATTCCCCTCCGCGGATTATTTTACTTTCTTAAATGTTTTTTCATCTCCGATAAATAAGAAGGTTAATATACATTCATTTTATCGATAATATCGAATGGGGAAATAAATATGTTATTTACAAGGAAAGTCTTACCTGTATTATGCTGCCTGTGTTTGAGCGGCAGCGTTTTGGCCTCAGGCGTTTTAGACCCAAACAGGCCAATGGTCGCATCAGCAGATGTCATTCCAGTCCATGAAGGGCCATTAGGTATGGTCGATGTCGCCCCCTACGGCGGCGTTTTCCCATTAACAGCAATCATTAATAAAGCCAATCATAATGTACAGAACGTGAAGGTTACCGTTTTAGGGAAAGGGGAAAAAGGTATCCCGATCAGTTATGATGTCGGCCCGCAGGCTATAAATACCCATGACGGCATACCTGTATTTGGCTTGTATCCAGATTATGTCAATAAAGTTAAAGTTGACTGGACTGAAGAAGGTAAAAAACAAACTTATACGTGGTCCATTTACGCCGCACCGGTATCATTACCCTCTACTACCGGGCAAACTGCCGTTCTTCCTACGGTAGAACCGGTTAAAGTCGATAGCTCGCTTAAAAATCGCTTATATCTTTTTAACCATATAACGGGGATGCCAAGAGCCGGCCACATTATGCATGTCGCAGGCGGCGCGACGAACTGGGATTATACCGGTATCAACTGGATTAGCGATACGAATGGCGATGTTCGCGGCTATATGAATATTGATAAATTCCGTAACCAGGATGATATAACGCGCTTTGGTTCCATGATGAGCTTCCATCAGGTTAACGATGGCAATCTTATTTTTGGCCAGGGTCAACGTTACTTTAAATATGATTTCTTAGGCCGCGTTATTTCCGATAAACGACTGCCAAAAGGATTTATTGATTTTTCGCACGCCATTACCGAAACGCCGAAAGGCACCTACCTGCTGCGTGTCGCAAAAGAAAATTATCCATTAAATGGTAAATACACCATCAATACTGTGCGTGATCATATTCTTGAAGTTGACCAGAACGGCGATACCGTCGATTACTGGGATCTGCCAAAAATCCTCGCCCCCTATCGTGACGACGTTATTCTGGCGATGGATCAGGGAGCGGTATGTTTGAGCGTCGATGCCGAACATTCCGGTCAGGTCATGACCAAAGAGCAGCTTGCAAAACAACCCTTCGGCGATATCGCGGGCTCCGGCCCGGGCCGCAACTGGGCGCATGTTAACTCCGTCAGCTACGATCCTCGCGACGACAGCATTATCATTAGCTCGCGCCACCAGTCTGCCATCATCAAAATTGGCCGCGATAAAAAAGTGAAATGGATACTTTCCGATCCATCCGGCTGGAAAGGCGAACTGGCGAAAAAAGTGCTGAAACCCGTAGACAGCAACGGTAAACCGCTAACCTGCGAAGCGCACCACTGCGACAGTGGATTTGACTGGACATGGACACAACATACCGGTTGGTTAGTGCCATCCAAAAGCACCGGAGGTAAAACCGTCGTGACCGCCTTTGATAACGGCGATGCGCGCGGCATGGAACAACCGGCCATGCCGTCAATGAAATATTCCCGCGGCGTGGAATATCAGATTGACGAAAAAAATATGACGGTTTCCCAAATGTGGGAATATGGTAAAGAGCGCGGTTTTGACTGGTACAGCGCCATTACTTCCGTCACGGAATATCGCCCGGAAACCAAAACGATGTTCATGTACTCGGCCACAGCGGGAATGAGCGGTACAAATCCAATCGTTTCCGTTCTGGATGAAGTCAAAGACGGTACTCAGGATGTGATGCTGGAGCTAAAAGTACACAGTAACCGTGCCGGTATGCTGGGTTATCGGGCGCTGATTATCGATCCAGAGCAGATGTTTAAAAAATAAAGCGTGAGAGTAAAAGTAAAACAGGCGGAAGCCAACTTCCGCCTGAATGGTTAAAACGTATTGTAGTTATGACATTCGCCTTATTGCCCTCGAAGAGGAATGCAAAAATATCAATGAATTACCAATCCAGCACCGACCCGATAAGCGCAGCGTCATTAGACAAACGCCACAATATACCGCGCCTTTGCTGGTGATATGTCATGAAAAATCTCTTTATCGCCTGGATAAGTTTATTGCTATATGGCTGCACAACCTTTCCACAAGCCGTAAAACCTACGACAGGCGGACAGCCCTCCCCGACGGAAATCTATATCGTCAGTCATGGCTGGCACACGGGAATTATTGCGCCGGCCCATGATGTTAATACCGTTCTGCCACAGCTTAAAAAGCGGTTCGCTCAGGAGACGCAGTGGTATGAAATCGGCTGGGGCGATAAGGGCTTTTATCAGTCACAAGAAATAACCACCGCGCTTACGCTCCAGGCCATGTTCTGGTCATCCGGCGCGGTTATGCACATCGTCGCCTTTTCCGGTCAACCAGAACGCTATTTCGTCGGTAGCGAGATAAAATCACTGCTCCTGCACACAAACCAGCGTAACAGTCTGATGCGCTATCTGGGCCGCAGCTTTGCGCGTGACGAAGGGGGTAATCTGATTCCGTTAAAACAAGGAATTTACGGCGATAGCCAGTTTTACGCCGCGAATGGCCGCTACGGCATACTCAATACCTGCAATAAATGGACAGCGAAGGGGCTGGAAAGTGCGGGACTGACTATAAATCCTTCGTTAAAACTCACGGCAGGAAGCGTAATGAAAGCGATTACGGATCACAGAATGTGTCTGAACAAATACTGTTATCCCTAGTGACTAGTCCTGATATAGGTTGACAGTTTTTTGTCTGTAAAACGCCTGATGAACATCATCGGGCGTTTTGTATTT